>NZ_CALRUC010000040.1:0-32520 GCF_943371255.1 Ferrovibrio terrae | reverse complement strand
GCAGATGCCCGATCAGGGTTTCCGGCGTGCCGCGGCCGTGCTCCTGGTCGATGATGACGAAATCGAAGCCGGCGAGGCCGAAGATTTCACTGGTGGCCGCGTTGTCCAGCGTCACCCAGGGGCCGAGCACCTGTTCACCGGCGAGCAGGCGGGGTTTCAGGGTATTTTGTCTCAGCACAATGAGCCTCGGTTCATTTCAGCAGCTGCGGCAGCCACAGGCTGATCGCGGGGAAGTAGGTTACCAGCCCAAGGCTGAGCAGCAAGGGTGCCAGCCATGGCAGGATGGCCATCGTCGTGCGTTCGAGGCTGAGATTGGCGACGCGCGCCAGCACGAACAGCACCAGCCCCATCGGCGGATGCAGCAGGCCGATCATCAGGTTCAGCACCATCACCAGGCCAAAATGCACCGGATCGATGCCGAGCTTGAGCACGATCGGCAGCAGGATCGGCGTCAGGATGGTGATGGCGGCGGTGGGTTCGAGGAAGCAGCCGACAAACAGCATCAGGATGTTGACCAGCAGCAGGAACATCATCGGGTTGCTGGTGAAATCCAGCACCCACTGGGCAATCATTTCGGTGGTGCGCGACGCGGCCAGCACCCAGCCGAAGACGGACGCCGCCGACACGATGAACAACACCGTCGCGGTGGTCTCCACGGTTTCCTGTGATGCCTTGACGAACATCTTCCAGTTCAGCGTGCGGTACCAGACCAGCCCGAGGAACAGGGCCCAGACGCAGGCGGCAATGGCGCCTTCGGTGGCAGTGAACAGTCCCGAGGTCATGCCGCCGATCAGCAGGATGGGGGTCAGCAGCGGCAGCACGGCGGAAAAGCGGAAGACCCTGTCCATCACCAGCAGCAGGGCCAGCGCGACGATCACGGTCGTCCGCGGCGGGGCGCCCCAGTCGATGGCGAAGAAAACCAGCGTGGGCATGAGGATCAGCACGGCGAGTTCGGTGAACACGCCCAGGATGCGCCGCCATTCAAACGGAATGTCGCCACCCCATTGGTTGCGCCAGGCAAAGAAGCTGACGGTCAGCATCATCAGGGCCGCCATCACCACGCCGGGCAGGATGCCAGCCAGGAACAGCTGGCCGATCGAAACACTGGCCATCATGCCGTAGATCACGAAGGGCAGGGATGGTGGGATGATCGGCCCCAGCGTGGCAGACGCCGCCGTGATGCCGACGGCAAACTCCACGTCATAGCCATGTTCCTTCATGGCGCGGATCTCGATGGTGCCGAGGCCCGCGGCATCGGCCACCGCAGTGCCCGACATGCCGGCAAAGATCACCGAGCCGACCACATTCACATGACCCAGGCCGCCGCGCATCCAGCCGACCAGGCCGAGTGCGAAATTATAGATACGGTTGGTGATCCCGGCCGAATTCATCAGGTTACCGGCAAGGATGAAGAACGGCACGGCCAGCAGCGGAAAACTGTCGAGGCCGGAAAACATCCGGTGAATCACCACGAAATCCGGCGCAATGCCGGTGCTCATGATGTAGATCAGCGCGGCACCGGCCATGGCGATGGCGACGGGAATCCCTGAGCCCATCAGGGCCAGGAACATCAGCTTGAAGGCGGTGGCACTCACGGTAAACCTCAGTTCGTGTCGGGGCGTTCAAGCACGCTGTAGCCCTGGCGCCAATGCGTGATGGCAACCTGCACGGCGCGGCCGGTCATCATCACGAAGCCCAGCAGAACCACGCTGTAGACAATGCCCATCGGCAGATCGACCACCGACATCGGCTGGAAGCCAATGCGCTGGATCAGGTTCCAGGTCATCCAGCAGGCATAGGCGAAGAAACTGATGCGCAGCAGGTCGATCATGGTCGACATGCCCCGCACCAGCTTTGCCGGCAGGATGTGATAGAAGAAATCGACCTGGATATGATTGTTCTTGCGCACGGCGCCGACCGCGCCGATGAAGACGACGCAGATCAACAGATAGCGCGCGATCTCTTCGGTCCAGGCGGCCGAGTCGTTGAGCAGGTAGCGGGTGAAGAATTGATAGAAGACCGTGGTGCCGAGCACCCAGAAGATGCCCATGGCGAGCCAATCTTCGAAGCGGTAGGGCTTCAGGTCGACTTCGGCATCGGCAACGTTGAACTGGCCGTGCTCATCGAGCACGGCCTCTTCAATGCCGGGAGGGTGTTTGGTTTCGATCATTCCCGGCGCCTGCCTTACTTCAATGCCAGGATGCGGTCGTAATCATTGCGCTGATATCCGAAATCCTCCGGTTTGGAGTTGGCCAGCACGGCCTTGCGGAAGGCTTCCTTGTCGACGGGATGGATGGTGGTGACATTCAGCTTCTTGATCTCGTTCATCAGCTGGGTGTCCTGTTCGCGGATCTGCTGGCTGGCCAGCAGGGCGCCGGCCTGCATCGCCGCGACGAAGACCTTGCGGTCATCGGCCGAGAGTTTCGCCCACAGGCCGCCGCTGATGATCGAGTTCAGCGAGTCGATCACATGGCCGGTCAGCATGATGTGCTTCTGCACTTCGTGGAACTTGCGCGACCAGATGGTGTTGAAGGCGTTCTCCTGCGCATCGACCACGCCGCTCTGCAGCGCCAGATACACCTCGGCCAACGCGATCGGCGTCGGATTGGCACTCAGTGCTTTGGGGAAGGCCATGTAGGCGGCGGCATCCGGCACGCGAATCTTCAGGCCGCGCATGTCTTCAGGCTTGAGCACCGGTTTGTTGGAGGTGACCTGTCGCTCGGCGGCATAGGTCAGTGCCACGATATGGTTGCCGGTGGCCTTGCGGTAATCCTCGGCGAATTCCTTGTAGATGTCGCTGCGGGCATAGGCCATCACATGATCGAAATCGCGGAACACGAAGGGGAAATAGGCGACGCCGATGCGCTTGGCCACCTGCGCCTGGAAGCTGGCGGCGCTGATCGTCATGTCGACGGTGCCGAGCGACAGTCCCTGGTTGAGGTCGGATTCCTTGCCCAGCACGGCCGAGGGGAAGAGCTGGATCTTGTACTTGCCGTTGGTCTGCTTCTCGATCTGCTCGGCGGCGAAGACCGCACCCTTGTGGTGCGGTTCGCCGGGTTCGTAGACATAGGCCCATTTCACCGTGGTCTGCGCAGCGGCAGGTTTGGTGAGCGCTGTAGCACCAAGAGTGGCAATGACGGCCAGCGACAGGCTGAGCGGGCGGAAAACGCGACGATGTAACATGGTCATGACAGGCTCCGTGGGTTGGATCTTCGGATGACGCGTAATCAGGGTGCAGCCAGCCATTGCTGTTCCGGGGCAAAGGCGGGGTGACGGGTGATGAAAGTGCTGTAATCAGCGAAGGCGGCCGTCAGGCCGAGAGCGGGCTGCCAGCCGATGGTGGCCATGCGCGCAATGTTCTGCGGTGCGCGGTTGAAACCCGGATTGACGATGACGTTGGCTTCATTGGCGGCAACTCGCCATTGGAAGTCGGGCACGGCTTGTGCGATCTGCTCGCACCACTGCGACATCAGGAAGCGCCGGCCGGAACCGATATTGCAGACAGAAAACGGCACGGTGCCGGCATCGGCCAGCATCAGCAGGGCGCGGCCGGCATCGGCGGCATAGAGCCAGTCGATGGTGACGTCGCGCGGCAGTACCACCTCGCGGCCGCTGCGGGCCAGTGCCAGGCATTGCAGCAGGGCCGATAGCGCATCGCGCTTACCGCTGCGCCATTCCCAGCGACCGAACTGCGGGCTGAGACGGGCGATGGTCAGGTTGAAGGGCTTGAGTTGCTGCAGCCGGACCAGGCCGCGCTCCAGCGCCAGTTTCGACAAGCCATAGAGATTGAACGGGTTGAGCGGGGTGTCTTCGTCGATAGCAGCGAGATCGTCAGGCACCATGCCATAGGCCGATACCGACGAAACGGCGACAATGCGCGGGATGCCGCGCGCCACAGCTTCGCTGATGCAGTCCAGCGCGGCGGCTGTATTGATGGCGAAGACAGAGCCCGGCGCATCGCGCTCGCGCGCGGCATCGGGTGTAATGGCGGCGGCCTGGATCAGGGCATCGATGCCGGGTTCTGCCAGGAAGCGGGCACGATCCGTCGCCACGGTGAGATCGCCGACATGTTCGACCAGCGTGCCGGGCAGAGCGGCAAAGGCCTGTTTTGCGGCTTCCGGCAAAGGCTGCAGATCGAAGGCCACCACGCGGCGACCGGCGGCAAGTGCCTGTTCGACCACATTCAGGCCGATGAAGCCGCTGGCGCCGGTGATAGCCAAAGCCACAGCGGGCGCTGGGGCGGAAATCGGGACTGACATAGGAAAAGTGGCCTGGCCTGGTTTCTGTATGCAAGCTGTATACGCAAGAAAAGTGCCAGAGTTCAGTCACTTATTTTGATCGAGTCAGGCTGGATATGGCTCAGAATGGCGGCAATTATCTGCCTTGGGTTGCCATCTAATTGGGCGTTTCACCCGCCAATCACAGGCGCGGGTAACAAGCAGGCAACAAAAAAAACCGGACCCCTTAGGGCCCGGTTTTCTTGGGGATCGGGCGTTATAGCGGCTCAGTGCTTTTTCACTGCGTCCCGCACGGCATCCTTGGCGCCGCCCACGGCATTCTGCAGCTTGCCCTCGACCTGATCGGCTTTGCCTTCGGTTTTCAGCTTGGCATCACCGGTCAGGCGACCGACGCCCTCCTTCAGGTTGCCCTTGATCTGCTTGGCCGTACCTTCGATGCGATCCTTGTCCATGGTGTGCTCCTGTGTGTTGCAGTGACACAGGTAAACGCACTGCCCCCGGGGACGTTCCGAATGGAAGCTGCGAATGCGGCCTGGTTGTGAGGTTACTGCATTTTTCGCAGTTAATCAGACTGCGGCATTGTTTTTAGGAACATGTCGACGCGGAAAGGGTTGTAAGATTTGAGCGAAGCAAAGGGAGATGTCGCATGGCACAGACCGGGATGGAACGGCCGCTACAGATTGTCTTTCGCAACATGGAAAGCTCGCCTGCCCTTGAGGCAGCGATCCGGCAACGGGTCGAAAGATTGCAGCAACATGCCCATATCATTGGCTGCCGTGTGGTTGCTGAAATTCCGCATCGCAGTGCCGGCGGCGCCAAGCTCCCGCTGGCCATCTCGGTTGAAGTCGAATTGCGCGGCCGTCCGGTCATCGTGGTGAAGGACAGCGAAGCGCGGCGTGAATCCAAGGGTGACCAGCTCGCCGTGGTGACTCATGTCTTCGAGGCGGTCGAGCGGCAATTGCGTGAGACCTCGCATTCCCGCAAGGGCGCCACCAAGCGTATCGCCGAGGACGGCTCCATATCGGTGGGTTAGCGCCCCGCTGAAGGACCTGACCTAAAGCCTCTGGCCTGGCGCCAGTCAGATGATACGGATCTGGCTGCGGCGCCGGTTTGCCTTTTTCATGAAAGCCCGGACCCTGAAAATATAAGTTTTCAGCCGGAATTCTGTCATCTTGCCATCCCGGCAGAAATCGTTATGCTTCATAACAATTATGAACGAAGCAAAAAAGATAAACGCCATGCGTCTCGATCCTGTTGACCGTCATACCGCCGCCAATCTCGGTTTGCCGCCGACGCTCAGTGTGAGCATCGAGGGTGATATCGCCGTGCTGAAGCTGCAGCGCGTGGAAAAGCGGAACGCCCTGGACAACGTCACGGTTCTCGGTCTGCAGGCATTTTTCCTCAATCCGCCAACCGGTGTAAGGGCGGTGGTACTGGATGGCGAGGGCGAGCATTTCTCAGCCGGCCTTGACCTGAGCGCGACGCAGGAACTGTCATCCACCGACGGCGTATTTCATTCGCGCATGTGGCATGAGTCTTTCCGCCATATCCAGTTCGGCAAGGTGCCGGTGATCTCGGTGCTGCATGGTGCCGTGATCGGCGGCGGCCTGGAGCTGGCGGCTTCCACCCATGTGCGAGTGGCCGAAGCCTCGGCTTTCTATGCATTGCCTGAAGGCCAGCGCGGCATCTTTGTTGGCGGCGGTGGCTCGGTGCGCATCCCAAAGCTGATCGGCACGGCACGCATGATGGACATGATGCTGACCGGCCGCGTGTATAACGCCGAAGAAGGCCATACGCTTGGCTTGTCGCAATACTTGGTCGGTCCGGGTGAAGGCATGGCCAAGGCGATGGAACTGGCGCAGAAGATTGCCGCCAATGCGCCGATGACCAATTTCGCCGTCATGCATGCACTGCCGCGCATTGCCGACAGCTCGCCAGAGGCCGGCTACATGATGGAGGCTATGATCTCATCCATCGCCCAGGCCGATATCGAAGCCAAGACGCGGATCAAGGATTTTCTCGAAAAGCGCGCCGGCAAGGTCGGTAAGAAGTAAGGCTACCGGCCCGACCGCGCGTACCGCGGCGGCCGTACCCCAGCAGAGGGGGCCCCATGAGAGGGCGACAGAACGGACTCGGGAGGAGTTGTTGCGTATGAGTCATCCGCATCGCCAGGTCAATTATGGCCGCGCCGATACTGAATTCACCCGGTTGCCGGATGGCACCATCCTGATGCGCTCGCCTGAGCCGCTGGATGCCTATCCCGACAAGCTGACCGAACGCCTGCTGCACTGGGCCAAACTGGCCCCTGAGCGTACCTTCATGGCGCAGCGAGCGGTTGACGGAACATGGCGCCGGCTCACCTATGCCGATCTGCTGCGCAATGTGCGCGCCATCGGCCAGGCACTGTTGGACCGCAAGCTGTCAGCCGAGCGCCCGGTAGCGATCCTGTCCGACAACGATCTGGAACATGTGCAGCTGGCGCTGGCGGCGCAGTATGTCGGTGTGCCTTCGGCGGCGATTTCCCCGGCCTATGCACTGGTGTCGACCGACCATGCCAAACTCAAGCATGTGCTTGGCCTGCTGAAGCCCGGCATGGTCTTTGCCAATGATGGCGCACGCTATGCCGCCGCGCTCAACGCCGCTGTTCCGGCGGATGTGGAAATCGTAGTGACCGTCAATCCGATCAGCGGCCGGGCCGTGACCGGTTTCGATGCGCTATTGACATCGCAGCCGGGTGAAGCGGTCGAACATGCCCATGCCGCTGTCACGCCGGATACGGTGGCGAAATTCCTGTTCACCTCTGGCTCCACCGGCATGCCAAAGGGCGTGATCAACACCCAGCGCATGCTGTGCAGCAATCAACAGATGATCGCGCAGTCGCTGCCGGTCTTTGCCGAGGAGCCGCCGGTCTTCATCGACTGGCTGCCGTGGAACCACACCTTCGGTGGCAACCACAATATCGGCATCACGTTGTATAACGGCGGTTCGCTCTATATCGACGATGGCAAGCCGGTGCCGGCCCTGATCGAACGCACGGTGCGCAATCTGCGCGAGATCGCGCCAACCGTCTATTTCAATGTCCCCAAGGGCTTTGAAATGCTGGTGCCGTATCTGCGGGACGACAGGGCCCTGCGCGAGACCTTCTTCAGCCGCCTGAAGATGATCTTCTTTTCCGGTGCGGCCCTGCCGCAGCATGTCTGGACTGCGATGGAAGACCTGGCGGTCGAGACCATCGGCATGCGCATTCCGATTATCAGCGGCCTGGGTTCCACTGAAACGGCGCCCTTTGCGCTCTGTGCCAACTGGCCGGTTGACCGCTCCGGCATCATCGGCCTGCCGGTGCCGGGTCTGGAACTGAAGCTGGTGCCGAATGGCCAGAAACTGGAAGTGCGCGTGCGCGGCCCCAACATCACGCCGGGCTACTGGCGCATGCCCGAGGTCAGCGGCAAGGCCTTTGATGAGGATGGCTATTACAAGATGGGCGATGCCGCCCGCTTCATAGATGCAGACAAGCCCGAAAAGGGCCTGATGTTCGATGGCCGTATCTCGGAAGATTTCAAGCTCACCAGCGGCACCTGGGTCAGTGTCGGGCCGTTGCGCGCCCGTTTCATCGCCCATTTCGCGCCCTTCGTGCGCGATGTGGTGATCGCGGGCCATGATCGCGACACTCTCGCCGGCCTGGTGATCCTGGATCTCGATAACTGCCGTGCGCTCTGCCCCGATCTGCCGGCCACTGCCGGGCTTGCGCAGATTGCTCATGACCCCCATGTCCGCCGCCGTTTCGCCGAGCTGCTGGCGAGTTTTGCGCAGCAGGCCACCGGCAGCGCCAGTCGCATCGAGCGCATTGTCCTGATGGACGAAATGCCCTCGCTGGATGTCGGCGAGGTCACCGACAAGGGGTCGATCAACCAGCGTGCCGTGCTCGATCACCGCGCCGCACTGGTTGCCGACCTGTATGCCGCCCAACCGTCTCCCCGTGTCATCACTGCCAACGAGAGAATCGCCAATGTCGCCTAAACCCGGTCTCGCCCAAGCCTATGACGATATCTGGCTGCTGGACGGCGTGCGCACGCCGTTTGCCGACTATATGGGCGCATTGGCCGATGTGTCGCCGATTGATCTCGGTATCAAGGTGGCCAAGGAAGTGTTGAAAAAGGCTGAGATGCCGGCCGCCGATATCGGCACCGTGGTGGCCGGCAACATGGCGCAGGCCTCCTATGATGCCTATATGCTGCCGCGCCATGTCGGGCTCTATGCCGGTGTGCCGATTGAAGTGCCGGCGCATCTGGTGCAGCGCGTCTGCGGCACCGGTATCGAGGCGATCATGCAGGCTGCCGGCCAGATTGCCATGGGCCAGACCGAGGCCGGCCTGGTGGTGGGCGCTGAATCGATGAGCCGCAATCCGGTGGCGGCCTATACCCATCGCAATGGCTTCCGCCTGGGCCAGGTGGAGTTCAAGGATTTCCTCTGGGAAGCCCTGATCGATCCGGCACCCGGCATCATGATGGGGGACACGGCAGAGAATCTGGCGCGCGAATACCAGATCACCCGCGAGGAAGTGGACTCTTACGCTGCCGAAAGTTTCGACCGCGCGGTGAAGGCAAAAGCAGACGGCTATTTCAGGGGCGAGATTGCGCCGGTCGCCAGCGAGGAATTCGCCTTGCCCGGCTATAACAGCCGCGGCATCAAGATGAACCGCAAGACGCCGGAAGTCACCGAAGACACCCATGTGCGGCCCTCTCCGGTGGAGGCATTGGCCAAGATCCGGCCGGCCTTCGGCGGCGTGCAGACCGGCGGCAACTCATCTGCCGTGGTGGATGGCGCCGCTGCGGCTATTGTCGTGTCCGGCGATTATCTCCGCGCCAAGGGCCGCACTGCGCTCGGCCGCGTGGTGGCGGGCGCCAGTGTGGGTGTGCGGCCGGAAATCATGGGCATCGGCCCGGTGCCGGCGATCCAGGCGCTCTGTGCCAAGGCTGGTATCTCCGTGGACCAGATCGACCGCTTCGAGATCAACGAAGCCTTCGGTGCCCAGGTCATGGCCTGCATGCGGGCGCTGAACATTCCGCGCGAGAAACTGAATGTGAATGGCGGGGCGATTGCCATTGGCCATCCGCTGGGTGCCACGGGCGTGCGCCTGTCGGTGACGGTGGCGCGGGAGCTGAAGCGGTCCGGGTTGCGCTATGGCGTGGCTTCGGCCTGCATCGGTGGCGGACAGGGCATCGCCCTGCTGATCGAGAATCCCGATGCCGCCAGGAAACACTAGGCCGTAAGCCCTAGGCCAGGGTCGTCAGTTTATCCAGAAGGCCGAGCAGCAGCTGCTTGTCGGCGCTGCCCAGCACGGCCTCGACCCGCTTTTCATGTTGTGCGAGCAGATGGCGATAGGCGTCTTTCAGGAAGCCTTCGCCCTTGGGCGTCAGATACAGCGCGTTCGAGCGGCGGTCGCCGGGCGCCGGGGCGCGGCGGGCCAGTTTGCGCTGCTCCAGTTCATCCAGCAGGGCGACAAAATTGGCGCGGTTGATACCCAGCGCCTCGCTGACGCGCGACTGCTTCAGACCGGGATTGGCGGCGATGATTGCCAGCACCGAGAATTGCGCCGGGCGCAACTCGAAGCCTTTCATCGCGACGAGAAAATCCTGGAAGACGGCGAGCTGGGCCCGACGCAGGCGGTAGCCCAGCAGGTTGTCGAGCAGCCCGAGATCGACCGGCTGCTTTTCCTCAGGGATTTCGGCTGCGACGGGGGCGGATTTGCGGCGGGGGGTGGCCATGACTTCCGGTTTAGACAATCTGGCCAAGGATGACAATGAATATGGCGATTTTCCGAAAATCGTATTCCAGCATTGTTGTTCAATACAGCAAATCTGCATTGACCCGCCCATTGCTGGCACCGAAACTGGCGAGATAGTTGGGAGGCAAACTAATGAAGACGCATATCCATCGGGTGGCCGTCGAATGGGGCGATGCCGATCCGGCCCGCATCGTGTTCTATCCGCGGTATTTCGCCTGGTTCGATGCCTCCACGCGGCATCTGTGGGAAAGCGTCGGCATCGATATGCGCACCATCTTCGACCAGCATGGCGTGGTCGGCATTCCGATCGCCGAGGCGAATGCCAAATTCATCAGCCCGTCAAAATTCGGCGACGTGATCGAGGTGCATTCTTCCATTCCCGAATGGGGCGAGAAGCATTTCCTCGTTGTGCATAAAGTGTTCAATGCCGGTGTGCAGGCGGTGGAAGGCTATGAGCGCCGGGTCTGGGCGGCAGAGCGGGCTGACAAGCCCGGCCGGCTCAAGGCCCTGCCGGTGCCGGACGAGATTCGCAAACTGTTCGATTAAGCCAGGTCTGCGCTTAAGCCAGCGCCATGCGGATGCCTTCGGCGGCATAGAGCAGCGGCGAGAGATAGCGCTGCTGCATCTCTTCCGCGCTGATGCGGCTGGCATGGCCGCTGACATTCATCGCCGCCAGCACGCGGCCGGACTGGTTGCGGATCGGCACGGCAATCGAACGCAGCCCGATTTCCAGCTCCTGGTCGACCATGGCAAAGCCATCGCGGCGCGCCGCGTTGACGCGCTCACGCAGCGCCGCCGGATCGGTCACGGTATGCGGGGTCAGCGGTTTGAAACTGCTCTCGCTGAAAAACTGCTCCAGTTCGCTGGGCCGCAGATCGGCCAGCAGCACGCGGCCCATCGAGGTGCAGAAAGCAGGCAGGCGGGTGCCAATGCCCAGTGCCACCGACATGATGCGCTTGGTCGGGACGCGGGCGACATAAACGATGTCGCTGCCTTCCAGCACCGAGATCGAGCAGGATTCATTCACCTGCTCGGTCAGCCGCTCCATGAAGGGCTGCGCGCGCTCCCAGATATGCATCGACGTCAGGAAGGCAAAGCCCAGTTCCAGCACGCGCGGGGTGAGGCGGAAATACTTGCCGTCACCGGTGACATAGCCGAGTTCGCAGAGTGTGAGCAGATAGCGGCGCGCGGCGGCGCGCGTCATGTCGGCGCGGCGGGCCACCTCGCTCAGGGTCATCTCGTCATTGTCGCGGTCGAAGGCGGTAATGACCCGCAGGCCACGGGCAAGCGAGGTCGAGAAATCCCGGGCGTTGATGGTGGTTGACAAGGCCGCGCGACCTCCCTGTAATGTTTGATTATATAACTATTGTGCGTTATACGCACAATAAGTCAAGAAATTGTCGAACTCTTTGACATAGATCAGCGCAAGGCCACCGGCGACCGGATATAGTTGTCGGCAAAGTATGACGGAGGAAACCATGTCCCAATTGATCGGCTATAAACGGCCGGCAGCCGGCACCCAGCCGAATTATCTGCATGCGCCCTATCAGTCTTCGATCAAGCGCGCCCCTGGCAAGCCGCTGGTCAAACTGACCCAGACGCTCTCCGAGATCACCGGGCCGGTTTACGGCCATGACCGGGTTGGTCCGCTCGACAATGACCTGACCAAGCAGCATGCCGGCGAGCCGCTGGGCGAGCGTATCGTGCTGTCCGGCCGCCTGCTGGACGAGGATGGCAAGCCGGTGCCTCATTCGCTGATCGAGATCTGGCAGGCCAATGCCTGCGGCCGCTATCCGCATCCGGGCGATCAGCATGATGCGCCGCTCGATCCGAATTTCACCGGTTATGGCCGGGCCGTCACCGACTCGGAAGGCCGCTACCGCTTCGTCACCATCAAGCCCGGTGCCTATCCCTGGCGCAATCACCACAATGCCTGGCGCCCGCAGCACATCCATTTCTCGCTGTTCGGGCCCAGCTTCATGACGCGCCTGGTCACCCAGATGTATTTCCCGGGCGACCCGCTGCTGCCGTTTGACCCGATCTTCAATTGCGTCACCGATCAGCGCGCGCGCGACAGCATGATCTCGAAATTCGATTTCGAGACCACGGTGCCGGAATTTGCGCTGGGCTATCAGTGGGACATCGTGTTGCGTGGCCGCGACGCCACCTACATGGAAAACAAGTAAGACGGCCGGAGATACCTGAAATGACCCTGATGCCCACTGCTTCGGCCACTGTCGGTCCTTACCTGCATATCGGCCTGGTGCCGCTTTCGGTGAACGACATCGCCAAGGATGCCTCGAAAGGCGAAAAGATCGTGATCAGTGGCCGGGTGCTGGATGGCGAAGGCCAGCCGGTTCCCGATGCCCTGGTCGAATTCTGGCAGGCCAATGCCGCCGGCAAATACGCCCATCCGGAAGACACCCAGGACAAGCCGCTGGACGGCAAGTTCACCGGCTTTGGCCGCGTGCCCACCGACAAGGAAGGCCGCTACAGCTTCACCACGGTGAAGCCGGGCGCCGTGCCGGGGCCGGGCAACACGCTGCAGGCGCCGCATATCGTGATCTGCCTGTTCATGCGCGGCATGCTGAAGCACCTCTATACCCGCATCTATTTCTCGGACGAGGCGGCGGCCAACGCCAACGACCCCGTGCTGGGCGTGATCGAGGATGCGGCCCGGCGCCCGACCCTGATTGCCGATCGTGCAGCCGGCAAGGCGGAGTATCGCTGGGACATTCGCATGCAGGGTGAAGGCGAAACCGTCTTTTTCGATTGCTGATCCGCGTCGGGGTCAGCAACATGCTGGCATGACCATTCCGGATTCCCCTGCACCCCTGAACCTGTTCGGGCCGCTGTTCCACAGCCCTGCCATGGCCGCGGTCTTCACCGACCGCGCCCATCTGCAGGGCATGCTCGATTTCGAGGCCGCCCTGGCGCGCGCCGAGGCGAAAACCGGCGTGATCCCGGCTGCCGCCGCCGGCCCGATCGCCGCGCAATGCGATGCGGCACTGTATGATCTGGCCGCCATTGCCGATGGCGCCACCCGTGGCGGCAACAGCGCCATACCGCTGGTCAAGGCGCTGACGGCGAACGTCGCGGCCAGGGACAAGGATGCGGCCGGTTTCGTGCATTGGGGCGCCACCAGCCAGGATGCGATGGATACTGGCCTGGTGCTGCAGCTGCGCACCGCGCTCGGCCTGATTGAAGCCGATCTCGCGAGACTCTCCGAAGCTCTGGCGACGCTTGCCCAGAAGCATCGTGAAACGCCCATGGTGGGCCGCACCTGGCTGCAGCATGCCCTGCCGGTCACCTTCGGCCTGAAGGCTGCCGGCTGGCTCGATGCCGTCGAGCGCCACCGCGAACGCATTGCCGAACTCAAACCGCGCCTGCTGGTGCTGCAATTCGGCGGCGCCGCCGGCACGCTGGCAGCCCTTGGCGACAAGGGCCTGATGATAGCCGAGGCACTGGCCGCCGATTTGAAACTTACGCTGCCGGCCACGCCCTGGCACGGCGCCCGCGACCGCGTGGTGGAACTCGCCACGGTGCTTGGCCTGCTCACGGGCAGCCTGGGCAAGATGGCGCGCGATGTGGCGCTGCTGATGCAGACCGATGTGGGCGAGGCCTTTGAGCCGGCCGGTGAGGGACGTGGTGGCTCGTCCACCATGCCGCACAAACGCAATCCGGTGGCCTCCGCTGCCGTGCTGGCCGCCGCTACCCGCGTGCCGCATCTGGTCGGCAGCCTGCTCAGCGGCATGGTGCAGGAGCATGAGCGCGGCCTTGGCGGCTGGCATGCCGAATGGACCGTGCTGCCCGAACTGCTGCAGCTCAGTGCCGGTGCGCTGGCTCATATGACCGAAACCATGGCCGGGATGGAAATCGATGCAGCGCGGATGCGTGCCAATCTCGATGTCACCAACGGCCTGATCATGGCGGAAGCCGTGGCCATGGCGCTGGGGGCACAGATCGGCAAGCAGGCTGCGCACCACCTGGTCGAGGCAGCCTCGAAACGCGCCGTGACGGAGAAGCGCCATCTGCGCGATGTGCTGGCCCAAGACCAGGCCGTGCAGCCCCATCTCAAAGGCGAAGCGCTGACCAAGCTGTTCGATCCGCTGGGCTATATCGGTGTCGCCACCGCCCTGATAGATCGGGTTCTCGCTAAACGCCGTCGATAACAACAAAAAGCACATCCGGAGGAGTCCATGCCGCAAATCGCCACTGATGATGGCGTCGCCCTGCATTACCGTTTCGATGGTCCCGAAGGGGCGCCGGTTCTGGTGATGTCGAATTCGCTGGGCACGGATCTCGGCATGTGGGAACCGCAGATGCCGGCGCTGGTGCAGAATTTCCGTGTGCTGCGTTACGATACCCGTGGCCATGGCGAGTCGGGCCTGTCGCCGGCACCGTATCAGGTCGACCGCCTGGGCAAGGATGTGCTGGCCCTGATGGATGCTCTGGCCATCCCCAAGGCGATGTTCTGCGGTCTTTCGATGGGCGGCATGACCGGGATGTGGCTTGGCGTGCATGCACCGCAGCGCTTCAGCAAACTCGTGCTGTGCAACACGGCGGCCAAGATCGGCACGCCGGATGTGTGGAACACCCGCATAGCGGCGGTAGAGAAAGGCGGCATGGCCGCCATCGTGCCGGGCGTGATCCAGCGCTGGTTCACCGAAGGTTTCGTGAAGGCGCAGCCGGCCGAAGTGGAACGGATTTCCGCCCAGTTGCTGGCGACGAGGCCGGAAGGCTATTGCGGCGCCTGTGCCGCCGTGCGCGACATGGACCAGCGCAGCAGCATCGCGGCCATCCGCACCCCCACCATGGTGATCGCCGGCACGCATGATCTGGCAACCGCCGCGCTGGATGGGCGGTTTGTCGCCGAGACCATTCCCGGCGCCCGCTATGTCGAATTCCCGGCCGCCCATCTCTCCAATGTCGAGGTGGCGCCCGAGTTCACCAAAACAGTGATCGGCTTCCTCGCCGGCTAGGAGAGACTGAAATGGATGACAAGGATCGTTACGACGCTGGCATGAAGGTGCGGCGCGGGGTTCTGGGCGATGCCCATGTCGACCGCTCGCTGACGAAAATCACCGACTTCAACGGTGACTTCCAGAACTTCATCACCCGCTATGCCTGGGGCGAGATCTGGACCGATACGACGCTGGATCGCAAGACGCGCAGCTGCATGGTGCTGTCCACCATGATCGCGCTGAACCGTATTGACGAGTTCAAGCTGCATGTGAAGGCCGCGTTTAACAACGGCCTGACCAAGAACGACATCCGTGCGGTGATCAAGCAGGCGGCTGTTTATTGCGGTGTGCCGGCGGGTAACAGCGCTACCCACTGGGCGGAGGAGGTGTTCGCCCAGATGGAAAAGGATGGCCATAAATTCTGAGCCGCACTGCGACACTGCGGATATGAAAACGGCGCCACCAGGGCGCCGTTTTTTATTCGATGGTGGTATGGATCAGTGAACGTTGCCGCGCTGGCCGCCACGATCCTGGCTGTTGGTGCGCTGGCCCTGACCCTGGCCGGGCTTGCCGAAGCGGCGACCGCCGCCACCGGGCTTGCGGTTCTGCTGCGGCTGGCCGTCCTGGCGGGCGGCGCCCTCGGAACGATGGCCACCTTCGCTGCGGCGCGCATCGCTGCGCTGACCACCGCGGCCATGACCATGCGGACGCGGCTGCTGCGGCCGGCTTTCGTGACGCGGTTCGGCGGCGGTGGCTGCGGCCAGCTTTTCGTCACCGCGACGGTCGGTGGCGGCAATGCGCTGGCGCGTCACCTTCTCGATGTCGCGCAGATAGGCGCGTTCGTCCTGCGAGCAGAGCGAGATCGCCATGCCGTCCTTGCCGGCGCGCGCGGTGCGGCCGATGCGGTGCACATAGCTTTCCGGCACGTTCGGCAGTTCGAAATTCACCACATGGCTGACGCCGGTGACATCGATGCCGCGGGCGGCGATGTCGGTGGCGACCAGCACGCGGATGCGGCCGGCCTTGAAATCGGCCAGGGCGCGCTCGCGCTGGCTCTGGGACTTGTTGCCATGGATGGCTGCGGCGGGCACGTTGCCGCCGGCCAGATGGCGGGCGACGCGGTCGGCGCCATGCTTGGTGCGGGTGAAGACCAGGGCGCGGGTGATGTCGGGGTTGGCCATGATCTCCAGCAGCAGGGCACGCTTGCGCTCGGCTTCGATGAAGATCACCTGCTGGTCGATCCGTTCGACCGTGGTGGCGGCCGGGGTGACCTCAACGCGCACCGGATCCTTCAGGAAGCCGGCAGCGAGCTGGGCGATGTTCTGCGGCATGGTGGCCGAGAAGAACAGGCTCTGGCGCTGCTTGGGCAGGGCCTGGGAAATGCGCTTGATCGCATGCACGAAGCCGAGATCCAGCATCTGGTCGGCTTCATCCAGCACCACGGTCTCGACGGCGTCGAGGCGCAGGGTACCCTGCTGCATATGATCCATCAGGCGGCCGGGCGTGGCGACGAGGACATCGACGCCGCGGGCCAGGGCCTGCACCTGCGGGTTCATGCCGACACCGCCGAACACGGTGGCAACGCTCAGCTTGGAGTCATGGCCGTAGGAGCGGAATTTCTCGGCGATCTGCGAGGCCAGTTCGCGCGTCGGGCTCAGGATCAGTGCGCGGCAGGTCTTCGGCGCCGGGCGGCGGTTACCGGCGGCGAGGCGATGCAGGATCGGCAGCGCGAAAGCGGCGGTCTTGCCGGTGCCGGTCTGGGCGATGCCGAGCAGGTCGCGACCCTGCAGCACGGGCGGAATGGCCTGGGCCTGGATCGGGGTCGGCTGGGTGTATTTGCCGGCGGTGATGGCGGCGAGCAGGGCCTGGTTGAGGCCAAGATCATTAAAGCTGGTCAAAGGGGAATCCTTGAAACAAAGCATACGACGGCGCGGGGCGTGAATCGCCTGCAGCGCAACGGTCGGACGCGGGGACCGATGAAACGCCCCGCGTGACCTGGGTCGTAATGAAGAGAGACTGAAGGCACCCGGCAGGACGAAAGAGCAGTTGGAGCGCTCCTCGTTCACGCGGCCTGGCGCGAAAGGCCATCGACGCTGATTAGTCCGTGGACGGCAGGCGGTATATGGAGTCTGGAACGCCTGCCGTCAAGCTAAATAACCGGTAATTGTCAGAAACCGTACAATTCTGCTGGATTATCAACGAAGATTTTCTGGCGATCGGCTTCATTCGGCGCCCAGTCGAGCATCAGGTCGAGCAGTGCGGCTTCATCCGGATACCCGAATTTGGCGGCCTGGGCATGCGGGAAGTTGCTGGCCCAGATCATGCGCTGCGGCGCATGTTTGATCAGCGCCTTGGCCAACAGGCCGACATCCTCGTAGTTCGGCTTGCCGCTCAGCGAGGTCTCATAGCAGCCGGCCAGCTTGACCCAGACATTGCCGGTATCGATCAGGCGCAGCAGGCACTGGAAAGACGGATGGTCGACCGGCACCGGGTCGATAAACTTGCCGATATGGTCGATGATGATCTTCACCGGCAGGCGTTTGATCATCGCTTCATGCTCGGGCAGTTCGCGACCGTTGAGCTGCAGCAGCATGCTCCAGCCAAACGGCTTGATGCGGCCGGCCATTTCCTCGGCCACATTCAGCCCCAGCGTGCCGCCCAGCAAGTTCATGATACGCAACCCGCGGGCGCCGCCGCTGGTCAGGCGTTCAAGTTCGGCATCGGCGACGCCCGGCTTCACCACCACCACGGCGCGGGCCTTGTCAGGCCCCAGTTCGGCGGTGGTGTCCATCACCAGGCGGTTGTCATCGCCATAGGCATTGGCCTGCACCACGATCACGCGCTCAAGCCCGAGCCAGTCCATCACCTGGCGGTATTCGGGAATACCGACGGGCGGCGGCGTTGGTGTGTTGGGAACGGTGGCGTAGCGGTCATCGTAGAAATGGATATGGGTGTCGCAGGCGCCCTTGGGCATCTGCAGCTTCGGCTTCGGGCCGGTGAAAACGCGGGTGTATTCCATGGCAGGCTCCAAATCAGGCGACGCGATAGCGCCGCAATGTCTCGTCATCAGGGATGAAGCCGATGCCGGGTGTATCGGGGATGGCGATCTGGCCCTGCTGCGGCAGCGGAATGTTGTGGCCGCAATAGGCCTCGGGCTTCACATACATGTATTCAAACAGGCCGACCGGCTCGAGATGGGCGGCCAGCTGGAGCGTTGCCCAATAACCGGGCCCGAAATAGGGCGAGTGCGGCATCACCGTCTTGCCCAGCGCTGCAGCATGCCGCGTCGCTTTGACGAATTCGCTAACGCCGCCGATCTTGATCACGCTGGGCTGCGGGAAAGTCAGTGCCGCCGAAAGCCGGGTGAACTCCATCGCCGTGCAGGCATTCTCCCCGGCTGACAGCGCGACACCAAAGCGGCTCAGCGCCTTGTGGATCTCGTAATCCTCGGGCGGAAAGGTGGGTTCCTCCACCCAGTAGAGATCAAGCGCCTTCATCTTCGGCAGCATCATTTCGGCTTCGGCCAGGCTCCAGGCGCAGTTCACATCGGTGGTCAGCCGGATGTCCGGCCCGATGGCGGCCCGTGCAGCCGCAATCGGTTCATAGGCGATTTCATGCAGCTTGATGTCGCGGTAGCCTTCCGCCACGGCCCGCGCGGTCATGGCGGCAATCGGTTCGGGCCCGCCATAGCGCACCAGGCTGGCATAGGCCGTCACGCTTTCGCGCACCCGTCCGCCCAGATATGTCGCCAGGCTTTGGCCGGCCTGTTTGGCGGCAAGATCCCATAGCGCGATATCGATGCCGGAAATGGCGAAGATGGTGATGCCGTAGCGGCCCCAGATATGCAGATCCTGCTGCAGCTTCAGGGTGAAGGCGGCGATATCGGTGATGTCCTGGCCAATCACCAGTGGCGCCACCGTATCCTGGATCATCGCCCGCACGGCGCTGGCGCAGCCATAGGCAAAGGCCTCGCCCCAGCCGACCAGGCCATCCTCGGTCTCGATGCGGATCAGCAGGGTATCGAATTCGGTCCAGCCGCGCCGTTTGGCGCGCGGCCCCTCGTAGAGATCGCTGAACGGAATTTTCAGCGTGACCGTATCGACGCTCTTGATCCGCATCGGTTCAGGACAGCTTTTTCAGTTTCTCGAAATCGCCAGCGAATTCCTGGCTGCAGAACGGACTGCCGCCCTGGAAGTAATCGCCCACCGGGTCTTTCGGCAGCTTTTTCTGCGCTTCCACCGCTTCGGTGGCGAAGTCTTCCGATTTCCCGCTCGGCTTGTAGCCCAGTGACAGGGCGTGGCTGTTGTCCCACCAGGCGCGCTTGTTATCGGACATGCCATAGACGACGTCATACACCAGGCCGGGCTTTTCCAGGCCGATCCGGATCAACTGCACCAGATCATCGGGCTTCAGCCAGATCGCCAACCGGCGCTCGTCGATCGGCTTATCGCCGAAATTGCCGATGCGGATCGAAAGCACGCCGATATTGTGCTTATGCGCATACAGCGAGCCGAGGCCCTCGCCGAACAGCTTGCTGAGGCCATAGCGCGTATCGGGTTTCGGCACGGCTTCGATGCCGATTTTCTTGCTGCGCGGGTGGAAGCCCATCACATGGTTGGAGGAGGCGAAGACGACGCGTTTGACGCCCTGCTTGCGCGCGGCCTCAAACAGGTTGTGGCAGCCGATGATATTGGCATTGAGGATGGTCTCCCAGGGGCCTTCGACCGAGTAGCCACCCAGATGCACGATGCCGTCGACGCCTTCGCAGGCCTTCTCGATGGCGGCGGCATCGGCCAGATCGGCGGGGATGAAGGTTTCGTCGCCGCGCAGGTCGGCCGGCGCATTGAGATCGCTCAGGATCAGCTCGGGATACAGCGGCTTGAGCAGCTGGCGCAGCCGGGTGCCGACGCCACCGCTAGCACCGGTAAGCAGAACACGCTTCATCGTCATTTCCTCCGTCGCCCCGCTTACTGCGGGCCCATCTTGTCGATCAGAACCTTGAGCATTTTATGCTCTTCTTCGCTGCAGTCGACCAGTGGTGTGCGCACCGGGCCGGCATCGTAGCCGACCAGCTTGGCGCCAGCCTTGATGATGCTGACGGCATAGCCGGGGCGGCGGTTGCGGATCGCCGCATAGGGCATGAAGAAATCGTCGAGAATCCTGGTCCAGGTCGCGGTATCGTCGGCGGCAATCGCGCGATAAAAATCCATTGCTGTCTTCGGGATGAAGTTGAACACGGCCGAGGAATAAACCGGCACGCCCATCGCCTTGTAGGGCGCGGCAAAGAATTCGGCGGTCGGCAGGCCGCCCAGATAGGAGAAACGGTCGCCCATCTTGCGGCGCACGGCGACCATCAGTTCCAGATCGCCGATGCCGTCCTTGAAGCCGATCAGGTTCGGGCACTGCTCGGCCAGTTTGGCCAGATGATCCGGGCCCAGGCGGCAGACGCCGCGATTATAGACGATGACGCCGATCTTCACGCTCTTGCAGATCGCGGCGACATGGCGACTGACGCCTTCGGCATCGGTCTCGATCAGGTAATGCGGCATCACCAGCAGGCCGGCGGCGCCCAGGCGCTCAGCCTCCTGGGCATAGGCGATGGCCTGGCGGGTGCCATAGCCGGTGCCGGCAATGATCGGCACCTTGCCCTTGCAGGTATCAACGGCGGTTTTGATCACGGCGCTGTATTCATCCGGTGCCAGCGAGAAGAATTCACCGGTGCCACCGGCAGCGAACAGCGCGCTGGCACCATAGGGCGCCAGCCATTCCAGGCGGCGGCGATAACCCTTTGGCTCAAAATCGCCGGCCGCATCGAAATCGGTCACCGGGAAGGACAGCAGACCGGTCGAAATCGCGGCCTTGAGGGCATTGGGTTCCATCAGTTCACCTCTGTACCAAAGCAATAGGGTGGGAAAGGGGTCAGGCGCCTCTGGGCAGCGCGGGCGATGCCTCGCGCGACTGCTCCATGGCCTTGCGCAGCCGCTCGCGGCTGTTGCTCAGATGCAACCGCATGGCCGAGCGGGCGGCATCGGCATCCTGGCGGGCGATGGCCTGGTAGATGTCTTCATGCTCGCCGTTGACACGATTCAGGTAAGCGCTGCGGTCATCGGCGAAGAAGCGGAAGGTCTGCACGCGGGCGCGCGGGATCATCAGGGCGCCCAGATAGCCGAACAGATGGGTGAAATGCTGGTTACCGGTCGCTTCGGCAATGGTGTGGTGGAAATCCAGGTCCGGCGCCACGGCATCCTCCGAGGCCTCGATCGCCAGCGCCATGCGGTCGAGCGCGCCGCGCATGGCCTCCAGATGCTCCGGCTTGCGGCGCTGGGCGGCGAGTGCTGCGGCCTCGGCCTCCAGGCCGATACGCAATTCCAGCACGTTGATCACTTCGCGGATCAGGTCGAGATTTGTTTCGTCGATCCGGAAGGGCTGGTTCGCGGCAGCTGCCAGAACGAAGGCACCGACACCCTGCTGGGTCGCCACCAGGCCGGCGGCGCGCAGCGACGAGATCGCCTCGCGCACCACGGTCCGGCTGACACCGAATTCCTCAATCAGCTCCTGTTCGCTGGGCAGTTTGTCGCCGGGCTTGAGCGCGCCCTTGGCAACTCGCTCCGTCAGCGTCTTGGTCAGCTGCGAGGTCAGGGTTTCGCGTCGGCGGAGTGCCGTCACAGGGAATCCTCCATTGGTCGGATTCGAGAATTATCACCCTTCAGCTTGTATGACAACTGACGGGTTTGGGCTTTTTGCCCTGATGCGGGAAAATCTGCTCCGGCGCACGATTCGCTGCGGTGCAGCGTATTAAATCCATATAATCAGCCATTAAACCCGAGGGTTTAGTAAAATTTTACTAGCCGCCTGGATCGGCGTTGACTTCAATTTGCAGAAGTGTTGTATGATAACACGACGACCAACCTATGTCGTGAACGCGGCCGGCACCAAGCCGTCCCGCAAGGGAGGAGACCAAAAATGAAGACTCGTATTGTCGCTCGCGCTCTGCTCGGGCTGGCGGTGGCGGCCGGTTTTGCCGGTGTGGCCTCGGCCAAGGAATTCCGCTCATCGGACGTGCATCCGATGGACTATCCGACCGTCCAGGCGGTGGCCTATATGGGCAAGCTGATCGGTGAGCGCACCGGCGGCAAGCACAGCGTCAAGGTGTTTGGCCAGAGCGCGCTCGGTTCGGAGAAAGACACGATCGAGCAGACCAAGCTTGGCGCGCTGGACATGGTGCGCGTCAACATCTCGCCGTTCAACAACATCGTGGCGGAAACCATCGTTCCTGCGCTGCCCTTCGTCTTCAAGTCGAAGGATCATATGCGCCGCGTGCTCGATGGCCCGATCGGTGAAGACATTCTCAAGGCGCTGGAGCCTCAGGGTTTCGTCGGCCTGGCCTTCTATGACAGCGGTTCGCGCAGCTTCTACACCACCAAGAAGGCGATCAAGACCGTCGACGACATGAAGGGCATGAAGATCCGTGTCCAGCAGTCGGATATGTGGGTCGCCATGATGCAGGCGCTGGGCGCCAATGCCACGCCGCTGCCCTATGCCGAAGTCTATACCGCGCTCAAGACCGGCGTTGTGGATGGTGCGGAAAACAACTGGCCGTCCTATGACAGCTCGCGCCATTACGAAGTGGCCAAGATGTACAGCCAGACCGAACATTCGATGGCGCCGGAACTGCTGGTCTTCTCCAAGCGGGTCTGGGACGGCCTGGCCAAGGACGAGCAGGACATCATCCGCAAGGCGGCCAAGGAGTCGGTGCCCTACATGCGCAAGCTGTGGGACGATCAGGAAGCCAAGTCGCGCAAGACGGTCGAGGGCGGTGGCTCGCAGATCATCAGCGACATCGACAAGAAGTCGTTCCAGGACGCGATGAAGCCGGTCTATGCCAAGTTTGCCGGTGACGCCAAGCTGCAGGCTCTGGTGAAGCGCATCCAGGACACCAACTGATCGTCGCCTGAAACACTGCAGTACTGAGATTGCAAAGCCGGGAGTATCCATGCTGAGTTGGTTAAGCCCCATCAACGCCTGGATATCCCGGCTTTGTATGTATGTCGCCGTGACGGGCCTTCTGGGCATCGTCGTGGTCGTCACCTACCAGGTCTTCGGCCGCTATGTGCTGAACGACACGCCCACCTGGGCCGAGAGCCTGGCGCTGGTCTTCGTGCTCTATGTCACCATGTTCGGCGCTGCCGTCGGCGTGCGTGATGCCGGCCATATCGGCCTGGAATCGGTGCTGGTGATGGTCATGCCCGAGCGGCACCGGATCTGGGTGGAAATCCTGATCCATCTGCTGGTCGGCACTTTCGGCATGGTCATGGGCTGGAATGCCTGGGTACTGGCCGAGTCAGTAATGCCCTACAAGATTCCCACGCTCGGCCTTTCCGAGGGCCTCAATCACCTGCCGCTGGTGATTGCCGGCGTGCTGATCACCCTGTTCTCGCTTGAGCATATTCTGGCCCTGGTGCAGGGCGAAGAGGTTCGCCCGTCATGGCACTGACAATTCTGGCCGTCAGCTTTTTCGGCTTCCTGGTTCTTGGTGTACCCGTAGCCTTCGCCATCGGCCTCTCGGCCATCGCCACCATCGTCTATGAAGGCCTGCCGCTCGCCGTGGTGTTCCAGCGCATGGCCGCTGGCATGAACATCTTTTCCTTCCTGGCCATCCCGTTCTTCATCTTCGCCGGCGAACTGATGCTCTATGGCGGCGTTGCCGACCGCATCGTGCAGTTTGCCAAGAATCTGGTCGGTCATATCCGTGGCGGCTTGGGCATGTCGAATGTCGTGGCCTGCACACTGTTCGGCGGCGTTTCCGGTTCGCCGGTCGCCGACGTTTCGGCGATGGGTGCCGTCATGATTCCGATGATGAAGAAGGAGGGCTATGACGCCGATTACGCCGTCAATGTGACGACGCATGCCTCGCTGGTCGGTGCGCTGATGCCGACCAGCCACAACATGATCATCTATTCGCTTGCCGCCGGCGGCAAGGTTTCGATCGCCGCCCTGATCGTGGCCGGCATGATTCCCGCCGCGCTGCTTACGCTCTGCATGCTGGTTGCGGCCTATCTGGTGGCGATCCGGCGCGGCTATCCGGCCGGCACCTTCCCGGGCTGGCATGTGGTGCTGCGTTCGGGTGCGGCCGCGCTGCCCGGCCTTT
This sequence comes from Ferrovibrio terrae, assembly GCF_943371255.1. Taxonomy (GTDB): domain Bacteria; phylum Pseudomonadota; class Alphaproteobacteria; order Ferrovibrionales; family Ferrovibrionaceae; genus Ferrovibrio; species Ferrovibrio terrae_B. The sequence goes on along the minus strand of NZ_CALRUC010000040.1, from coordinate 8,385 downwards.
TTGTGGTGGTGATCATCATCACCGGCATCCTGACCGGCGTGTTCACGGCCACCGAGTCTGCCGCCATCGCCGTGGTCTACGCCATTCTGCTCGCCACGCTGCTCTACAAGTCGCTGACCTGGGAGCATCTGATCAAGGCCGCAGCCAAGGCGGTGAAGACCACCGGTATTGTTCTCTTGCTGATCGGGGTGTCGAACACCTTTGGCTATTTGATCAGCCTCTACAGCGTCGCCGACCTGACCGGCCAGGCCCTGTCGAGCATCACCACCAATCCCTGGATGGTGTTCCTGCTGGTCAACGTGATCCTGTTCGTGCTCGGCACCTTCCTCGATATGGCGGCAACCATCCTGATCTGCACGCCGATCTTCCTGCCGATCTGCATGCAGTATGGCATGGGGCCGGTGCAGTTCGGCATGCTGATGCTGATCAACTGCGCGCTAGGCCTGAACACGCCGCCGGTCGGCACCACGCAGTTCGTCGGCTGCGCCATCGGCGAGGTCTCCATCGGTCATGTGATGAAAACGATCTGGCCCTTCTATGGCGCCTTGATCGCGGCACTGTTCCTGGTCACCTATGTGCCGCATTTCTCGCTGTTCCTGCCCAATCTGATTCTCGGTCCGACCCACTGAGATTGCACAGATTATCTTTGTGAAAGACTTGGCGGCGGTGTTCCTTCTGGCTATGGCTTAGGCCTGTCAGAAGGAACACCGCATGTCAGCCGTTCATCAGGAGTCTTCGGCGCGCGACTGGGTCAACGAGGCCCTGCGCCGCATCGATGCCGATTTCAACCGCTCGGCGGATACGCATCTTTTTCGCCTGGAGCTGCCGGCCTTTCCCGGCCTGACGCTCTATTTCAAGGATGAGTCGAGCCATCCAACCGGCAGCCTGAAGCACCGGCTGGCGCGCTCGCTGTTTCTCTATGGCCTGTGCAATGGCTGGATCGGGCCCGGGACCACCATTGTTGAAGCCTCCTCCGGCTCGACAGCGGTTTCCGAAGCCTATTTCGCCCGGTTGCTGGGTCTGCCTTTCGTCGCAGTGATGCCGAAGACCACCTCGGCCGAAAAGATTGCCCAGATCGAATTCTATGGCGGTCGCTGCCATCTGGTTGAGCAGGCCAGCCATGTCTATGCCGAGGCCGAACGGCTGGCACAGGATTGCGGCGGACATTACATGGACCAGTTCACTTATTCCGAACGCGCCACCGACTGGCGCGGCAACAACAACATCGCCGAATCGATCTTCGAGCAGATGGCACGCGAGGAAAACCCCGAGCCGGCCTGGATCGTGGTGGGTGCCGGCACCGGCGGCACCTCGGCCACCATCGGCCGCTACCTGCGCTACCACCGGCTGGACACCCGGCTCTGCGTGGTCGATGTCGAGAATTCCGTGTTCCACGATTTCTGGCATGGCCGCGATCCCGGGCTGGTTTGTCCGAAATCCTCGCGCATCGAAGGCATCGGCCGGCCACGTGTCGAGGCTTCCTTCATGCCCGATGTAGTGGATCGCATGATCCGCGTGCCCGATGCCGCCTCGCTGGCCGCCATGCGCCTGCTGTCGGGCCTGCTCGGCCGCCGTGTCGGCGGGTCCACCGGCACCAATCTCGTCGGCGCCCTGACGCTGCTCTGCGAATTGAAGGCCCAGGGCGGGCGGGGCAGCGTGGTGACGCTGCTATGCGACAGCGGCGAACGTTATGCCGCCAGCTATTATGACGATGCCTGGCTGGCGGCGCAGGGCATTGATATCGCTCCCGATCTGAAACGCCTGACCGGGATCGTGAACGACGGCTGCTGGCAGGGTTGAACGGATCGCGCTAGTCTCGGGTGTTTTTCGAAAGGCCTGCCGATGTCCGAAGCCGCCCTGCCTGACTCCGTCGATCTGCTGATCGTGCCGCGCCTGCGCGATCTGGGAGATGGCTTCACCGTCCGTCGCGTGCTGCCCTATGCCAAGCGGCGTCATGTCGGGCCTTTCGTATTCTTCGATCATATGGGGCCGGTGCAGTTCGCGCCTAGCCAGGGCTTGGATGTGCGGCCGCATCCGCATATCGGCCTGGCCACCGTCACCTACTTGTTCGAAGGCGAGATCATGCATCGCGACAGTCTTGGCGTGGTCCAGCCGATCCGGCCCGGCGATGTGAACTGGATGGTGGCCGGTCGTGGCATCGCCCATTCCGAGCGAACCCGGCCTGAACTGCGCCAGAGCGGCGCTGCATTACACGGCATCCAGTCCTGGTTCGCGCTGCCGAAAGCGCATGAGGAAACCGAGCCGACCTTCCATCACCATCCGGCCAGCAGCCTGCCGGAAATCGAGAAGCCCGGCGCCCGCCTGCGGCTGATCGCCGGCAGTGCCTTTGGCGCCACATCGCCGGCCCAGGTTTTCGCGCCGATGGTGTATCTCGATGCCCAGCTCAGCGATGGTGCCACCTTGCCATTGCCCGACGATGAAGAGCGCGCCGTCTATGTTGCCATTGGCGAAGTCATTCTTGACGGCAATGTTTATGAAAGCGGCACGATGCTGGTGCTCAAGCCCGGCGCGCAGCCCAAGATCGTCGCCCGCGGCGCGGCACGGCTGATGGTACTGGGTGGTGCGCCGCTCGATGGCGAACGGAATCTGTGGTGGAATTTCGTCTCGTCGTCCAAGGAGCGTATCGAGCAGGCTAAGATGGACTGGCGTTCTGGCAACTGGCCCAAGGTGCCTGGCGAGACCGACTTCATTCCACTGCCTGATGGGGTGTAACGGGGCATGAAGCGCGCGAAAACTAAGGATAACGGCGTGTACCATGCCGCGCTACGCGAGCTGCAGATCGAGCTGGTCAAATTGCAGCGCCATCTGATCCGGCATCATCAAAAGATTCTGGTCCTGCTGGAGGGGCGGGATGGCGCAGGCAAGGATGGCAGCATCAAGGCCATCACAGAGCATATGAGTCCACGCGAAACCCGCATCGTTGCACTGGGCAAGCCGTCTGACCGTGAGCGCAGCGAATGGTATTTTCAGCGCTATGTGTCGCATCTGCCGGCCGGTGGCGAATTCGTGCTGTTCAACAGGAGCTGGTATAACCGCGCCGGTGTCGAGCGCGTGATGGGCTTCTGCAACAAGCAGGACTGCGAGGATTTTCTCGTTGCCGTGCCGATCTTCGAGGATCTGCTGGTTCGATCCGGCATCCAGCTGTTCAAGTATTACCTCGATATCGATCGCGACGAGCAGAAGGCGCGACTGCAGGCGCGCCGGAACGATCCGCTCAAGCAGTGGAAAATCAGTCCCATCGACCAGGCAGCGCTGAAGCACTGGAAAGACTACAGCCATGCCCGCGACTTGATGCTGGCACGCACCAGCGTCACCTATGCCCCCTGGACCATTGTGCGCGCGAACGACAAGCCGATGGCTCGCCTCAACCTGATGCGCGACCTGTTATCCCGCCTGGAATACAGTGGTAAGGCAAAGCCGCGCCAGATCGCTCCCGACCGTGCCATCGTATTTCCCTTCGACCGCGATGCGCTGCGCGACGGCAGGCTGTCGGTCTAGCGCCGCTCTACCCAGCGTTCACCTAGCTTCTCGTAGCGGTGTTTCACGGCAGCCCAGGCAATGCGATGGGCAATCGCTTCCCGCTCTGCGTCGTCGCTATGATCCCGCCAAGCATGGTTGAAGGCGGCGCGGAAGATGTCCTGCGCATGGACGGGCAGCTTTTCGCGCAGATTTGCCGGCAAATCGGCATTGCTGGCATAAGGCATGGCTCAGCGGCCCGGCGGTTCCGCCCGGCGTGGCACCGGCGGAACATACTCCACGCTGGGTGTCGTACGCACGGGCTGCGGATAGAGCTGCATCAGTTCCGTCACTTCGTCCGGCAAGTCGGTGCTGACTGGCAGACCCAGTCTGAGGGCTTCATCCACCGTGATCGGATAGTCATGCGTCCACTGGCCCTTGCTCAACTGATCAGCCAGGTCTGCCGCTTTCTCGGGCGGCATGTGCCGGACCAGTAACTGCAGGGCCGCCTCACGCAGCTGGCGAGTCGCCTTCTCGCCGATATCGGCCAGGATCAGGGTCTGGTCGTCGATTTCGGCGATCGGCTTGTCGCGCAGCACTCGCAGTATCGACGCGGCTGGAAAGCCGCCGACCTGCGGGTCGATCGGCCCCAGCATGGCATCGGGTGCCATTATGATCTTGTCGGCGGCAAGCGCGATCAGGGTGCCGCCCGACATCGCCAGATGTGGTACGAAGGCGGTGACCGGGCCGGCATGGCGGCGCAGGGCGGCGGCAATCTGCAGCGTAGCGATGGCCAGCCCGCCTGGTGTGTGCAGTATGATATCGATCGGCATGTCGGGATCGGTGTCGCGGATCACGCGGATCACATCCTCGGCGTCGTCGATATCGATGTAACGTACCAGCGGAAAGCCCAGCAGACGCATAGTTTCCTGCCGGTGTACCAGGGTGATCACCTGGCTGCCGCGCAGCCGCTGCAGCTGCATGATTTTGCGCGCGCGCATCAGGATCAGGATGCGCTGCCGCAGCATCGGCTGCAGCGCCATGCCGATGAAGAATATCCAGATCAGGTCGCTGAGTGCCATCAGCGCGACGGGCTCAATGCCGCTTTGACATGGTCCAGGATGTCAGCGCGATCGGCCTTCACCAGATCCTTGTTGATCTCTACCGCAACAGTGGCACGAACGGCGGCATTGAAATCCTGGCGCAGGGCACCGAGCAGGCGCGGCGGCGCGATCACCACCAACTGCACAAAGCGCTTCTCGCCACAGGCATGATTGAGACGTTCGGCAATCGCTTCGGCGAAGCGGTCCTTGGCCAGCTGGTGCGGATCATGGCGCGGCTCTACGGCGGCGCGGCGGTTGTCGCTGCTGGCGAAGGCGCGACCGGGACGATCGCTTTTCAGGTCGCGCGAAAAGCCGTGGGTATCCTCGGCTGTCATGGTGAAATCCGGCACCGCGGCGAGCGGGTCGGCCAGGCTGCGCAGTTCGAAAATCCGGGCCTGGCTGGCATCTGCGACCAGTATCCAGGTGGGAGACGGCAGAGGGATCGCCATGACTGTTCTCCTTGGTTCGGCGCATCACAGTGCCACAAAGGCCGGTAGCGGCTCTTGATATGCGTCAACCCGGCCTTGGCTGATTGCGCAGCGGCAATACCCCTTCTGCGTGGGGCCCTTATATGAGCCGGGCGGAGAAAGCTGGCGCGGGCATTGCCGGATCGCGCGCTGCGTATCAAAGTAACATCCGGCTTTTGAGGAGGACGCCCGATGACACATATCAAGCATGCCGACCTGTTGCGCCGTCAGGCTTACATCGACGGGGCCTGGATAGGGGCGGACAGCGGCAAGAGCTTCCAGGTCACCAACCCGGCCGATGGCAGCCTGATCGCTGAAGTGCCGGATATGGGCAGGGCGGAGACGAAGCGCGCTATCGTGGCTGCACAGATGGCTTGGCCGGCCTGGGCCGCGCTCACTGCCAAGCAGCGCGGCGCGATTTTGCGCAAATGGTACGATCTGATCCTGCAGAACCAGGACGATCTCGGCGCACTGATGACGCTGGAGCAGGGCAAGCCGTTGGCGGAAGCCAAGGGCGAGGTGGTCTATGGCGCCAGTTTCGTCGAATGGTTCGCCGAGGAAGGCCGTCGCATCTATGGCGACACCATCCCGGGGCATGCGGCCGACAAGCGCATCGTCGTCATCAAACAGCCGATCGGCGTGGTCGCCGCCATCACGCCATGGAATTTCCCGATTGCCATGATCACCCGCAAGGTGGCGCCCGCCTTGGCCGCCGGTTGCCCGGTGGTGGTCAAGCCGGCCGAAGACACACCGCTCTGTGCCCTGGCACTGGCTTGGCTGGCCGAGCAGGCCGGCATCCCCAAGGGTGTGTTCAATGTCATCACCTCCTCGCACGGCGCCGAGGTCGGTCTGGAACTGACCACCAATCCGATCGTGCGCAAGGTGTCGTTTACCGGCTCCACCGAAGTCGGCAAGATTCTCGCGAAGCAAAGCTCCAGCACCCTGAAGAAACTGTCGCTTGAGCTTGGCGGCAATGCGCCGTTCATCGTCTTTGACGATGCCGATATCGACGCCGCCGTCACCGGCGCGATCATCTCGAAATACCGCAATACGGGGCAGACCTGCGTCTGCACCAACCGCTTCTTCGTGCAGGAAAAGGTCTATGATGCCTTTGCCGCCAAGCTGACGGAGGCCGTGAAGAAGCTGAAGACGGGCCCTGGTTTCACCGAGGGCGTCAATCAGGGACCTCTCATCAACCAGGATGCACTCGACAAGGTCGAACGGCTGGTGGCGGATGCCAAGGCCAAGGGCGCCAAGGTTCTGGTCGGCGGTGAGAAACATGAACTGGGTGGCACCTTCTACCAGCCCAGCGTGATTGGTGACGCCACCACCAAGATGGACTCCGCACAGGAGGAAATCTTCGGCCCCGTGGCACTGCTGTATCGGTTCAAGGACGAGGCCGAAGTCATCAATCTGGCCAACGACACGCCCTATGGTCTGGCCGCCTATTTCTACAGCCGCGATATCGGCCGGGTCTGGCGCGTGGCCGAGAAGCTGGAATACGGCATGGTTGGCATCAACGAGGGGCTGATCTCGACGGCAGAAGCCCCCTTCGGCGGCGTGAAGGAATCCGGCCATGGCCGTGAGGGTTCGAAATACGGCATCGACAGCTTCATCGAGCTGAAATACCTCTGCTTCGGCGGTGTTTGATGTGAAGACGGCACGGCGCAACATTGCGCCATGCCATGAAGGTATTGGTCGCGGTATGCGGCGATCTCTATAGTCGGGGCTGTCGACGGCGCAAAAGATGCCGCGGCAGCCCCGGACTTAGATGAGGATTGCATGGCGGATCGTTGTGACGTTGTGATTATCGGTGGTGGCATCGCCGGCGCCGGTGCCGGTTATGAGCTGGCGCGTGAAGGCAAAACGGTTGTGCTGCTGGAACGCGAAAGCCAACCGGGCTACCACACCACCGGCCGTTCGGCGGCGCTGTTCGCCGAGACTTATGGCAACGCGCCGATCCGTGCGCTCACCGTGGCCAGCCGCGACTTCCTGATGAATCCGCCGGCCGGTTTTGCGTCCGTGCCGATTCTCACGCCGCGCGGCGCACTGCATATCGGCAGCACGGCGCAGGCCGCAGAGCTGGACGGAAAATTTGAGGATATGCGCAAGCTGGTGCCGACGGTGCGGCGGCTTGGCGCCGCCGAGACCCAGGCGCTGATGCCGGTGCTGAAGCCCGAGGCCGTCAGCGGCGGTGCGCTGGCCGAACCCGATGCCATGGATATCGAGGTGCATGCCCTGCATAACGGCCTGCTGCGCGGCATGACCGCGGCCGGTGGCCGCATGGTGACCGATGCGGAAGTCACCGGCCTGCAGAAGGTCGGCAACGACTGGCAGGTCGAGACCAGCAAGGGGGTGTTCTCCGCGCCGGTGGTGATCAATGCCGCCGGGGCCTGGGGCGATGTGGTTGGTGGCATGGCCGGGGCGACGCCGATCGGCCTGAAGCCGAAGCGCCGCACGGCAGTCACCTTCGATCCGCCGAACGGCACGGATATTCACGCCTGGCCGATGGTGATCGACGCCGACGAGGAATGGTATTTCAAGCCCGATGCCGGCCGCATCCTGCTGTCGCCCTGCGATGAAACCGATTCCGAACCCTGCGATGCGCAACCTGACGAGATGGACATCGCCATCGCCGTCGACCGCCTGGAAACCGTGTCCACTCTGCAGGTGCGTCGTCTGGCGGCGAAATGGGCCGGCCTGCGCAGCTTCGTCGCTGACCGCACTGTGGTTTGCGGGTTTGACGCGGAAAAGACCGGTTTCTTCTGGCTTGCCGCCCAGGGGGGCTACGGTATCCAGACCTCGGCCGCCATGGCCCGGGTCGCCGCGGCGCTGGCGCAGGGCCGTGGTTTGCCGCAGGATGTGGTCGATCTCGGCCTTGCCGAACATGACCTCAGCCCCAGCCGACTACGGTAAATGAACGCCCCGTTTTCTCCGCCCGCCAAGACCAAGCCCAGGATCGGCCACAGCGCCTGCCCGCATGATTGCCCGTCGACCTGCGCGCTGGAGATCGAGCTGCTGCCGAATGGCACCATCGGCAAGGTACGCGGCGCGGAAGAGAACAGCTATACGGCCGGCGTGATCTGCGCCAAGGTGGCGCGCTATGCCGAGCGCGCCAACCACACCGAGCGCCTGCTGCAACCGCTGCGGCGCGTGGGCCCCAAGGGCAGCGGGCAGTTCGCGCCGATCTCCTGGGACGAGGCACTGGACCGCACGGCGGAAGCCCTGCTGGCGGCCGAGAAGAAATACGGCAGCGAAACCGTCTGGCCCTATTTCTATGCCGGCACCATGGGCCTGGTGCAGCGCGACGGCATCAACCGCCTGCGCCATGTGAAGCG
>NZ_CALRUC010000039.1:0-32556 GCF_943371255.1 Ferrovibrio terrae | reverse complement strand
GAGAACATCACCGGCTCCGATCATGCCGACACGCTCACCGGCGATGCGGCCGCCAATGCACTCACCGGCGGACTGGGTGACGACCTGCTCACCGGTGGCGCCGGCGCCGACGCGCTGGTCGGCGGCACCGGCACGGATACCGCGAATTACGCCGCCTCGACGGCGGCCGTCACCGTCAGCCTGACGGCCGGTACCGGTACCGGTGGCGATGCCCAGGGCGACACGCTCGCCACCATCGAGAATCTCGTCGGCTCGGATCATGCCGACACGCTCACCGGTGATGCTAATGCCAATGTCCTCGAAGGCGGCGCCGGTGGCGACAGCCTGAGTGGCATGGCCGGCAACGATACCCTGCTGGGCGGCGTGGGCAACGACACGCTGCAGGGCGGCGCCGGTGCCGATATCCTGACCGGCGGCGCTGGCACCGATACGGCCACCTACGCGGCGGCCACCGCGGCCGTCACGGTGAATCTGGCGACGGGCAGCGGCAGCGGCAGCGATGCCGCCGGCGATACGCTGACCGAAATCGAGAACCTGACCGGTTCGGGTTACAACGACACCCTGACCGGCGATGCCACTGCCAACCGGATCGACGGCGGCGTGGGCAATGACATCCTGACCGGCGCGGCCGGTGCGGATACACTGATCGGCAATACCGGCACCGATACCGCCAGCTATGCGGCCTCCAGCGCAGCCGTGACCGTGAGCCTTGCGGCCGGCACCGGCAGCGGCGGCGATGCCGAGGGCGACACGCTTGCCACCATTGAGAATGTCACCGGCTCGGACTTCAACGACACCCTGACCGGCGATGCGGCAGCCAATACGCTGACCGGCGGTGCGGGCGACGACCTGCTGACCGGTGGCGCCGGCGCCGATGCGCTGGTCGGCGGCACCGGCATCGACACCGCCAGCTATGCGGCTTCGACGGCTGCCGTCACGGTCAGCCTCGCCAGCGGCACCGGCTCGGGTGGCGACGCGGCCAGCGACACGCTGAGCGGCATCGAGAATATTGTCGGCAGCGCTTACAACGACACGCTCACCGGTGACGGCAATGCCAACATCCTGGATGGCGGTATCGGAAACGACATTCTCTCTGGTGGCATCGGCGCCGATACCCTGCTGGGCGGCGCGGGTACCGATACCCTGACCGGTGGTGCGGGCGCGGATATCCTGACCGGCGGCGCCGGCATCGATACCGCCAGCTATGCGGCCGCCACGGCGGCTGTCACCGTCAATCTCGCCACCGGGCTTGGCAGCGGCAGCGATGCCGAGGGCGACGTGCTGTCGGAGATCGAGAATCTTACCGGCGGCAATTACGCCGATACGCTGACTGGCGATGCCAGTGCCAACACACTGGATGGCGGCACCGGCAATGACATCCTCGAAGGCGGCGCCGGCGCCGATGCGCTGATCGGCAATACCGGCACGGATACCGCCAGCTATGCCGGTTCGTCTGCGGGTGTTTCAGTCAGCCTGACCAGCGGCACCGGCACCGGCGGCGATGCCCAGGGCGATACGCTGGCCACCATCGAAAACCTGACCGGCTCGGGCTTCGATGACACCCTGACCGGCAGCAGCGCCGCCAATACCCTGACCGGCGGCGATGGCAACGACACCCTGCTCGGCATGGCCGGCAGCGATACATTAGTCGGCGGCCTCGGCAGCGACACGGCGAGCTATACCGGCTCAAACGCCGCAGTCACCATCAGCCTGGCAACCGGCTCGGCGAGCGGCGGCCATGCGGCGGGTGATACCTTCAATTCGATCGAGAACCTGACCGGCAGCAGCAACAACGACAGCCTGACCGGCGATGCCAATGCCAATATCCTCGATGGCGCGGCAGGCAACGACACCCTGGTCGGCAATGCCGGCAACGACACGCTGACCGGCGGTGCCGGCACCGACAGCCTGACCGGCGGCATCGGCGACGATATCATGCTGGGTGGCGATGGGGCCGACACCGCCTATTTCGCGGCCGGCTGGGGCATGGACCAGTTCAGCGGCGGCGCGGCCGGCGGCTGGACCGACACGATCTACATGAACGGCGTCACCGGCGGCCCGGGCTTCGGCAACTGGACGATGACGCTGACCGACGGCACGCTGATCACCAACAATGCCGCCCATGGCACGCTGACCCTGGGCAGCGATGTGTCGGGCACCATCGTGATGAGCGATGGCAGCGAGCTCACCTTCGACGGGGTCGAACGCCTGCAGTGGTAAACCGCAGGCGCCGACTGTTCGGCGTCAGGCCAGTTCGAAGCGGATCGGCTGGGCGCCCTGCCACAGCACGGTCTTGCCCAGCGCCGCCAGATTCTCCAGGCCATCGGTGATGGTGATGAAGTGGTTGCCGGCCAGTTGGCCCATCTTGCTGGCGAACTGTACGCCGCCATAGGCCAGCAGGATTTCGGTTTCGCTGATGCCGCCCGGATACAGGATGATCTGGCCCGGGGCCGGATAGCTGGTGTGATTCTCGTAGCCCAGGCCGAGATCAAGGTCGCCGAGCGGAATCCAGCAGCCCTCGCCGCTCCAGCGCACATGGATGATCTTCTCGACATAGGGCAGCAGGCTGCGGAACTTGGCGACGGTCTTCGGCGCCGCCGCGGTTTCGAATTTGGCGCCGAAGGTGAAGCTGCCGGCGGTGATCTTGAGCTTGTCCATGGTGTCGTCTTTCTTGCGATGAATCAGGCTGCGGCCTTGGGCTTGGCCATGTCCGGCAGGTCGCAGGGCAGGAACTGGCCGCGACCCTCAGATGCCATAAAATGACCCCTGTCCACCAGCACTTCGCCACGCGACAGCACGGTTTCCGGCCAGCCCGTGACCTCCAGCCCCTCATAGGGCGTGTAATCCACATTGTGGTGCAGCAGGCTGTTGGTGATTTTCACCTTGCGCTCGGGGTCGTAGACCACGATATCGGCATCGGCACCGATCGCCAGCGTGCCCTTGCGCGGATACAGGCCATACATCTTGGCCGGATTGGTGGCGCTCAGTTCGACAAAGCGCTGCAGGCTGATGCGGCCCTTCTTCACCCCTTCGGAGAACAGGATCGGCAGGCGGGTCTCGACGCCGGGAATGCCGTTCGGCACCCAGTTGAACGGCGTCTTGTCGCCACGCACCATCTTGCCCTTGGGATCGGCATAGCGGAACGGCGCGTGGTCGGACGACACGATCTGGAACACGCCGCTGGCCAGGCCGTCCCAGATCGCGGCCTGGTTGGCCTTGTCGCGCGGCGGCGGGCTGCAGATGCATTTCGCGCCTTCGAAACCGGGCGCATGCAGGTCATGCTCGGTCAGCACCATGTATTGCGGGCAGGTCTCGGCATAAATCTTCATGCCGCGGCCCTGCGCCCAGTGAATCTGCTCGACCGCCTCGCGGCCCGAGACATGCACGATCAGGATCGGCACATCCGCCAGTTCAGCCATGGTGATGGCACGATGGGTGGCCTCGCGCTCCACCGCCATCGGCCGCGAGGCGGCATGGTAGCGCGGCTCGGTATGGCCTTCCGCCAGCAGCTTGTCGGTCAGCCAGCTGATGAAATCGGCATTCTCGGCATGGATCATCGCCATGGCGCCGTCGCGTCGTGCGACGGTCAGCAGGTCGAGCACCTGGCGGTCGTTCAGCTTCATGTCGTCATAGGTCATGTAGATCTTGAACGACGTATAGCCGTCGCGAATCAGTGCGGGCAGATCCTGCCCGATCAGCTGTTCGGTCGGGTCGCTGACGATCAGGTGGAAGGCATAGTCGATGAAGGACTTGCCATTGGCGCGGCGGTGATAGTCGGCCACCGCATCGCGCAGCGACTGGCCCTTGAACTGGATGGCGAAGGGAATGACCGTCGTGGTGCCGCCCCAGGCTGCCGATCGAGATCCAGTGTAAAAATCATCCGCCATCACCGTACCGTCGCTGGTCGGCTGGTCGAAATGGCAATGGCCGTCGACGCCGCCGGGCAGCACCAGCTTGCCCCTGGCATCGATCTCGGTCTTGCCGGCCGCAAGGCTGGCGCCGATGGCGACAATCTTGCCGCCGGTGATGCCCAGATCGGCGGCAAACACATCCGATGCCGTCGCCAGCGTGCCATTGCGGATCACGGTATCGAATTGCGCCATGGGATTATCCTTTTCGGTCTGGAGACGGTCAGCGGAAATATCCGCCGGGGTTGGCCTCGGCGGCAATGGCCTTGCGCACATCGTCCTGCAGATTGCGCAGATGCGTCAGCATCGCGGCCTGTGCGGCGGCGCTGTCGCGGCGCTCGACCGCCTCGAGGATGGCAAGATGTTCGCCGTCGATTTCCGTCGGGCGGTGCAGGGCGCTGGAGATGCGGAACAGCCGGGCCACCACCCGCATGCGCGTAATCGTATCGGCCAGGGTCGCATGCCCGGCAGCGCGGGCGAAGAAACTGTGAAAGCGGTTGTCGAACTGCCAGTGCGCCATGTCGTCTTCGCCGGGACCGAGCGCCACCAGGTCGCGGCGTAGGCCGGCGAGATCCTCATCCGTCACCAGCGGCACGGCTTTCTCGATGGCAACGCATTCCAGCACTTCACGCAGCTGCATGCATTCAAAGAATTCGCGTGTCGACACGCTGCGCACCCGATAGGCGCGATCCGTTGTGCGTTCGAGCAGCCCCTCGCCGACCAGCCGCACCAGGGCCTCGCGCATCGGCGTGCGCGAGACCTGCAGATGTTCGGCCAGGCGGCCTTCGGGCACCTCGGTGCCGCCGGGCAGTGCGCGGCTGAGAATCAGCTCGCGCAGGTGGTCGTAGGTCTGGTCACCGAGATTCAGGGCGCGAGCGAACAGCGGTTCGACAATCGGCCGTGATGTCGGCTGCGGGCTCATGCCGGCCCGCTCAGTGGGCTTCGGCGATGGCGACCGTCTTGTAGGCGCGGCCGAAGCGGGTTTCGATCCGCCGCTGGATGACATCCCAGATCGAGGTCATCAGCAGGTAATACAGCGCCGCGACGGTGAACAGTTCCAGCACCAGGAATTTCTCCTGGATCAGGATCTGCGTGGTGCGCAGCAGCTCCTCCATCGAGATCACCGAGGTGACCGAGGTGGTCTTGAGCAGGCCGTTGACGCTGTTGCCCAGCGCCGGAATGATGATGCGGGTGGCCTGCGGCAGCACGATATAGATCATCACCTGCGCCGAATTCAGGCCAAGCGCGCGACCGGCATTGCTCTGGCCCGCCGACACGCCGAGGATGCCGCCACGGATGATCTCGGCCAGATAGGCGGCTTCGTTCAGCACCAGGCCGATCAGCGCCGATTCAATCACCGACAGCTTGAGGCCGATCTGCGGCAGGCCGGTATAGATGATGATGAGCTGCACCAGCAGCGGCGTGCCGCGGAATACCCAGATGTAACCCTGCGCCAGCACCGACATCCAGCGATAGGGCGCCAGCCGCAGCAGGGCGAGCAGGCAACCGACGACCAAGCCGCCGGCGATGGCCGCCAGCGTCAGCCACAGGGTGGTCAGCGCGCCACGCAACAGATAGCCGTTGAACAGATATTCGTAAAAGCCGACCCAGTTCCAGCCGCCCATCGTTCTACCCCTGTTTACGCAGAGAATGGACGGCGGCACCGGCCGCCGTCCACCCGTATTCTCACAGGCCCGAGGTTACGAGCTGGGGCCATTGATCATGAACGGCTTGCTGTTCGGCAGCAGGCCGTATTCATCCATCAGCTTCTTGTAGGAACCGTCCTGCATCATGTCGTTCAGCACCTTGACCACGGCTTCGCTGAGTGGCTTGCTCTTCATCGCCAGCGCCACCGGGGTCGGGAACAGGCCCGACATGGCACGGTCGAATTCACCGCGCTTGGCATATTCCGCCGCCGTCGCGTCGATCGAGACGGTCCCTTCGGTCTGGCCCGCGCGCAGTGCCTGATAGGCCGTGGCGAAGTTGTCGAAGGTGCGGATGGTGATCGGCTTCATGCCCTTGTCGGTCAGCGCCTTGTCGAGTTCCTTGATCTTGCGCTCCTCGAAACCGCCCAGCTCGACACCGACGGTGCGGCCCGACAGGTCTTCCGGCTTGGCGATCTTCAGCGGATTGCCCTTGCCGACCGAGATGCTGATCGCCTGCGACTCATACTGCACCATCTGCATCAGCTTGGCGCGCTCTTCGGTCCAGAAGATACCGGTGTTGATCAGATCCCAGCGGCCGGCCTGCAGGCCGGGGATCATCGCCGAGAATTCGATGCGGATATATTCCGGCTTCAGGCAGAGCCGCTTGGCGATTTCGTTGCCCAGCGTGATGCGCATGCCCTTCAGCTCGCCGGTCGAGTCGACGAACTGCATCGGCGGCAGGGTCGGATTGGTCGACATGATCAGCGTGCCGGGCTTGGCCAGCTCTGAATCGGCAACCGCAGGCTTGCAGTTCTGCGCATAGGCTGGCAGGGCCAGGACCGTCAGGCCGGCTGCCAGCAGAATCTTCGTCATGGTCGTGGTCATACTCTTTCTCCTCTATCCGATTTGAATACCGTTACTACCACCCATCCCCACATCAGGCCGCGGCGTTCGGCTTGATGCCCAGAGAATCGATCAGGCCGAGCGCGGCCAGGTCGGCGCGCAGGGCTTCCGTGTCGGCTTTGGGCAGCGGCAGGCGCGGCGCGCGCGGCGCGCCGACCGGCAGGCCCATCATGCCAAGTCCGGCCTTGGAGGCCGCGACATAGCGATGGCCGCCCACCCAGCGGACAATCGGCAGAATCTTCTTGTACAGCGCCAGCGCCGCATCCTTGTCGCTGTGATCGGCCACCAGCTCGAACAGCCGGGCCGAATCGCGCGGCAGCAGGTTGGAGCAGACCGCGACCCAGCCTTGCGCGCCGAGCCAGAAGGATTCGTAGCCCAGGATGCCGGCAAACACTGTCATCCTGTCGCCGCACAGCTCGATGATGTCGCGCACGCGCGTCACTTCGAGAGTCGATTCCTTGATGTAGAGCACGTTGTCGATCTGGCTGAGCCGGGCGACGATCGGCGGCGTGAGATCGACATTCGCCGTCGCCGGGTTGTTGTAGATCATCACCGGCAGCGAGATGGCCTCGCCGATGCGGCGGTAATGTTCGAACAGTTCATCCTCGGTGGGCGAACTGTAATAGGGCGGGATCACCATGATGCCGTCGGCGCCCATGGTTTCGGCTTCGCGCGCATAGGCCACCGCATCGCGGGTCCATTCCGCGCCGGTGCCGATCAGCACCGGCACGCGGCCGGCCGCCGTCTGTACGCAGGTCTCGATCACCTGCAGGCGCTCGTCCTGGGTCATCGAAAGGAATTCGCCGGTGCTGCCCAGCGGGATCAGGCCGTGGATGCCCTGCTCGATCTGCCAGTTCACCAGCTGCTTCAGCGCCGGCACATCGACGGCCTTGCCGTCCGCCGTGAAGGGGGTGATCAGAACAGTGTAGGTGCCGCGCAACGCCGCCATGACTCGGGCCTCTGTCTAGAAATTGACCTTGCCTTTATACTGATCGTATACTAAGTGTATACAGACGTCCATTGCAATTTTCTGTCTCGCTGAAGTCGCCAAGTGAAATACTGTTTCGCCTATGCGCCTTGACCATCCCGATATCCGCCGCAGCGGCGAGATCGTCGAAATCGTCTATGACGGCCAAAGGCTTACGGCGCTGGCCGGCGAGACCGTGGCGGCGGCGCTGGCCAGCCATGGCATCATTCAATTCCGCCATACCCGCGATGGCGGGCGGCGCGGCCTGTATTGCGGCATGGGTGCCTGTTTCGACTGCCTGGTAACGGTGGATGGCAAGGCCAGCCAGCGTGCCTGCCTCACCAAAGTGGCCGCCAACCAGGAGATCCGCTCGGTGATGCCGGCCGGCACTGCGGCCGATCCGCTGCTGCCGCTGACCCCGCCCGTCACCGGCACGGCGCCGGTTGAGCAGGCCACCGACCTGCTGGTGATCGGCGCCGGCCCGGCCGGTTTGGCTGCCGCCATCGCCGCCGCGCAACGTGGTGCCGCCGTCACCGTGCTGGACGAACGCCCGCAAAGCGGCGGCCAGTTCTACAAGCCGCTGGCGCCATCGCATCAGGCACAACATCCCATCGACCGGCAGTTCCGCGACGGCCTCGCCCTGCGCGATGCGGCAATCCGCGCCGGCGTGGCCATCCAGCAGGAGGCCACCGTCTGGGGCGCCCATGCGGCCGATGAAGTGGTGGCCATCGTCGAGGGTCTGGAGACCGTATATCGCCCGCGCCAGCTGGTGATCGCACCCGGCGCCTATGAACGGCCGGTGCCATTTGCCGGCTGGACCCTGCCCGGCGTGATGACCACCGGCGCGGCGCAGACGCTGGCGCGCGCCTATCGTGTTTCGCCCGGCCAGCACGTCGTGATCGCCGGCAACGGGCCGCTCAACCTGCAGCTTGCCTGCGAGCTGGTGGCTGCCGGCGTCGATGTGGTGGCAGTGCTGGAAAGTGCGCCGAAGCCTGCGCCGCACCAGTGGCGTGCCATGCTCACCGCCCTGCGCACGGCACCCGACCTGATCGCCGACGGCCTGCGCTATCTCAACCGCCTGCGCCGCGCCGGCGTGCCGGTGCTGTGGTCGCATGCGATACTGGCCGCCGAGGGCGATGGCCGCGTGGCACAGGTGCGTTACGCGCCGATGGCGCCTGACGGCCGCCTGCAGACGGAAGCCGCCGTCAGTGTTGCCGCCGATGCGCTCTGCCTGGGCTACGGCTTCGTGCCGTCCACCGAGATCGCCCGTGCGCTCGGCTGCGCGCATCACCTGGTCGACCGCCATCTCGGCTATCTCGCCACCGATACGGCTGCCGATGGCAGCACCGATCTGCCCGGCATTTTCGTCATCGGTGATGGCGCCGATCTGGGCGGCGCCCGTGTCGCACTGGCCCGCGGCACACTGGCCGGCCATGCCGCCGCTGCGCGGCTGGGCCTGCCCGCCGGCAATGCCACAGAGATCGCGGATGCCAAAGCCCGCCTGCAGCGCGCGGAACACTTCCAGTCGGCCCTGTGGTCGCTGTATCAGGCGCCGCCGGTGCGCTTTGACCAGGTGCCCGATGCCGCCATGCTCTGCCGCTGCGAAGAGATCAGCGTTGGCCGCGTGCGTGCCGAGATCGCTGCCGGCCATGACAGCCTGGCGGCGCTGAAACGCAACACGCGGCTTGGCATGGGCCGCTGCCAAGGCCGCTACTGCGCCGCCAGTGCCGCTTTGCTGCTGGAGCAGAGCACCGGCCGCCCGCGCGCCGTCGAACAGTATCTGGCACCGCGCCTGCCGGCCAAACCGGTGCCGGCCGGCGCGCTGGCGTTCGAGAAGCCGGAATGGGGCGGCCATCAGCGCGCCATCACGCCTAATCTCGCGCGGCCGGTGGAAACCATACGGCTGCCCGACCAGGAGGCCGCGATCCTGGTGATCGGTGGCGGTGTGGTCGGCGCCTGCCTCGCCTATTACCTGTCGCAGGCCGGCCAGGATGTGCTGGTGGTCGAGCGCGACGACACCAACCTGCAGGCGTCAGGTGCCAATGCCGGCAGCCTGCATGTGCAGCTGTTGTCGTTTGATTTCGGCGCCAAGGCCGAGGCCGGCGGTGGCCCCGCCGCCGCCACGCTGCCGCTCGGCCCGCGTTCGGTGGCCCTGTGGCAGCAGCTGCAGGCCGATTGCGGCGAGGATTTCGAGGTGCGCATCACCGGCGGCCTGATGGTGGCCGACAGCGACGCCGGCATGGACTTCCTGCGCGCCAAGGCCGCATTGGAGCGGCGCTACGGCATCGAGAACGAAGTGATCGGCGGCAACGAGCTGCGCCGCATCGCACCCGCGCTGTCAGACAAACTGATCGGCGCCGAATATGCGCCGCAGGAAGGCAAGATCAATCCACTGCGGGCCACCTATGCGGTGCTGGAAAAAGCCCGCGCCCAGGGCGCCCGCTTCCTGCGCGGCGCCAATGTCACCGCGATCGGCCGCGAGAACGGCCACTGGATTGTCGAGACCTCGCGCGGCCGCATCCGCGCCGGCCGCATCGTCAATGCCAGCGGGCCATGGTCGCGCGAAACCGGCAAGCTGGTCGGCATCGACATTCCGGTACATAGCGCGCCGCTGCAGATGATCGTCACCGAACCGGCGCCGCCGCTGGTCGGCCATCTGGTCGCCCATGCCGACCGCCATCTCAGCCTCAAGCAGGTGGCAAGCGGCGGCCTGGTGATCGGCGGCGCCTGGACGGCAGCCTTTGCCGCGGAACGCCGCTTCAACACGGTGACGCGCCACAGCATCGAGGGCAACCTGTGGGTCGCCAATCACGTGCTGCCGCAGATGGCGGGCCTGCATGTGGTGCGGGCCTGGGCGGCGATGAACATCAATATCGATGGCGCGCCCATCATCGGCCCGGTGCCGGGCCTGCCGGGCTTTTTCAACTGCGTCACCTCGAACGGCTATACGCTGGCGCCGGTGGTGGCGCGCATCACCGCCGACCTGCTGCTGCAGGGCCGCAGCGACATCGACCCCACGCCCTATCTCATCGACCGGTTTGGCTGACGCCATGCCCTCGCCCGCTTTTCCTCTCATCGCAAGAGCCCATCCATGATCTCGATCCAGAATGTCAGCAAGAACTATGGCGACTTCCAGGTTCTGAAAGACTGCACCACCAGCGTGAACAAGGGCGAGGTGGTGGTGATCTGCGGGCCGTCGGGCTCGGGCAAGTCGACCCTGATCAAATGCGTCAACGGCCTGGAGCCTTTCGAGGCCGGCAGCATCACGGTGGATGGCATCAGCGTCGGCGATGCGCGCACCAACCTGTCGGCGCTGCGCGCCCGCATCGGCATGGTGTTCCAGAATTTCGAGCTGTTTCCGCATCTCACCATCCTGCAGAACCTGACGCTGTCGCAGCGCAAGGTGCTGGGCCGCTCGGCCGATGAGGCCGAAGCCAAGGCCAGCGCCCTGCTGCAGCGCGTCGGCCTGGCCAACCAGGCGCCGAAATATCCGGGCCAGCTGTCGGGCGGCCAGCAGCAGCGCGTCGCCATCGCGCGCGCGCTGGCGATGGACCCGATCGCCATGCTGTTCGACGAGCCGACCTCGGCGCTGGATCCGGAAATGATCAACGAGGTGCTGGATGTGATGGTGGAACTGGCGCAGGACGGCATGACGATGCTCTGCGTCACCCATGAGATGGGCTTTGCCAAGAAGGTGGCGCATAAGGTGATCTTCATGGATCACGGCCGCATCATCGAGGATTGCTCAAAGGCGGATTTCTTCGGCACCCAGCGCTCCGACCGCGCACAGCAGTTCCTCGCCAAGATCCTGCAGCACTGAGCCGCCATGCCCGGCCGCAGCGGATATGCCCAGACGGTGACCGGCCCGGTGGCAGCCGGCGATCTGGGCATGACCATGCTGCATGAGCATATCCTGTGCGACCTGCGCGATCCGCTCGGCCGCCGCGCCGGTCCGCCGGCCGATCCACCGATCACCATGGAGACGCGCTTCGAGATCGACTATTTCCAGAATCGCCACCAGGGCAACATGCTGCTGGATGAAGACGATGTGGCACTGGCCGAATTGCAGCGCTATCGCGTCGCCGGCGGTAGCACCATCGTCGAACTGAGCACCGGTGGCCTGGCGCCGCAGCCCGCACGGCTGGCGACACTGTCGCAGGCCAGCGGCGTGCAGATCGTGCTGGGCGGCGGGCTTTATACCGATGCCTATCTGGATGATGCGAGCCGGGCCGCATCGGTGGAGGAACTGGAAGCGCTGCTGCTGGCACAGGTGACCAGCGGTGCCTGGGGCACGACGATCCGCGCCGGCATCATCGGCGAACTGGGCTGCTCCTGGCCGTTGCGCGACAGCGAACGCCGCTGCCTGCAGGCCGCCGCCCGCGTGCAGCGGCGCACCGGCATTGCCATCAGCGTCCATCCCGGCCGCCATGCCGATGCACCGGCCGAAATCGCCGCCATCCTGCTGTCAGCCGGCGCCGACCCGGAGCATACGATCCTGTGCCATATGGACCGCACGATTGCCGACGAAGCGCGGCTGCTGGCCCTGCTGGAGCAGGGCTTCGTGCTGGAATGGGACTTTTTCGGCATCGAAACCTCGCAATACTGGATGGGCGAATACGACCTGCCGACCGACTACATGCGGCTCGATCTCATGCGTCGGTTGATTGGCCGCGGGCATATTCGCCGCCTCGCCATGTCGCAGGATATCTGCATCCGCACCCGCCTGACCCGCTATGGCGGCCATGGCTATGGCCATATCCTGCAGCATGTGGTGCCGATGATGCGGCGGCGCGGCTATAGTGACGGCGAAGTGGAGCAAATCCTTTGCGACACCCCGATTCGTCTGCTCTGCTACCAGTCCCGGCCCGGCGAATCGCCAGCGCCAGCCCCTGACCACCGGCATACGACATGAGCACCAGCAGTCCAGCCAAGCGCGCCGCCCCCGCTTCCGGGGTCAACCTTGCCAACATGGCCTACCGCGCCATCATGGACATGATTCTCGACCGCCATATCCCCAGCGGCGAAGTGATCGTCGAAGACCGCCTGGCCAACGCGCTCAGCATTTCGCGCACGCCGATCCGCGAGGCGCTGGTGCGGCTGGAAAGCGAAGGCCTGGTGCGCAAGGAGGCCAACCGCCCCTATCGCGTGCGCCAGGTCTCCAACCGGGAATATTTCCAGAGCATGCGGCTGCGCGAGATCCTGGAAGGCGAGGCCATCGCCAATGCGATCGACAAGCTGGACCCCAAGCGCCTGCAGGCGATCAAGACCGAGATGCTGCGGCTGCGCGAGGAACCCAAGATCCGCGTCGAGGATCACTGGGCGGCCGATGAAGAGCTGCACACCATGATCGCCGCTGGCTCCGGCAATGCCGTGATGGCGGAGATCATCCGCGAGCTGCGCGTAACCACCCGCATGTTCGAACTCTCGGGCCTGCCGTCGCGCATCCGCCCGGACTGCGAGGAGCATCTGACCATCATCGCGGCACTGGAAAGCGGCGACCCGGCCAAGGCACGCGCGGCGATGGAGCAGCATATCCGCAGCCTGGCCACCGATGTACTGAACGACATTGCGAAGGTCTGAGTGAGCGAAACCCGCGACATCACCGATGCCATCACGGCCGCTGCCGAACGCGAGGCCGCCACATCGCTGGCCTTTCTGCGCGATCTGATCCGCCTGTCGCAGCAGGGCGAAGATGCGATACAGGATTTCATCGCCGCCAGCCTGCGCGCTCTGGGTTGCCGCATCGAGGAACTGCGCTACCGTCCCGCCGAGGTGCCGCTGGTGGAGGAATTCGCCGCCGGCCATGCCATTCCGCCGCGCGAACGCCGCAGCGTGCTTGGCATCCTGCCGGGAAACAGCACGGGCCGCAGCCTGATGCTGTTCGCCCATCCCGATCCCGAACCGCTCGGCGGGCTGGAGGCTTGGCGCCACGATCCCTTCGCCGCGACGGTGGCGGATGGCCGGCTCTATGGCTGGGGTGCCGCCGATGACCTGGCCGGCATCGCCATGATGGTACAGGGCCTGCGCGTGGCACTGGCCGCCGGTATCCGGCCGGCCGGCACGCTGACGCTGGCCAGCACACCCAGCAAGCAGCATGCCCGCGGCGTCGCCGCCGTGCTGCACAAGGGTTATCGCGCCGATGCTGCGGTATACATGCATCCGGCTGAATCCGGCATCGGCATGCAGGAGATCAAGGCCTTCGCGCCGGGCCAGCTGGAATTTCGCATCACCGTGGCCGGCCGCCTGCCCGACACTCAGGAACCGGCCCATACGGCCTTTGCGCATCTGGCGGTCAATCCGCTGGAAAAGGCCATGATCGTCTGCCAGGCGCTGCGCGATCTCGACCGGCGCCGCGGCGAGCGCGTCACCCATCCGGCGCTGCAGGCCGCCATCGGCCGCTCGACCAACCTGCTGATCTCCTCGATCCGCTGCGGCGATGCCGAACGCCCGAGCCGGCTCGACAGCCAATGCGTGATCGGCGGCGCGCTGTCTTTCCCACCGCCCGAACGCCTCGATGCCGTGATGCAGGAGGTCGAGGCCGCCATCGCCCAGGCCGCCACCACCGATGACTGGCTGCGCGACCACCCGCCGCAGATCGAATGGATCGCCGGCGTCGGCGCCGCCGAGACGACTGCGGACGACCCGCTGTATCGCATTGTTGCCGAGGCGGTGACGGCGGCCACCGGGCTGGTGCCGCGGGTCAATCCGCTGCACACCGCCAGCGACATCCGCAACCCGATCATCCAGATGGGCATGCCCACGGTGGGGCTCGGGCCGCTCTGCGGCAGCCTGACCATGGCCGGCGGCCAGGATGAATGGGTGGATGTGGCCGACTATCAGCGCGCCGTGCGCGTGACGGCCACCATCATCGCGCACTGGTCGCGCTGAACCGGCCGGCTGCCTATTCCTTCACCGCGCCGGTCATCGCCGACACATAGTGCTCGACGAAGAAGGCATAGAGCACGACCAGCGGCAGCGAGCCGACCAGCGCGCCTGCCATCAGCGAACCCCAGCGATAGATATCGCCATCGACGAATTCGTTGACGATGGCGACCGGCACGGTCTTGTTCTGCACCGACTGCAGGAAGGTGAGCGCGTAGATGAACTCGTTCCAGCACAGCGTGAAGCAGAAGATGAAGGCCGAGATCAGGCCGGGCACCGACAGCGGCAGCACGATCTTGGTCAGGATCTGCCAGCGCGACGCACCGTCGATCAGCGCGCATTCCTCCAGCTCATAGGGAATGGTCTTGAAATATCCCATCAGCAGCCAGGTGGAGAACGGGATCAGGATGGTCGGATAGACCAGGATGAGGGCGAAGGGGCTGTCGAACAGCCCGTACTGGAACACCACGGTGGCGAGCGGGATGAACAGGATGGACGGCGGCACCAGATAGGCAAGGAAGATCAGCCCGCCGACCGTCTGCGCGCCGCGGAAGCGCAGGCGCACGATGGCATAGGCGGCCAGCACGCTGGCAAACAGCGACAGGGCCGTCGCCGCGGCGGCGACATACATCGTGTTCCACAGCCAGCGCGGATAGTTCGACTCGAACAGAAGCTTTTTGATGTGCTGGAAGGTCGGATCCCAGGTCCAGAACGGGCTGACCCGCTCCATGTCCAGCAGCTGTTCGTTCGGTTTGATCGAGGTGAGTGCCATCCAGTAGAACGGGAACAGCAGAATCACCAGAAACAGGGCCAGCGGCAGGTAGAGCGTGACCAGCCGACGCGGCACCGATTCCAGATAGCTCATGCCCTCGGAATGGTCGTCCGATCCGCCCGCGGTCATTGCTTTTACGTCAGTCATTGTCAGACCCCTGCTGCCATTTCCGGCGTTGCAGCCCGAACCACGAAATCATGATCGCACCGAGCAGGAATGGGATCATGGCCGTGGCGATGGCCGCGCCCTCGCCCAGTTGCCCGGCGATGATGCCGCGCTGATAGGACAGCGTGGCCATCAGATGGGTGGCATTCACCGGCCCGCCGCGGGTCATCGCCCAGATCAGCTGGAAGTCTGTGAAGGTGAACAGCACCGAGAAGGTCATCACCACGGCGATGATCGGCGTCAGCAGCGGATAGGTGATGTGGCGGAAACGCTGCCAGGGCGTGGCGCCATCCAGCGTCGCGGCCTCATAGAGCGAGGGCGACACCGTCTGCAGCCCGGCCAGCAGTGTGATGGCGACAAAGGGAATGCCGCGCCAGATATTGGCGAAGATGGTCGACCAGCGCGCATTCCACGGATCGCCCAGGAAATCGATATTGACCGTGATCAGACCCAGTTTCTTGAGCGACCAGGACAGGATGGAGAATTGCGAGTCGTAGATCCACCAGAAGGCAATCGCCGACAGCACCGTTGGCACGATGAACGGGATCAGCACGGCGGCGCGGATCAGCGCCTTGAAAGGAATATGCTTGTTGAGCAGCAGCGCCAGATAGAGCCCGGCGGCGAACTTAATCGCGCTGGCGACGATGGTGTAGAGCAGCGTGTTGAACACCGAGAGCCAGAAGATCGAATCGCCCTGCAGCCACTCGTAATTCTCCAGGCCGATGAAAACACCGCCACGGCCGATGCGCGTATCGGTGAATGACAGCCACACACCGAGGCCCAGCGGATAGGCGAGAAAGAGAAACAGGATGGCCAGAGCCGGCAGCATGAACCAGTAGCCGAGCCAGGTCCGGTTCGACTTGAGCTGGCTCCAGGCACTGACCTGAATCTGCTGTGGCGCACGCCGCCCCGCCGTTTCGGCCATCGGTTTATTGGTCACATCAACCATGCTGTTCCCGTTCAATCTCGCCGGTCTTCAATGCGTTCCGGATGCAGGCGCAGGGTCACGGGCGGACAACCGCCCGTGACCCAGTCCCGTCAGCGGTAGATACGCTTGGCCTGCCGTTCGGCGACGGCGATGGCGCCCTTCACGTCTTCACGACCTGTTGCGTAGTTGGCAAACATGTCGACGACGATGAAATCGGCCACCGCAGCGGCGGCTTTCTCGCCAAGCGAGCCAAGACCACCCGGCGTCAGCGTCCGCTTCGACACATCGCGATACGGTGTGCGCTTGGGATCCGAGGTCCAGACCGGGTTCTTGTCATAGGCATTGAGGAAGTGCGACAGGTACCCCTGCGCCGCCTCGACCCACGGGTTGAAGTTCTCCGCTTCCAGCATGAAGGCCGTGAAGGCCTTGCAGGCATTCGGCGCCTTGGTGAAGTTGAAGGTCAGGATCGGGAAGGCCAGATGCAGTTCGGTCGGCTTTCCGACCGGACCGATCGGCATATAGGCATGGTTCATGTCATCGGCGACGGCCTTGTTGTCCTTCTGGGCCGCCACATAGACAGAAATGCCGTTCGAGGTGAGGTGCAGATCGCCGGACACGAAGATCTTGTTGTTCGACGAGTCATTCCACGACGCCGTGCCGGGAATGAAGTTCTCATACAGCGCCTTGACGAATTCCAGCGCCTTGGCGGTTTCCGGCGAATTGATGATGACCTTGTCATCCTTGTCGACCAGCTGGCCGCCATGCGACCACAGGGCCCAGTGCAGCCAGGTATTGGCATCGCCCGAGGCATGGCCAAGCGCGAAACCGGCCGGCGTGTTGTTCTTCTTGAGCGCTTTGACCAGTTCAAGGAAGCTGGCGGTGTCCTTGGGGAATTCCTTGAAGCCGGCCTTCTCCATCGAGGAGATGCGGTAGTTCATCAGGCCGCCCGTGGTGGCGACCGGAATGCCGATCCACTTGCCGCCGGACTTGCCATACAGTTCCGCTGCCGGAGCCCAGCCGCCGTATTTCTTGCCGAGATAATCGGCAACATCGGTCTGGTCCAGGCATTTCTGCGGGAAGAGATGCGGCAGCGAATACAGGCCCCAGACCATGTCGAGGCCCTGGCCAGTGTTGGCTACCACGGAGGCTTTCGGCTGGATGTCGTCAAACGACTCGTTGACCACATTCACATCGACGCCGGTCGCCGCCTTGAAGGCGCTGACCATTTTCATGAAGGCGACATCTTCGGCTTCAACGAAGCGGCGCCAGCGCATCAGGTTGATCTTGGCGCCGGCTTCAGGTTTCCAGGGCGCGGTCTGCGCCCAGGCCTTGGCCCAATCGAACAGGGCACTGCCACTGAGCATGCCGACACCGGCAAGCGCGGTACTGCCTTTAACAAATGTACGGCGTGTAAAATCGTTCATCGGTCGTTTCCTCCGTTGATTATCAGGCGTTCAGCCTTTTTCCAGTCGACGCGTCAAACAGATGAACAAGCCCTGGGTTGGGTTTCAGCCGGATCTTGTCGCCCGGCCTGAATTTGTGACGTTCGTGAAACACTGCAATGATGTGCTCGTCGCCGAGCCTAGCGGCAACCATGATTTCCGATCCGGTCGGCTCGACCACCCGCACTTCCGCTTCCACGCCATCCTCGGCGAGCGCGAAATGCTCGGGCCGGATGCCATAGACCGCCGGCTGCCCGGCCGATCCGCTCGGCGCCGTCGACATCGGAAGATGCAGGCCGCCCTGCCCCTCGAAGCTGCCGCCATTGATCTTGCCCTGCACGAAATTCATCGCCGGCGAGCCGATGAAACCGGCCACAAACATGTTGTCCGGCCGGTCATACAGATCGAGCGGCGCGCCGATCTGTTCGACCCGGCCGTCATGCATCACCACGATCTTGTCGGCCATCGTCATGGCCTCGACCTGATCATGCGTCACGTAGATGGTGGTGGTTCTGAGCCGCTGATGCAGCTCCTTGATTTCCGTGCGCATGGCAACGCGCAGCTTGGCATCCAGGTTGGACAGCGGTTCGTCGAACAGGAAGACCTGCGGATCGCGCACGATGGCGCGGCCCATGGCAACGCGCTGGCGCTGGCCGCCCGACAGCTGGCGCGGATAGCGCGCCAATAATGGCTTAAGCCCCAGAATGCCGGCCGCCTGCTGCACGCGCTGGTCGATTTCGCTTTTCTCGGCGCCACGCAGCATCATCGAGAAGGCCATGTTGGCTTCCACGGTCATGTGCGGATAGAGCGCATAGTTCTGGAACACCATGGCGACATCCCGTTCTTTCGGGGGCACATGGTTGACCACATGATCGCCAATGCTGATCTCGCCGCCAGTGATGTTCTCCAGGCCGGCGATCATTCGCAGCAGGGTGGATTTGCCGCAGCCCGAAGGCCCGACAAGCACCGCAAATTCACCATCTGGAATATCGACCGAGATGCCGTGCAGCACATGCGTCGCGCCGAACGCCTTCCGGACGTCGCGGCAGAATACACCCGCCATTATTGAATTCCTCCCTATTTATAAGGGCATCATAGGGCCGGTGCAGCGAAAGCAGCAAGCAAGGATGCGCAGGACTCGACTTTCAGCTATGCCGAAGCTGCGATAACAGGGAAGTTTAGTAAACTTGGCATGCTGCGGCGGGGTTTAGTAAACTTCGCAACTGCGATGCTGCAGTGCGCTCTGCATCCGTGACCCTGTGTGATTGAAGATGCGCGCAACTATGATCCGCTTCGGCCCGCAGAGCAGGACAACACGCCGCGGCACAGGGGCAGCGATCACGGACAAGTCTGTCGTCAGGCTTGGGCCGCCCCGGGATCATGGCGGCGATGATCGCGCGGCGGACGCGATCGCTGGCGGAGGGAGTGGGATTCGAACCCACGATACCCTTTTGAGGTATACACACTTTCCAGGCGTGCGCCTTCGACCGCTCGGCCATCCCTCCAGCGCGGGCGGCACTATACCCGCCGGCGGCGAATTTGCAATCGGCCCAGCCTTTGGCTTAACATGCTGACCGCACAGGTGGATTCGCCAATCACCGGCCAAGGGGGAAAGCCGTGCTGCTGGGACGCATTCTGGGCTGGCTGCTGATCGCGCTGGCGCTGCTCGCACTGGGCGGCGACGGCCTGCGCTGGCTCGAATCCGGCATGATGGGCTTCATCGCCCTGGGCGATTTCTGGGCCCGGCTCGACCCGCCGACCTACAGCCTGCTGCAGACCATCGGCCAGGACTACCTGCCGCCGATCCTGTGGGATCCGGGCCTGGCCACCCTGCTGCGCTGGCCCGCCGTGCTGGTGCTCGGCCTGTTCGGCATCCTGCTGCTGGTGATCTTCCGCCGCCGCACGCCGAAACGGCGCCAGCGCTTCGGGGCGCTGTCCTGAGACCGGCTCAGTTGTCGGAAATCTTGAGCGCGGCGATGAAGGCTTCCTGCGGAATCTCGACATTGCCGACATTACGCATGCGCTTCTTGCCCTCTTTCTGCTTTTCCAGCAGCTTGCGCTTGCGGCTGATATCGCCGCCGTAGCATTTCGCCAGCACGTCCTTGCGCAGCGCCGAGATATCCTCGCGCGCCACGATACGCCCGCCGATGGCGGCCTGGATCGCGATCTTGAACATCTGGCGCGGGATCAGTTCCTTCAGCCGCTCGCACAGCTGGCGACCGCGCGTCTCGGCGCGGCCGGCATAGACGATGCTGGCCAGCGCGTCGACATTCTCGTTGTTCACCAGGATAGTCATCTTCACCAGGTTGCCGGCCTCGTAGCCGTCCATCTGGTAATCGAAGCTGGCATAACCGCGGCTGATCGACTTGAGCCGGTCATAGAAATCGAACACCACTTCGTTGAGCGGCAGGCGATACACCACCATGGCGCGGTTGCCGGCATAGGTCAGCTCGACCTGGCGGCCGCGCTTGTCCTCGCAGAGTTTCAGGATCGCGCCGAGATATTCATCGGGCACCATGACGGTGGCCTTGATCCAGGGCTCGTCGATATGGTCGATCAGCATCGGATCCGGCATGTCGGCGGGGTTATGCACCTCGTCCATCGAGCCGTCGATCTTGTAGACGTGATAGATCACGCTCGGCGCGGTGGTGATGAGATCGAGATTGAATTCGCGCTCCAGCCGCTCCTGGATAATTTCCAGATGCAGCAGCCCTAAGAAACCGCAGCGGAAGCCGAAGCCCAGCGCCGCCGAGCTTTCCATCTCGAAATGGAAGCTGGCGTCATTCAGCCGCAGCTTGCCCAGGCTTTCGCGCAGTTCCGGGAAGGCGCCGGCATCGATCGGATACAGGCCGCAGAACACCACCGGCACCGAAGGCTTGAAGCCCGGCAGCGCTTCGGCGGCCTGGCGCTTGTCTTCGGTGATGGTGTCGCCGACGGATGTATCGGCCACTTCCTTGATCGCAGCGGTGAAAAAGCCCATCTCGCCGGGGCCAAGTTCGTCGACCATGACCTTCTTCGGCGTGGTGACGCCGACGCGTTCGACCGGATGCACGGCGCCGGACGACATGAACTTGATCTTCATGCCTTTCTTCAGCACGCCATCGACGACGCGGAACAGCACGACGACGCCGAGATAGGCATCGTACCAGCTGTCGACCAGCAGCGCCTTCAGCGGCGCATTGCGGTCACCCTTGGGTGCCGGCAGACGGTTGACCAGCGCTTCCAGCACCAGGTCGATGCCGATGCCGGTCTTGGCCGAAATCGGCACGGCATCTGACGCATCGAGACCGATCACATCCTCGATCTGCTGCTTGACACGATCGGGCTCGGCGGCCGGCCGATCGATCTTGTTGAGCACCGGCACGATTTCATGCTTGGCATCGAGGGCGTGATAGACGTTGGCGAGCGTCTGCGCTTCGACACCCTGGCTGGCATCGACCACCAGCAGCGAGCCCTCGCAGGCGGCGAGCGAGCGGCTGACCTCGTAGGCGAAATCGACATGGCCGGGCGTGTCCATCAGATTGAGGACATAATCCTTGCCGTCCTTGGCATGATAGTTCAGGCGCACGGTCTGCGCCTTGATGGTGATGCCGCGTTCCTTCTCGATATCCATGCTGTCGAGAATCTGCTCGCTCATCTCGCGCTTCTCGAGACCGCCGCAGGCCTCGATCAGGCGGTCGGCCAGCGTCGACTTGCCATGATCGATATGGGCAATGATCGAGAAGTTGCGGATCAGGGAAGGATCGGTGGCCACGGTATCAGCACTCAGCTTTCGCGATTAGCGGAACAGGCTCAGGATGTCGCCTTCGCGGCTGTCCTTCGCGGGAATTTTCATGATGCCGCTGGCGCGCAGGCAGGGTACGCCATCGGCGGTGATCAGGCTCTCGGCGAAGCCGAGATTGCGGGTCTGACGGATCAGCCGGCCCTTGCCTTCGACCCAGCTGCCCAGCGGCGCCGGGCCGACATAGTCGCCGGCCAGATTGACCGTGGGCATGAACTTGCGGCCGCCTTCGGCGATGCCGACGGTGAAGCCCAGCAGCATGTCGGCAAAGGTCATCAGCATGCCGCCATGGCAGACCTGCATCGGATTGCAGTGGCGGTCCTCGACCCGGAAGCCCATCACCGGCAGGCCATCGGCGTCATCCAGCCGGCCCCAGAGCGGACCGGTCAGCGCCATGAAGCCCATGAAGGTGATTTTCTTCATGCCGGCCGGGATGTTGCCATCCGGCGTCGGGGGCTCGGCAGCGTCGATTCTGGGGGAAGCGCTCATGGGCGGGGGTTGTAGCATCCGCGCCCCCACCGAGCAACGGAAGGGGGGCGGATGCTGGCGCTGATATCATTACTATCACTGCTATCAAAATCGCTTATCCGGGGCTTATTCGACCTCTATTCCAGCTTATCCGCGGCTTATGTCCGCTTATGCGGGGCTAATTGTGGCTTATGCGCCGCTTGTTTTGGCTTATCCGGCGCTCCATCCGGCCTTCCGGCGCCCGGCGGCTGAAAACCGGCTTGACCCGGGAGGCAAATTATAAGAACATAATAGGAACAAATGGCCGGAATGTCCAGCCCGGCCAGACCGCCCCCAGCGAAGGCCCGCCATGACCCAGACCACCATTCTCACCGAGACCCGCATCGCGCTGACGCATCTTCAGAGCCAGCTGCAGCTCGCCCAGCAGCAGGAAAGCGAGCTGCGCCAGGAGCGCGATATCTGCGACAGCGATGTGCGCCTGCAGAATGCGCATCTCGCCCGCATCGCCGTCCGGCCGCAGGACATGCACGATTACGCCGCCCTGCTGCGCCGGCGCCAGCGCGTGGCCGATGAATGGCGCATCGCCAGCCGCAAGCTGATCGGCCTGCAGCGCCGGCTGGCCGAAGCCGGCCTGATGATGTTCAACGGCTGACGCCATTCCGTTTCGCCGCGTCTCCCACCAGGACAAGGCAAACAGGCGACCGGGTCAGAGGATGCTCTGGCCCGGCCGTTTGTCCATTGTGCTGTCCATGCGTGTCGCAGTGACACAGATCGATGGGCGAAGCGAGGCTTGACCAGAGAAACCACCAGCCGCGCCATGGCTTCGTGCGCCATATGGCGATAAAGACAGACTTCCGCAGGATGCACCCTGGGTGCCCTGAAGACTTTGCGCAGGCGACATTGCGCTGAACAGCAAACATCAGGATGAGCGGCATGGTCACGGACACCCACGGCGAGCCGCTCGAGCATCTGCTCGACACGCCGCATCTGGCGGATGCGCTGGAAAGCGACCGCTTCAAGCAGTTTCTCGACCACATCCCCTTTGCTGTCGCCGTGGCGGAATTGCAGCCATCCGAGCACGTTGTCTATTCGAACTTTGAATTCGAACGCCTGACCGGCCAGGAAACCGCCGAGATTTACGGCAAGACCTGGGATCTGGTCGCCACCACGGCGATTGCGCAGGACGATGGCCGCAAGCTGAGCAAGGCGATCACCGAAAATGATGATTACATCGGTGCTTTTGCCATAAACCATCCCGACGAGCCGATCGTGGTCAATGCCTGGTCGAACATCATCCTGAACGACGATGACACGCCGGTGTTCCGGCTGGTCGGACTGGCCAAAGTCAACGCAACCGAGGCCGAAGCACCCGATACCCTGCAGCAACGCCTGCAGGATAAAGACATGCTGATGCGCGAGCTGCAGCATCGGGTGAAGAACAATCTGCAGATGATCACCTCGCTGATCCGGATGGAAGCCCGCAACATGCCGCAGGATGCGGTGGAAAAGCGTTTCGACCGCCTGGCCGGCCGCGTCGAGTCCCTCGCCCTGCTCTATCGTTCGCTGTCAGACAGCGACACCGGCGAGATTGTCGATCTCGGCGTGTATCTCAGTGAGGTGGCCGCAGCCGTGATGCGGGCCCATGCCCTGGAGGGCATCCGCCTCGATCTCAAGGTCGATACCTGGCCGGTCTCGGTGAATGTGGCGATGCCCACCGGCCTTGTGGTCAATGAATTGCTGACCAATGCGCTGAAGCATGCATTTGCCGGCCGCGAGGGCGGCACCATCACGCTGCACTGCCTGGTCGATGATACCGGCTGCCGGCTGATCCTGGCCGACGATGGCATCGGGCTGCGCAGCAAGACCGACTGGCCGAAATCGGGCAAGCTGAGCGCGCTGATCGTGGAATCGCTCCGGCAGAATGCCAAGGCCAGGATCGACGTCGAGTCCGCCCCCGGCCAGGGCATGCGGGTGACCATCTTTTTCGCCCGCGCCAGCGCCACGCCGGAGGCTGAGGTTTGAGTGCAGCGCGGGACAGAGCCGATGCGGCGGTTTATCCAAGGCTTTAGACGACTGCTGCAGTGCATCACTCAGCGGCGCGGAATGTCCTGATCTTCGGTGACGATCCGCGTTTCGCCGTTAAAGCCGACTTTCTGCATGTCTGATAGGCGGGTCAAGGTCGTCGGATCAGGTACAATCCCGGCCTGCATCGCCTCGGCCATGGCGGCAGAGAGCAATGCATCCACCGCCCGTTCCTCCGCACCGGTCAACGTGGCCGTCATCGCCACCACCAACCGCTCGGACGGGATGACAACAATCCGCTGGCCCTTGAAGCCACGCGCACTGAAGACCGGCTTTTCCCCCATCCGGCCCAACCACCAGTGCAAACCGTAAGCGGCGTTGCGACCCGGACTCCAGGCTTCGGCAATGAAGGATGGCCGGCACAGCTGCCGGCCGTTCCATTGGCAGCCCTGCAGATAGAGCTGGCCGAGTTTCAGCATGTCCATCGGCCGCAGGCGCAACCCCCAGCCGCCCGGATCGCGGCCAGCCGCATCCATGAACCACCAGTCGTGATTCGCCATCTGCAGAGGCTCGAACAGCAGGATCTTGGCGCTGCGATACAAGTTCTGGCCGGCCGCCGCCGCGACAACCGCCCCAGTGATCGAAACATCGCCGTCGGAATACTGATAGTGCGCCCCCGGATCAGCCTTGAAGTCCGGTTGCAGGGCATGGGCAAAACGGTCGATCCGCAGCGAATAGATCGGATTCTTCGACGGGTCGTGAATATAGTCGAGCCCGGACGACATCTGCATGACGTTGCGCGGCGTAATCCGCCCGGCCTTGGCCCAGATATCGTCAGGCATGCGGTCGGGACGCGGCACAATGGTGGAAACCGGCGCATCGAAAGACGGCAGCTTTCCCTCATGCTGCAGAATGCCCGCCAGCGTCGCGGTGAATGATTTCGTGACCGAATAAACCGAATGATTGAAATCGCGCCGCACGTTGTGTTTGTAGCGCTCATAAATCAGCCGGCAGTCGCGCAGCACCAGCAAGCTGCGTAGATCGTACCGGCCAGCGTCGAGCGCTTCCGTCAGCTGCACGAGGCGCGTGGCGGAGACACCGGCCTCGGCCGGTGCAGCAAGGCTGAAGTCCCGGCCGACCGGGGTGGCGCATGTGCCGTTAGCCTCCTGCGCCTGCATTGGAGGCGCAACTGCAAGCCCAAACAGCAATACGCCGACACCGGCATGTCTCTTGACCATCCACGTCCCTTTCATCAGGCCAGTAGCGAAAAGAAACGCTGCCGGGTCAAGCCGAATGGTCGCTGCAATGGCGGAGGACGAAACTGTTTTCGTGCTGCGTCAGCGCTGAATACCTGAGTATTCCAGTCGCAACGCCACGCCGCGATTTCGCATGCAGCGCGGCACAGACTGCTCCAGACTGGACCCTGTATTCATCCAGCAACGGGGGCCGGTCATGGCGAGCTTCAATCCAGCGATTGATTTCAATATGCCGCTTTCGGGCGCGGTGAAACAGAACATCCTGCCCTGGACCTGGATGTTCAATCCGACCGGCAGCCAGATCGGCCTGATCAACATCAATCTGGGCCATTCCTCGGAGCCGGAGGTGGAGCAGCGCATTCTCGACCGCGTCGGCAGCTATGGCCGGCAGATCGGCCAGATCGGCGATGCGCTGGGCGTGCTGCTGAACCATCTCGACCGCGCGGCGCTCACGCCGGCCGAGCAGCAGGTGCTGGACAAGCTGGAGGAACAGCTCGACAAGATCGCCTATATCAAGCGCGAGTATCGCAACGAACTGCGGGCGGCGCGGGCGCTGCCGGAACCGGCGAGCGCGTAAACAAAAAAAACGGCCGGACTCTGCAGCCGGCCGTTTCTCATAAATCGTCACCCTTGGGCTTGTCCCGGGGATGATGGGGGGTGTTGCTGCCTCAGCCCTTCGCCACCGCTTCGGCAATCGCCTTGCCGACATCCTGCGTGTTGGCCTGGCCGCCCATATCGGGCGTACGCGGCCCGGCTTCGAGCACCTCTTCGATCGCCTTGAGCACGGCGGCGCCGGCCTCCTTGTGGCCGAGATGCTCCAGCATCATGGCGCCGCACCAGATCTGGCCGACCGGATTGGCAATGCCCTTGCCGGCGATATCCGGCGCCGAGCCATGCACCGGCTCGAACAGCGAGGGGAATTTGCGTTCGGGGTTGAGATTGGCCGAAGGCGCAATACCGATGGTGCCGGTGCAGGCCGGCCCCAGATCGGAGAGAATGTCGCCGAACAGGTTCGAGCCGACCACGACATCGAACCAGTCGGGGTGCTGCACGAAATGCGCGGTCAGGATGTCGATGTGATACTGGTCGACCTTCACGCCCGGATAGCCCTTCTTCATCTCGGCCACGCGCTCGTCCCAGTAGGGCATGGTGATCGAGATGCCGTTCGACTTGGTGGCCGAGGTGAGATGCTTTTTCGGCCGGCTCTGCGCCAGCTCGAAGGCGAATTTCAGGATGCGGTCGGTGCCGATGCGGCTGAGGATGGTTTCCTGCACCACGAATTCGCGCTCGGTGCCATGGAACATGCGGCCGCCGATCGAGGAATACTCGCCCTCGGTATTCTCGCGCACCACCCAGAAATCGATGTCGCCCACCTTGCGGTTGGCCAGCGGCG
The DNA here is from genome assembly GCF_943371255.1 of Ferrovibrio terrae. GTDB lineage: Bacteria > Pseudomonadota > Alphaproteobacteria > Ferrovibrionales > Ferrovibrionaceae > Ferrovibrio > Ferrovibrio terrae_B. Next base: position 6,023 of record NZ_CALRUC010000039.1, on the reverse strand, counting down.
AGGGGATGCCCGGCATCAGGCGCACCGGGCGGAGATTGACATACTGGTCGAATTCGCGGCGCCACTGGATCAGCGAACCCCAGAGCGAAATGTGATCCGGCACTTTCTCGGGCCAGCCGACAGCGCCGAAGAAAATCGCGTCATGGCCGCCGATCTGCTGCTTCCAGTCGGTCGGCATCATCGCGCCATGCTTGAGATAGTAATCCACGCTCCAGTCGAAATGATCGAACTGGAAATCGATGTTGAAGCGGCGGGCGGCGGCATCCATTACGCGAAGGCCCTCGGGCACCACTTCCTTGCCGATGCCGTCGCCGGGGATGGTTGCGATCCTGTGCTTTGCCATTTGGTACTACGTCCTTTTTTGTATCTGGGGAGACTTAAACAGATTAACGGCGGTCAGTCAGCATACTGGCCGGCGGCCTTGATCAGCGGGGCCCATTTGTCGATCTCGCTGTTGAGCGTGCGGGCCAGGCCGGCCGGGCTGGCCCGCTCGTCATTCGCCGTGGTGGTGTTGATCTCGGCGAAACGCTTGACGATCTCGGCATCCTTCAGTGCACCGCGCGCGGCGGCGGCGAGCCGCTGCACGACCGCCTCGGGCGTGCCCTTGGGCGCATAGAGCGCATGCCAGACATTGACCTCGAAGCCCTTGAGGCCGGATTCGTCCGCCGTCGGCAGGTCGGGCAGATCGGCAATGCGCTGCTTAGTGGTGATGGCATAGGCCTTCACCTTCTTGGCCTTGATCTGGCCGGTGGTGTTGGTGGCCTGGTCGCAGGTCATGTCCAGCGTCTTGCCGAGCAGATCCTGCATCACCGGTGCATTGCCGCGATAGCTCACCGTGTTGAGCTGCACGTTCATCGCCGACATCATCAGCATGCCGCAGAGATGCGAGGCGGCGCCGATGCCGGCATTGCCATAGGACACCTTGTCCTTCTGCTGCTGCAGATACTGGACCAGCTCGGGCAGCGTGTTGGGCGGGAAATCCTCGCGTGCGATGATGGTCATGGCGGAATCGGTCAACACCGCGATGGGGGCAAAGGCCGTGCGGGTGTCGTAGGGCAGCTTGCGATACAGCGTGGCCGCGGTGGAAATGCCGACATGATGCACCAGCAGGGTATGGCCATCGGGCTCTGCCGTGGCGACGCGGTTGGCGCCGATGGTGCCGCCGGCGCCGGTGGCATTCTCGACCACCACGCTGTGATTGTTGAGCTGGCGCGACAGGCCAAGCGCGGTGAGGCGCGCCACCGTGTCGGTCGGACCGCCGGCGGCATAGGGCACGACAACGGTGATCGGCTTGGTCGGCCAGGCCGAGGACTGTGCTTGCGCGGCTGCCGCAGTTGCGAGAAGCGGCAGGGCGGCTGCCGCAATGATCAGATGACGCGTGAAACGGCGCATTGGGGTTTCCTCCGGTTTTATGTTTATGCGGAGGAGTCTAGCGCAGCGGGCTTTGCGCCGGCCAATGCCGCTGTTGCCTCGGTTGATGCCGAGGCGGCATAGCGGGGTGGGTTACCTGCCGCCGCTTTCCCAGACGGCGGAGTCGGTGACGATGTAATCCACCCGGCCATCTTGCAGCAGGCGCAGCATATCCGAGGGTGAATCGAGCGCCGGCTCGCTGCCGATCTGCATCGGCAGGGCGAGCAGCCCGGGCAGCCAGCTGAGCGCCTTGTAGGTCTCGAGCAGGCCATGCAGCAGCGGCTGGGTTTCCGCCTCCACCGCTTCGGCGCGCACAGGCTGCCGGGCCAGGGCCGGCAGCTGCGGGGCCCAGCGCTCGGCCAGCGGCGCGGCGATGGCCGGATCGCGCCAGCCGGGCAGCAGGTCGGCCAGTGCTGCGCGTGACGCATAGAGCGTGGGTGCCATGAAGGCCGGACGGTCGAGCCGCGCATTCGCGGCCGCGATGACGCCAGCCTCCTTGCCAGCAAACAGCACCAGCCGGCTGGCGCCGCCGCTGGCGCCGATGCCGCGCCCGCCGGCGCAGGCGATCAGCTTGCCGGCATTGAGCAGGGCGGCGGCGGCACGCAGCGGATCGCGGCTGACCATGCGGCAGCCGGCATTGGCCAGCACCGGATCGAGATCGATGGCATAGTCGCGGCCCCAGGCGGTATGGACGAGCGGGCGACGCTGACGCAGGAAGGTGTCGAGGCCGTCCTGCTGCAGCAGCAGGGCCAGTACGCCGCCGATGGGCAGCGCGGAGTCATCGCCGGCCGCATGCACGGCGAGCGCGATACTCTCGCCAAGGGTCTGCTGCAACTGCAGCAACAGCCCGGCATCGGCCAGCAGGCTGCCGCCCAGCGCAACGCGGCGCAGGCCATGCCGTTCGAGCAGGATGGTGATGGCCTCGGCAAAGCGGTCGACCAGCAGTTTGCGCAGCGAGGCGGCGAGCAGAGCCGGCGGCTGGCCCTCGGCCAAGCGGCGCAGCCAGCGCGCCGCACCGCCCTCGTTGGAAAAATCGGTGCGGATGCGGCCCTGGATGTCGACGGTGACATGGGCCTTGAAGGCTTCGGCAAACATCGGTTCGCCATGCTGGCCGAGCGCGAAGAATGCAGCGGCATCGGGCAGGCCGAGGCCATCGACGGCGAGATCGACCAGGCGGCCGGGTGAATCCATGTCGGCTGCGCCGGCATCATCGGCATCCAGCGTGGCGAGGCGGCCGAATTTGAGCACGCGTGCCACCGGATGGCCGCTGCTGTCGGCGGTGAAGACCAGCGTGTCGTCAGCCCAGGGCGCTGCGGTCAGCGCCAGCAACGCATGGGCGGTGTGGCGATCATAGACGCGTACCGGGATATGGCGGTTGAGCCCGAGATCGCCGGCCAGCATGCCGAGATCGAGCAGGCTTTCCGGCCCAATGCGACTCCCGGTGCGGTGATGCTTGCGTGCTTCATCCAGCAGGCTGATCGGCGTGTCGCGGCCGAGCAGGCTGCGCAGGCCCCGCCCGACGCGGCGCGGCAGGGAGAGCGCGCGAAAATGTCGGCCGGGAAACAGTCCCTGGCTCAGCGCCAGGCCGGCGATATCGCCAGCACGCACCTGGGCGATGTCGAGGCATTCAGCAATCGCTTCCAGCGGCAGCCGCCCGCCATCATGGGCAACGCCGCTGAGCCGCGCCTGCGGCACGGCGGCGAGCAGCTGGTAATCCTCGAAGACCGCAGCGCCGGCGTCCTGCCAACCGGAATGGACGCCGAGCACCAGCATCTGCGGCTAGGCCCGCAAGGTCGCGCCGCAGGCCTTTTCGGCCGCAGCCACGATCTTTTTCGCCACCGCATCGATCTCCGCATCGGTCAGCGTCTGTGTCTGCGGCTCCAGCCGCACGCTGACGGCGAGCGATTTCCTGCCCTCGGGAATCCCAGCACCGGCGAAGACATCGAACACGCCGGCGCGCGCGATCAGCGCCTTGTCGGCGCCGCGCACGGCTTTCAGCAGGGTTTCGGCTGCAACGGCTGCATCGACGATGAAGGCGAAGTCGCGCTCGACCGCCTGCAACTCCGACAGTTTCAGCGCCGGCTTCGTGCGCACACCGGGCTTGGCGCGGCTGCCGGGGATGCGGTCGAGATAGACCTCAAAGGCCACCAGCGGGCCCTTCACATCCATGGCATTAAGCGCCCGCGGATGCAGCTCGCCAAAGGCGGCGAGAATGGTTTTCGGCCCGAGCCGCAGGGTGCCGGAACGGCCGGGATGATACCAGTCGGGCGCACCATCCATCACCATGAGAGGAGCCGTATCGACGCCGGCGCCGGCGAGTGCCGCGAGCGCATCGGCCTTGGCATCATAGGCATCGACGCTGCGCGGACCATCGCGCCAGTGCCGCGGGCCGGTGGCGCCACGGCGCAGGCCGCTGGCGACCAGCGCCTGGCCATCCATGGCGGCAGACGCATATTGCGGCCCGACCTCGAAGATGGCGACATCCATGCTACCGCGATCCATGTTGCGCTTGGTGGCGGCGATCAGGCCGGGCAGCACCGAGGGACGCATCGCATCCATATCGGCGCTGATCGGGTTGACCAGCAGCAGCTCATCCTGTCCGCCGCCAAAGACCTGGGCTTCGGCGCGACGGATGAAGGAATAGGTGACGGCTTCGGTGAGGCCGCGCGCGGCCAGGGCGCGCCGCGCAGAGCGCAGGCGCCGCTGGGCCGCATTCACCGCCGGCGCCGGCACGGCACGCAACGGCGGCAGCGGTTCGGCCGGAATCGCATCAAAACCATGCAGTCGCGCGATTTCCTCAACGAGGTCCGCCTCGCCGTCGATATCGGGGCGCCAGCTCGGCACCGCCACCGACAGCACATCGCCGCTCTGGGTGACGCCGAAGCCGAGCGCTTCGAGGATGCGGGTCTGTTCCGCCACCGGCAGGTCGAAGCCGACCAGGCCGAGCAGGCGCGAGGGCCGCAGGGTGACCGTCTTCTTCCAGTCCGGCTCTTTGCCGGCGATCACCGTCTCTGACGGCTCCCCGCCGCAGAGTGCGAGGATCATCTGGGTGGCCACATCGATGCCGGACTTGACGAAGGCAGGATCGACGGTGCGCTCGAAACGATGGCGCGCATCGGAATGGATGCCGAGCTTGCGCCCCGTCGCGGCCGTGCGCAGCGGATCGAACCAGGCACTCTCGACGAAGACTTCGGTGGTCTCGGCCGTGCAGCCGGAATGCTCGCCGCCCATCACGCCGCCCAGGCCCTCGGGCCCGGCATCATCGGCGATCACGGTGATCGTCTCGTCCAGTGCGTATTCCTTGCCATCCAGCGCCAGCAGTTTTTCGCCGGGCCGGGCCAGGCGCGCATGAATGTTGCCCTTGACCTTGGCGGCATCGAAGACATGCAGCGGACGGCCGAGATCGTAGGTGAAGAAATTGGTGACATCGACCAGCGCCGAGATCGGCCGCAGCCCGATGGCTTTCAGGCGCTGCTGCAGCCAGGCCGGCGAGGCGCCATTCTTCACGCCACGGATATGCCGGCCGACAAAGATCGGGCAGGCGTTTTCCACACCGGCGGGGAAATCCAGCGTCACCGCGATCGGGCTTTTGTAGCCGCCTGGCACAACCTTGAGATCGAGCGGCTTCAGTGTGCCCAGCCCGGCGGCGGCGAGATCGCGGGCGATGCCGCGCACGCCGAGGCAATCCCCGCGGTTCGGCGTCAGCTTGATCTCGATCACCGGATCATCCAGGCCGAAGACCGAGGCCATCGGCGCACCCAGCGGCGTGTCGAGCGGCAGGTCAATGATGCCGGTGTGTTCGTCGGTCAGCCCCATCTCGCGTTCGGAGCACAGCATGCCATTGGAGGCCACGCCGCGGATATTGGCGGCCTTGAGCAGCAGCTGCGTGCCGGGAACCGTCGAGCCGACGGGCGCGAAAATCCCCTTCATGCCGGCGCGCGCATTCGGCGCGCCGCAGACGACCTGGAAGGTCTCGGTGCCGGTGAAGACCTCGCAGACCCGCAGCTTGTCGGCATTGGGATGCTGCTCGGCCTTTTTCACTTCGGCGACGATGAAGGGCGCGAAGAGCGCGGCGCGATCCTCGATGCCTTCCACCTCCAGGCCGATGGCGGTGAGCTTGGCGGCGATCTCATCCAGCGAGGCCGTGGTGTCGAGATGGCTTTTCAGCCAGGCGAGCGTGAATTTCATCGTGCGACCCCCTGGCCCAGCGTGGGCACATCGAGCGGCACGAAACCGTAATGCTTGAGCCAGCGCAGATCGGCATCGAAAAAGCTGCGCAGATCGGGGATGCCGTATTTCAGCATGGCAATGCGGTCGATGCCCATGCCGAAGGCAAAGCCCTGCCACTCATTGGGATCGAGGCCGCAATGCTGCAGCACCTTGGGATTGACCATGCCGGAGCCGAGAATTTCGAGCCAGTCATTGCCCTCGCCCACGCGCAGCACGCCGCCCTCGCGCGAGCAGTTGATATCGACTTCCGCCGAAGGCTCGGTGAAGGGGAAATAGCTGGGGCGGAAGCGCATCTTCACCTTGTCGGTCTCGAAGAAGGCCTTGCAGAATTCGGTCAGCACACCCTTGAGATGGCCCATATGGGTGGCGCGGTCGATCACCAG
>NZ_CALRUC010000038.1:0-32700 GCF_943371255.1 Ferrovibrio terrae | reverse complement strand
CTCGGTGTGGTGCCGAACAGCGTATTGACCATGCAGCGTCGGCCGCAGATCGCTCGCGCTTTCACCGCACTCAATCAGGCCGTCATGGAGAATGGCGGTCGCGTCACTGCCGAACAGAAACGCCTGATCGGCTATGTCGCCTCACATGCGGCCGGCTGCCGCTACTGCGAGGCGCATACCATCCTCGCGGCGGAACGTTTCGGTGCCAGCCACGAACGGCTGCGCGACATCTGGGACTATCAGACCAGCCCGCATTTCAGTGCCGCCGAGCGGGCCGCCTTTGATTTTGCGCTGGCTGCCGCCTGCGTGCCGAATGCAGTGACCCCCGAGATTCAGGCTGCCCTGCGCCAACACTGGAATGACGATGAAATCGTCGAAATTGTCGGCGTGATCGCCCTGTTCGGGTTCTTCAATCGCTGGAACGATTCGATGGCCACCACGCTGGAAGACATCGGCATTCAGGCCGGCAACCGCAACCTGAACCATACCGGCTGGGAGATTGCCAAGCACGGCTTGTAAATCGGAAGCCACCGGCCACCTGGAATGAAAAAGGGCCGCATTGCTGCGGCCCTTTCCGTATCCGGTATTCGCCGGATTTAGTTGTGGATGTCGACATCCTTTTTGTCGCGCAGGAACAGCGCACCGACTACCAAGGTCATCACCGCGATGACGATCGGGTACCACAGACCATTGTAGATGTTCCCCGTAGCTGCCACGCCGGCGGTGGCCAGCAGCGGCAGCATGCCGCCAAACCAGCCGTTGCCGATGTGATAGGGCAGCGACATCGAGGTGTAGCGGATCTTGGTCGGGAACAGTTCAACCAGGAAGGCTGCGATCGGGCCATACACCATGGTGACGTAGAGCAACATGACGAACAGGATCGCCAGCGCCATGGTCCAGTTGATCTTGGCGGGATCGGCCGACTTCGGATAGCCGGTCTTCGCCAAGGTGGCATCGATCTGTGCTGCAGCCTTGTTGGCCACCCAATTATCCATCGGAATCGTCACATCAGCGATCTTGATGGATGCAGGAGTACCAGGTGCCGCATCGACCGTCTTGAACGACAGGCCAAGCTTTGTCATGTAGTCCTTGGCACGGTCGCAATCGGTGAACTTCGACCACGGACCCACGAAGATGTGGAAGTTGCACTGATCCTTCGGTGCAGTGACCACGATCTCGGTCTTGGTCTGGAAAGCTTCCAGATCCGGGTTGACATAGTGCGTCAGAGCCTGGAACAGCGGGAAGTAAGTCAATGCCGCGATCAGGCAGCCCGCCAGAATAATCTTTAACCGGCCAATCTTGTCAGACAGCCAGCCGAAGAAGATGAAGAATGGAGTGCCGAGCAACAGCGAGATGGCGATCAGCGTGTAGGCGGTCAGATAGTCCACCTTCAACGTGATGGTGAGGAAGAACAGCGCGTAGAACTGGCCGGTATACCAGACCACGCCCTGACCGGCGGTCGCACCGATCAGCGCCAAGAGTACGTACTTGTTGTTCGGGTATTTGAAGAAGCTGTCGCGGATCGGATGGTCCGAACCCTTGCCTTCTTCCTTCATGCGCTTGAAGACCGGTGACTCATTCAGCTTCATGCGGATATAGACGGAGAAGGCGAGCAGAACCAGCGAGACCAGGAATGGAATGCGCCAGCCCCAGTCCGCGAAGGTCTTGGCATCGATGGTGACACGGCAGAAACCGATCACCGCCAGAGACATGAAGAAACCCAGCGTCGCGGTGGTCTGGATCCAGGCCGTGGAATAGCCGCGACCGTTCTTCGGTGCATGTTCCGCCACATAGGTGGCCGCGCCACCATATTCGCCGCCCAGTGCCAGGCCCTGTAGCAGACGCAGAACCACCAGCAGGAATGGTGCCGCCCAGCCGATCGCCGAGAAGGTCGGCAGCAGGCCGACGGCGAAGGTGGAACCGCCCATTACGAGGATGGTGACAAGGAAAGTATATTTGCGGCCGACGAGATCGCCGATATGGCCGAAGAAGATGGCGCCGAACGGGCGCACCAGGAAGCCGGCGGCATAAGTGGCGAAGGCCGAAAGCAGCGCAGCTGTTTCATTGCCCGGCGGGAAAAACAGGGCCGCGAAGAATGGCGCCAGGGTGGCGTAGAGATAAAAATCGTACCATTCGAAAACGGTACCCAGCGAAGACGCGAAGATAACCTTGCGCTCTTCAGCCTGTGACACGAGCCGCGCGTCGTCGGCGTAGGTGGCAGTCATGCCTGTTTCCTTCCCATTGAATTGCGGCTGCTATTGCATGCAGTCCGATGCGGGAAGCATAGGTTATCGAGCAGGCATATAGGCTTATACCAAGGTCAAAAATACCCCCCGACCTTGGTGGAGGCGAAATGTGCGCGATGGATACAGGACGTTTATATGAAGATATTTTTTGTTTACGCGAGCGCTTCGAGCTGATCCTGCACGCGCAAGCGATAGCCAATGCCGAGTTCGGTGACGATGTACCGGGGCTGGGTAGGGTCGCGTTCGATTTTCTGGCGTAACTTGCGCATAAAGATACGCAGATAATGCGCATCTTCGGCATGATCGCTGCCCCAGATCTCGTTGAGCATCTGCCCATGCGTCACCACCTTTCCGGCATGACGGGCCAGATGCTGCAACAGCGCATATTCCTTCGGCGACAGGCGAACTTCGACGCCATCACGCGAAACCTGCCTGCGTGCCATGTCTATACTGAGGTCGCCGACGCTGAAAACCGGCTGCACCGCCACTTCCGGAATGCGCCGCAGCAGCGCATTGACCCGGGCAACGAATTCGGCAACGCCGAAAGGCTTGGTGATATAGTCGTCGGCGCCCATCTCGAAGGCTTTCACCTTCTCGACCTCGCGGTCGCGCACCGACAGGATCAGCACCGGCATCCATGACCATTCGCGGATACGCCGCAGCACATCCAGGCCATCCATATCGCCAAGCTGAAGGTCGAGAACCACCAAATCCGGCGCTTTTGTAGGCGCCAGGCGCAATGCCTCGGTGCCTGATTCCGCCTCGATCACGTCATAGCCATGCACCGCCAGACCCGTGCGCAGGAAGCGGCGAATCTGCTTCTCGTCGTCAACCACAAGAATGGTTCTGGCATTGCTCATACCGCGACTCCGTGTTTCCCGCTGCCTGCTTCATCGCCACCATCAGCCGTGCTTTCTGCCAGAGGCAGCTTGATCCGCATAGTGGTACCCTGACCCAGGCCGGCGCTTTCAGCCACGATACTCCCGCCACAGGCTTCAATGAAGGCCCGGCTGATGGTCAGTCCAAGCCCGCTGCCGCCGGGCTCTCCGGCACGGTCAGTGGCCCGGTAGAAATGGTCAAAGACTTGCCGGCTCTGCTCAGCCGTCATGCCACGCCCGCTGTCACGAATGAAAAGCTCGACATGACTAGCGGCGCGAAAGGCGCCAACCAGGATGATGGTGCCCGGCGCGGCATACTTTGCGGCATTCTCGAGAATATTGACCAGTGCCTGCTGCAGCAGAATGGCATCGCTGTATACCATGGGCAAATACGGCGCCAGTTCGACCTTGCTTTCATGGCCGGCCAGCAGCGGACGACAGCGGCGCATCGCTGCTTCCACAACATCGACAAGGTCTACCGGTTCCAGCACCGGATGCAGGCGGCCGGCGCGGATTCGGGTCAGGTCGAACAGCCGTCCGAGGAAATGCTCCAGGCGCTCGGCCTCCTCACGGATGGCCGCCGCAAGTTCCTGCCGTTCCGCCTCGCTGCACAGAGTGCCGTAGCCTTCCAACGTGGAGGCAGACCCAAGGATCGCAGCCAGCGGTGTGCGCAGGTCATGCGATATAGAACTGATGATCGCATCGCGTAGCTGATCGGCCTTGGCGTCAATGCGGGCAATCTCGCTGCGTTCGGCCAAGCGCATCCGCTCCAGCGCCGTGGCGATCAACTCCAGCAGAGCCGCCATGAACACTGGTTCTAGGGCGCTTCCCGCTCCATGCAGGGCCAGAATGCCGACCGGCTGTTCGCCATGCCGGATCACATACATCTTCCAGGCACCGCCCACCATATCTGGAGACGTTCTCGCCGGTCCGGGCGACCAGAGACTGGTGGCGGCAGACAAATCATCCTCGACAAACTTTGCGCCGCCAGACTGAGCGGAAATCTGCGGCCCACGGTCTTCTTCGGGCAACAAGATGGCGCAGGGCCGGCCCGTCACGCGCATCACCTGCTCGGCAATGGCCTGGGGAATCTGCGCGGTCTCGGCCACGGCGGCGAGATGTCGCCCCACCTCGTACAACTGCTGCATGCGGATTTCGCGCTGCTTGAGCTGGCGCGCCGACCGCCGCGCCCAATCGGCCAGCGGACCGACCACGGCAGCAACGCCGGTAAAAATCATCAGGTCGACGATCTGGACCGGATCTTCGACGGCCAGTGAGAAAATCGGCACATAAAAGAAATATGCCGCCAGCATCACGGTCGCCATCGCGGCATAGATTGCCGGGAAGAGACCGAAGGCCAGGGCGGAAAACAGCACGACCGGGACGAAGAAAAGCGATACGGCCACCACCGCCGTCATGCTGGTGACGATATGGGCTGCCAGCCCGGCGCCGATAAGCGCCAGGCTGGTCAACAGATATGGCATGATATGCCGCATGGTCATACGCTGGGTCTTGCGCCCGCGCCTACCTCCCGTTGCCGGTATTCACCGGCTTCAGCCGACGACTATTTCGCCGGCTTGATGAAGTCGGCGCGCACCATCTGGTCGTTGCGGCCGGGATAATTGATCGCTGTCTTCATCGCCCAGGTCGATTTCTCGAAATGCAGCGGCAGCAGGGCATAATCGGTCATGGCGATCTTGGTCGCCTCCTGCAGCAGGGCAGACCGCTTGCCATCATCGATGGTACGCAGGGCCTCCTCGATCTTGGCGTCCAGGGCCGGATTGGAGTAGCGGCCCTTGTTGGTGGTGCCCATGCCCTTTTCACGGTTCGGCGTGGCGACCAGCGAGCGCAGCGAATTGCTCACCTCGCCAGCACCCCAGCCGGCCAGATAGGCACTGTATTTGAACTCGTCGCGGTTCTTGAAGAACACCGGCGGCACGGCGGCATCCACCTTGGTCTTGATGCCGGCGCGGGTCCACATCGCGGCGATCGCCTGGGCCACCTTGATGTCATTGATGTAGCGGCCGTTCGGCGTACCCAGTGCAATGCTGAAACCATCGGGATAGCCGGCCTCGGCCAGCAGGGCCTTGGCCTTGTTCAGGTCATACTTGTCGGGCCGCTCGTCCTTGCCGGCACCGAACATCGGATGCGGCAGGAAGCCACCGGCCGGAATGCCGACATTCTCCATGATGCGCGCACCGATCGCCTCGCGGTCGATGGCAAGCGACAGCGCCTGGCGCACCCGCTTGTCCTTCAGCGGATTCTTGCCGTTGGTGCCCTCAATGCCGATGCTGGGCTCGGCAAAGTGGTCCATGTGGATATAGATGATGCGGTTGGAGACGAATTCCGAAACCCGCAGCTTCGGATCTTTCTTCAGCCGGTCGAGATCGTCGGTCGGCGGATCCTCGATCAGGTCGACGTCGCCGGCCAGCATGGCAGCCACGCGGGCGGCCGAGTTGGTCAGCGGCCGGAAAGTGACCGTCTTCCAGGCCGGCTTGGCGCCCCAGTAATTGTCATTCCGTTCCAGCACCAGCTGGTTGCCGCGCTTCCAGTCCACATATTTGAACGGGCCGGTGCCGATCAGGCCCTGGCCCTGGTTGAGGCCTTCGGTGGTCATGCCTTCGGCCACATCAGGCTTGGCCGCCTTTTTCGACATGATGGCGATGAACGACATGTCGAGCGGCAGCGCCGGTGCTGCCGCTGCGGTTTTGAGATGGATGGTCAGCGGATCGATGATGTCGAAGCCGATGACCTGCTTGGAATAGATGGTAAACGGCGACGGGCTGTTCGGCACCTTGCCGGTGCGTCCGAAGGTGAAGACCACATCCTCGGCCGTGAACGGCGAGCCATCGGAGAATTTCACATTCGGGCGCAGCTTGAATTCCCACACCGTATCGCTGATCGCTTTCCACGATGTCGCCAGCCCCGGATACAGGGTGCCATCGGCATCCGTCATGGTCAGCGCCTCGAAGATATGGAAGGCGATCTGGTTGTTGGGGATCAGCGCATGATAATGCGGATCGAGCGAGCTTGGCTCGGTCTTGAGGCCGATCTTCAGTTCCTGGGCCGATGCCGGCAGCGCAGCGGCCAGCAGCATGCTGCCCACCAGTGCCACTGCAATACGACGCAACCAATGACGCGCAGTCTGTTTCATGTGATCCCCCGCAATATCTGCGGCATCGGGCCGCACGCCCTTACCGCGATTCAGTTTTCAGAGTAGAAGGATTCCGCCGATCCTGAAAAGCGCAAAAGCGGACTCTTCATGCAAAACATCGCCGACATCACCACGCTATGCGACGCCAAGGCCGCAGCCTGCATCGCCTTGAGCGACACGGTCTGGGATCTGGCCGAGCTGCGTTACCAGGAGCATGGCGCCGTGGCGGCGCAGATCGCGCTGCTGGAAAAAGAAGGCTTCCGCATCACCCGCAACATCGCCGGCATCCCGACCGCCTTCATGGCGGAGGCAGGTCAGGATAGCGGCGGCGGAAATGGTCCGCTAATTGGTTTGCTCGGCGAATACGACGCCCTGTCCGGCCTGGGCCAGGCGTCGGGCGTCACCGAGCGGCGGCCCACTGCCCAGGCCAATGGCCAGGGCTGCGGCCATAACCTGCTGGGGGCCGGCGCGGTGCTGGCCGCCATCGCGGTCAAGGATTACCTGATCACCCACAAGCTGCCGGGCCGCGTGCGCTATTACGGCTGCCCGGCGGAAGAAGGCGGTTCGGGCAAGACTTTCATGGCACGCGCCGGGCTGTTCGCCGATCTGGATGCTGCCGTCACCTGGCATCCCGGCAGCTTTTTCGGTGTCATGTCGGTCAACAGCCTGGCCAATATCCAGGCCTATTTCCGCTTCAGCGGCCGCGCCGCCCATGCCGCCAGCGCCCCGCATCTGGGCCGCAGCGCGCTGGATGCCGTCGAGTTGATGAATGTCGGCGTCAACTACATGCGCGAACACATGCCGGCCAATGCCCGCGTGCATTATGCCGTCACCGATACCGGCGGCATCTCGCCCAATGTGGTGCAGGCGAAAGCCGAGGTGCTGTATCTGGTGCGCGGACCGTCGGTGGCGGTGGCCACCACGCTGTTCGAGCGGGTCAAGAAGATCGCCGAGGGCGCCGCGCTGATGACCGAGACCCAGGCCTTTGTCGATTTCGACAAGGCCTGTTCGGAAGTGATGCCCAACACTGCGCTGGAATGGGCGATGCATCGCAATATCGAACAGCTCGGCCCGGTGCAGTTCGACGATGCCGACCGCGCGTTTGCCACCGAGCTGCGCCGCAGCGCGCTGACCCCGGAAGACGTGTTTTCCAGCCTGCGCAGCGTCGGCGAGCCGACGAGCTACGACAAGCCGCTGCATGACAGCATCCTGCCGTTTGATGGCACGCCGCGGCAGCTCTACGGCTCCACCGATGTGGGCGATGTCAGCTGGCTGACGCCCACCGTGCAGTGCTGGGGGCCATGCTTCGCCGTCGGCACACCGGGCCATTCCTGGCAGCTGGTGGCGCAGGGCAAGCAGCCGGCAGCGCACAAGGCGATGCTGCAGGCGGCCAAGGCAATGGCGGCCACCGTGATCGACGCATTGAGCAGTGAAGATCTTCTGAAGGCGGCCCGGGAAGAATGGGAGCAGCGCACGGCGGGCAACCCGTATCAGTGCCCGATCCCGGCGCTGGTGGAACTGCCGTTCGAGCGCAAGAACAAGGCCGGCATCCTGCTCGGCGCCGGCACCTCGCCGTTCACCGCAGCCCCGTTGACGCGCTCGAAGCCCGCTTAAACGGCCGGGATGCAGTGCATGTCGGCATGGCGCCAGCTCAACTGCAACTGCGCGCCTTCGCGGATATCGGTGGCCTGCACGAAAGGAATGCGGGCGCGCAGCGACAACGCCCCACTGCTGCCCATCAGCAGCACGCTGTCGCCGTAATTGACCAGCGCGGTGACCGTGAACGGCACCACGCAATGGCCGGCAGAAGTGCTGCCGTCGCGCCACAGGCTGATCGCCTCGGGCCGCACCAGAACGTCATAACGGCCGCTGGCCGATGCCGCTGCCTGCGGCAGGCTGAGGCTGCCCAGACCTTCGATCTCCAGCATGCCGGGCCGGCCGGTGGCAGCGAAGAAATTGCTGTCGCCGACAAAGCCGCCGACAAAGCGCGTCGCCGGGCGCAGATACACGTCCAGCGGCGCGGCAAACTGTTCGACCACGCCCTGGCTGAACACGGCGATGCGATCCGACATCGTCATGGCCTCGGTCTGGTCATGTGTCACATAGATCGTGGTGATGCCAAGCTCGCGATGGATGCGCTTGATCTCGACCTGCATATGCTCGCGCAGATTCTTGTCCAGCGCCCCCAATGGCTCGTCCAGCAGCAGAACATCGGGTTCGAACACCAGCGCACGCGCCAGCGCCACGCGCTGCTGCTGGCCGCCCGAAAGCTCGCGCGGCTGGCGGCCGGCGAAGTCGCCCAGGCCGACCATGGCCAGCGCCTCGGCGCTGCGCCGGGCAATCTCGGCCGCCGGCCGCTTGCGCATACGCAGGGGGAACCCGACATTCTCGGCCGCCGTCATATGCGGGAACAGCGCGTAATTCTGGAACACCATGCCGATATTGCGCTTGTGCGGCGGGATCGGCGCGATCTCGCGGCCGCCCAGGATGATGCGGCCCGCCGTCGGCTGCTCGAAGCCCGCCACCATCATCAGCGTGGTGGTCTTGCCTGAGCCGCTCGGCCCGAGGAAAGAGACGAACTCGCCCTTGACGATATCCAGCGAGATGCCGCGCACCGCCTGCTGGCGGCCGTCATAGGATTTGACCAGATCGCGGATCTCGAGATAGCTGCCCGTCACGCCCTGTCGCCCTTCTTTCTCTATCCGCCCCGGGAACGCATTCATGCCGGTACGGCTTTCATCTGTGTCTGCCTGATCGCCCGCCACAGCAGCGGACTGAGCACCGCCAGCAGCACGGCGGCAAACAGCAGGGTCGAGACCACCGACACAATCGGGTCGGCCTCGATACGGATACTGTCGAACATCTTGCGCGGCAGGGTGGAGGCCGCCTGGCCGGAAATGAAGATTGCCACGACCGCTTCATCGAAGGAATGGATGAAAGCGAACAGCCCGCCGACCAGGAAGCCCGGCCGCAGCACCGGGAAGGTGACCTCCCAGAAGGTGCGCAGCGGTCCGGCGCCCAGATTCATCGCCGCCCGCTCCAGGTTGCGGTCAAAGCCCTTCAAGGCGGCCGCGATGATCAGATAGCAGACCGGCACCGACAGGCAGGTATGGGCCAGCACCACGCCGAGCGGTGAATGGATGATCTTGAGGTGGCTGAAATAGGAGTAGTAGCCGAGTGCCATCACGATATGCGGCACGATCATCGGCATCATCAAAAGCAGGTTCATGGCCGAGCGGCCGAAAAACCGCTGGCGCACCATGGCAAAGGCGGCCGGGATCACCAGCGCCATGGTCAGCAGCATGGTGGCAAAGGCGATCAGCACCGAATTGATCACCGGCTGGGTCCAGCGGATATCGGCGAAGAAGGCACGGTAATAGCCGAGCCAGTAATCCGGCGGCGGGAAGGCAAAAGATTTCGCCGTGCTGAAGCTCATCGGCACCACGATCAGCAGCGGGCCGAGGATGAACAGCGCGCTGAGCAGGGCGAGCGCCACGACAATGCGCATGCTCAGCCCCACAGCTTGTCGAGACCGACGAAGCGATTGTAGATCGCAAAGACGGTCATGGTGACGCAGAGCAGGATCACCGCAGTGGCCGAGGCCTCGCCGAATTCGAGGAATTCCTCGATCTGGGTGCCGATCAGGCCGGCGATCATCTGCTCGCGCGGACTGCCGAGCAGCACCGGCGTGACGTAGAAGCCCAGGCACATGATGAAGACCAGCGTGCAGCCATTGACGATGCCGGGCGCCGAGAGCGGCAGGAAGATGCGACGGAAGGCCTCGAACGGTGTGGCGCCGAGGCTGATCGCGGCACGCACCACATTGTGGTCGATCTTCTTCATCACCGAATAGAGCGCCAGCACCATGAAGGGGATCAGCAGATGCACCATCGCCAGCGTCGAGCTGAAGCGGGTGAACAGCAGTTCAGGCGCAGGTGTCCAGCCCAGCGCACTGAGGATGCCGCGCAGCGGGCCGTTATTGCCGAGGATGACCATCCAGGCGAAGGTGCGGACCAGGAAGCTGGTCCAGAAGCTCATCGCCACGATCAGCAGCATCACGGTGGCAAAACCGCCACCCAGCCGCACGATGGCGTAGGACAGCGGATAAGACAGCAGCAGGCAGAAGACCGTGACGATCGCTGCCGTGCGGAAGGTGCCGAACAGTACGCGCCAGTAGAAATCATCGGTGAAGAATGCTGCGTAGTGATGCAGTGTGAACTTCGGATCCATCACGCTGAAATACAGCACCTGGCCCAGCGGAATCAGGAAGAAGACGGCGAGGAAGGCGAGCGCGGGCAACAGCAGCAGCCAGGCAGCCGTGCGGCCGCTCCGGCTTTGCGCCACTATTCCCCCAACCTGCGCCATTCCCCGCCCCTTCTGTCGTATCAGCGGCTGATCCAGCGCTCGAACTGCTTGCTGGCTTCCTGCAACTGGTCGGACGCCTTGGTGGTATCCTGGATTACCACCTTCTTGATGTTGTCCGGCGAGGTCGGCATCAGCTTGGCATCCTCGGCACTGACGAAATCGAAGGCCTTGGGGTTGAGCGGGCCGTAGACATTCTCCAGCGCGAATTTCGAGATGCGTTCCGGCCGGATCGCCGACTGGACGAATTTCCACGCCAGTTCGGCGCGCGGCGAGCCTTTCGACACCACCCAGTAGGCGCGGTCGAGCAGGGCCTGGTTCCAGATCATCTCGACCGGCTGCTTTTCGCGGATCAGACGCACCGGATAGGTCTGCCAGATGCCGATCATGTCGACTTCGCCGTCGCGCAGCAACTGGCCCGACTGCGGCCCCTGGGTCCACCACACGCGCAGATGCGGCTTGATCCGTTCCAGCGCCTTGAAGGCGCGGTCGAGATCCATCGGATACAGCTTGTCCGGCGCCACGCCATCGGCCAGCAGCGCGATGGCCAGCACGCGGCCGGCATGCCGCTGCAGGCAGCGGGTGCCGGGAAATTTCTGCGGATTGAAGAAATCGGCCCAGGTCTGCGGGCCGCCATTGGGAAACTTGTCCTTGCGATAGGAGATCAGCGTGGCGAAGGCATGCGAGCCGACGCCGTTCTGGAACACTGCGCCGGGCCACAGCTTCGACTGATCCAGCGGCGCCTTGGAAGCATCCTCGATGATGCCGGCCTCGTTGGCGCGCACGATGTCGGAATCGCCCAGCGTGGTGACATCGAATTCATAGACGCCGGTTTTCACCTGCGCCGCCAGCTTGGCAAAGGAGACCGGCGAGACCGTCTTGATCTCGACGCCGGTCTCTTTCATGAAGGGCTCGAACAGATGTTTCTGCGCCGCTTCTTCCCAGGGGCCGCCCCAGGTATTCACATATAGAACTTCGCGCGCATAGGCGCGGTTGATGAACGGGGCCGGAAACGTGAGCGCGGCGGTGGCGCCGGCCAGCTGCAGTGCCGAACGGCGGCTGATGCTTTTGCCTTTGGCCTTGATGATCGTCTTGGTCATAGTCCCCTCCTCCAGTGTCCCCGGTTCGATATCGGCACGTGTTCAGGCGAGTGAGGCCTCGTAGACGCGCCGCCAGTTGCCATGCGTGATCTTGGCCACTTCCTCGGCGCTGAAGCCCTTGCGCCGCAGGCCATCGGTGATCTCGCCGATATTCTGCACATCCCTGAACCAGTCGGCCGGTGGCGCCTTGCCCGGGCGGGCGGCGGAGCCGGCACCGTAATCGATGCCGCGCGTCCAGCGCCCGGTGCGCATCCAGTCGAGATCCTTCTGGGTGGTGTTGTGGCTGCGATCCGTGCCGATGCCGACATGGTCGATGCCGGCGATCTCCACTGTGCGCGCCACCATGTCGCACCAGTTGTCCACGCTGGCACAGTAATGGTCGCCGGCGATATTGCGATAGGTAGCGCAGCCGATCACACCGCCATTGTCCTTCAGTGCCTTCAGCACGTCATCGGTCTTGTTGCGCTTGTGCGGATAGAGCGAGTCGGCATTGGCATGGCTGATCGCCACCGGCTTCTGCGAGAACTTCACCGCATCCAGCGTGGTGCGGTTGCCGACATGCGACAGGTCGACCAGGATGCCGGTGCGGTTCATCTCGCGGATCACTTCCTTGCCGTAGCGGGCAAGACCGGAATCATGCTCCTCGTAACAGCTGCCGCCAAGGTCATTCTGGTTGTTATAGGTCAGTTGCACGACGCGCACGCCCATATCAGCGAACAGCTCGACGAAGGCGATGCGGCCCTCAAACAGCATGGCATTCTGGAAACCCAGTAGCAGGGCCAGCTTGCCCTCGGCCACCGCGCGATCGATATCGGCGGCGTTCTGCGCAATGCTGACGATATCGGCATTGGCACGGGCCATTTCGCGCCAGCGCGCAATCGAGTCCATGGATTCGACGGCATTTTCCCAGAAGCCGAGCGTAACGGTGACGCACCGCACGGTGCCCTTGAGCAGGGATTCAAACACCGCGCGGTCGAAGTGACCGCACTGCAGACCATCGAAAATCATCGCATCGTTACGCATGGTCGATACCTTCAGGCAGCAGGCTGGGACAACAGGGAAAGGTCGGTTTCATCATCGTCGGTGCGGCCGATGATGCGGCCATTCTCGTCAACGATGATCGGACCGGCATGGCGGCGCGACACCACCGAGTCAGGGGTCAGCGACTGGTTCGACAGATGATAGAGATCCGACCAGAGCTGACGCGGCGTGCGGAAACCCTCGCGGAGCATGCGCGACAGGAAGGGGTCGAGGTCGTGGCTCGACATGGTGATGGCGTTGGTTCCGGTGCTGCGGTCGGATGCGCGGATCAGTGCACCATCATCGGTGATGGTGATCCCGAGGCTGACCTGATGGCGCAGCGCCAGCGGCGTCAGCGCCGCCAGCATCGTCGGCATACGCACATCATGCACCGCCAGCGAGGCCGTGCCGCGTCCTGCCGCCTGGCCGGCGACCGGCCGGCGGCACTGCTCGACCACCAGTTCGACCAGCGACGGCATGATCGCCCAGGCATGCTCGCCCTTGGCATCAAGCTCTGCCTTGCCGTCGGCCTCGAAGAAGAAGACCCGTGCCGGCTGCATTGCCCTGATACTGTCGAAATCGTCGCGCAGATGCGCCAGCGCCCCCAGACGCTGGCCTTCGCAGGCCAGGATCGCCTCGCGCACCGCTGTGACACTGCCGCGCGGCAGGTCAGTGAGCAGCAGGATGCGCTCGACGATCAGGCGCGTCTCGCGCACCGACAGCAGGATTTCGTCATGGGCAGTTGCGGTGCTGGACAGGCTCATCACACGGGCTCCGCGGGATAGAACCAGTCACCATGCGTGCCGGTTCGCAGATCTTCAGGCAGCGGCGCACCGTGATAGAGCACACCACGCAGGTTGCGATTGAGGAAGTCGCGGGTCTTGTCGATGCCATGCAGGCCGACATTGAGCAGGCGCACCATCTGGATCGGGATGAAATCCTCGGCCATGATGTTCATATGCGGCGAGTGATAGCGCAGGCCGCGCAGGGTCTGCACGCGGGCCACGATGCCACGCTGTTCGGGATGGCCGAGCAGGAAATGCGCCATGGTGCGGTCGGCCGGCTGGCTGGCGAGAGCGATATCAAGCTGCTGGACCAGGCGCGGCAGGTCGAGCCCGAGATTGAAGGCCTGCTCGACCTCCTCGCGCGGACCGCGGCGCGGTTCCTCGGCGGTGGCCGACTTGTACCAGATATAGCGGCGCGAGGCCTCGGTGCTGAGATCCATGGCGAGGCACCAGGCATATTCGTCATGCAGGATCTGGCGCAGTTCGCCGACTCGCATGCCCGGCGCCACCGTGGTTTCTTCGCTGACAATCAGCGTCTCGCACAGCGAATCGGCCAGCTCGGGCACCAGCTCGATCAGCAGCGAATGCAGGGTTTCCTGGGTCTCGGGCAGCACCCGGCTCTCCAGGTGGTCGCAGAGTGCCGCCAGCGGCACCGGGGATGGCAGGCCACCGATATGACCGGTAGCGACATAGTCGTTCAGCGCATTGCGCACGATGGCAAGCTCAGCAGCGATCGTGTCGCTCGGCACCAGCGCGTCATATACCGTGCGGTCTTCCAGACGAAACCGGATGACGCGGTCCAGCAGGGCCTGCAGGCGTTTGATCTCCGGACTGCCGGGCAGCGCCGCCAGCCCCTTGGCATGGGCCAGCGCGGTTTCGCGCGCATGCAGGAAGCGGTCGAGCAGCCTGGGGTGGTTGTTGGCAAACAGGATCAGGCCAAGCGCCGAACCGTTGCCGACGCCGAGAAACCGCCGGATCGCCGGATCGAGGCTGGCCGCCTGGCTGCCGGCACGATGGCGCGCCAGGTTGGTGACCAGGTCGGTGGCGAATTCGCGCATCATGTAGGCGCTGAGCATCTGCGCCGCGAGCGGGTTGCGCAGGGCGTGATTGGATTCGAGCGCGCGGAACGAGCGTGTGCCGAAAGTGCCGTTGCCATCAAGCCCGGTGTTGCGCATCAGGTAGCAGACCTGCGACAGGCGGCTGAGTTCGGGCTGCTGGCCGGCGCTGAGACTGTCGACCACATGATCGAAGGCGCGCGAGGACCGGTTGGAGCGCGCCCAGACCAGCGTGCGTTCGGTGGCGCGGCCGGCATAGAGCTTGGGCAGTTCGCGCTGGGTATGCTCGATCTCCGCCGCCGACATCGGGCCTTCCACCAGGGCGCCCATCATGTCCCAGTTGCGGCCGATGATGCGGCCGGTGCGGCCGGCGGGATTGAATTCAAACGAGAAGACCGGGAAATCGAACATGCCGCCGGGCGTGGTGATGCGATAGAGCGCCGTGCCCTTGGCGCGCTCGTCGATATCGAAGCTCAGGCACTGCACATCCCAGCGCTCCCGTGTCATCCGCGCGATCATGGCGCGCGATACGCTGAGCCGGCTTGGCTGGATCGCCGCCAGGCGTTCAGGCTTCATCAGAATTTCCGCCGGGCGCAATGCCACGGCGGGTTCGACCTGCACGGATGCGGGGCGCGATGTGCTCACTGTTCTTTCCCCTGGATCATCCGGGTGATCTGGTCGGCGGCGCGGATCAGCGCCTCGCGGCTTTTGCCGGCATCGAAGCGATTGGCCGGACCGACCAGCGACAGCGCCGCGTAGCAGCGGCCAGCACTATCGAAGACCGGGGCACCCGAGGCGGAAATCCCGGCCACGCGGCTGCCTGAGACGGCGAAGGAGTCGCGACGTACCTGGGCCAGCATGGCTGCCTCGGGCAGCGCCACACCGCGCTCGCGCCAGCCGGCGATGCGTTCGGCATCGGCGAAGGCGACCAGCACGCGGCCGGTAGCGGAATTGTCCAGCGACAGGCTGGAACCGAGTTTGGAATCGGCGCGCAGCAGCTCGTCGGATTCAACACGCTGCACAATGCGGGCTTCGTCGCCATCCAGCACGGCCAGCGATGCGGTCTCGCCCACCTCGGTGACCAGACGCTGCATGACCGGCAGCATGCGCGAGCCCAGGCTGGCCTGCTCCAGCGCCGCATGCGCCACCTGCACGGCGCGTAAGGAGAGGCGGAAGCTGCCATCCTGCAGCTGCTCGACCCAGCCGGCCGCCATCAGGGTGACGAGCCGCTGGTAGACCGTGCCGCGCTCGCCGCCGATCAGCCGGGTCAGGTCGGCCAGACGGATCGGCTTGGCCACGGTTGCCATGGCATCGAGCAGGGACAGGGTCTTGAGCACCGAGCTTAAGGGGCGAACGCCGCCCTTTTTCTCGGTCGATGCCGCTGGAGCGGACGTGCTGGTCTCGGTTACAGTTTGCATTTGTATTCTATATGAAGACATTGTATTACAATAAAATACTCACGCAATTGACCCGCCATCGTCAAGCGGATTCTGTCGGGTCGCTGCGAAATGGGGTGGGTGGCCGGGCGCCGGGCGCGAGCCAAAGCCTCAGGGCCGCAGATACTGCCGCCAAACGAGAGCGCCCGGCGGCAGTGGCAGGGTTTACAGGCTGCTCATCGCTTTTTCGACAAAGCGCAGGTCATAGGCATCCTCGAACTTGAAGCCGGCCGGAATGCCCGGCTGCTGCAGGGTCTTCAGCTCGTTGTCGAGGAAATCGAGATTGAGATCGAACTGGGCCTTGGTCGGCACCGGCGTCTTCATATACATGCCTACATTGTTGGCGAACGCGGTCTCGAACAGCACCGGATCCATATCGGCGAAGTATTCCTTGGCAAAGGCCTTGAAGCCGGCCGGATCGCCGGCAATGCCCTTAAGCGCCAGCGCGATGCCCTTGCAATAGGCGGTCAGCTCGTTCGGCTTGTCCTTGATGGTCTTCTCGCTGACACTGGCGGTGATGTAGAGATAATCCTGCAGGGCCGGCGGCGGATTGGTCACCATGTTGAACAGGTAGACCGCGCCGAATTTCGACACCGCCATGTCAGAGGCCGGCGAAGACAGCACGAAACCGTCGATGGTGCCACGATCCAGTGCCGCCAGCATCGGCGACACGCCGCCCTGGATCGGCACGAGGGTGGCATCGCGATCAGGATCGATCTTGGCCATACGCATGAAATAGCGCGCCAGCTGGTCCGGACCGCCGCCGGCACCGGTGGTGCCGATCTTCAGGCCCTTGAGTGCCGCCGCCTTCTTCTCGGGCGGCGAGGCTTCAGTGATGCCGAGTTTGTCGGCGATGTCTTTCTTGATGACGACGTTGGAGGCGAATTTGTTGACCCAGCCGCAGATCATTTTCACCGGCTGGCGGCGGATCTGCACCCGCATGTTCTGCGTCGGTGCGCCGAGCAGGATATCGGCGGCACCGCCGATCAGCGCATCCTGGTTGACGCCGCGATTGGTGGCGGCCAGTTCAAGCTTCAGGCCGGACTTGGTGAACAGCCCGGTGCCCTGGGCGAAATCCTCGGCGCCCCAGAGGAAGGATTTTGCATTCGAGCGCAGGCTGGAAGCCGTCAGCCCGCTCTGCGCCGAGACAGGCATGGCCAAACCCATGCTGCCGATGAACCCGACCGATGCAACGCCCTGCAGAAACGCCCTGCGTTCAATGTCACGCATCTTCCCCTCCTCGGTTGAACCCAATCAGTGATGTGCGCTGCCGCTGCGCAGGACATGACCCGGCATGCGGCCGGCCGGCATCGCTTCGCCCGGCGGCGGCAGCACGGTGCCATTGACGATGACGGTATGGATGCCCGAAGCGCGCGAGATCAGGCGGTCGGCGCCGGCCGGCAGGTCATAGACGCGTTCCAGCGGACCCGCACCCACGGTGGCCGGATCGAAGACCACCACATCGGCATGACGGCCGAGCGCCAGCAGGCCACGATCGGCGATGCCGAAAATCGCCGCCGGACGGCCGGTCAGCATATGCACGGCGCGTTCCAGGCTGAGCGACTTTTTCACCCGCACCCAGTAGCCGAGCAGATGGGTGGCGTAGCAGGCATCGCAAAGCTGCGACAGATGCGCACCACCATCGCCAAGACCGACAACCGTATTCGGGTCCTGCAGCAGCTCCTCGACCTCGTCTTCCTGGAAGTTCACCAGCGGCATTCGGAAACGCGCACGCAGGTTGCTCTGCGCCGCCAGATCGAGAATCAGGTCGACCGGCGAGACACCGCGTTCCTGTGCAACCGCCTCGACCGTGCGACCGACCAGGGCGGGCTGTTCCTCGCACCAGCTGATCTCAGTGAGGCGCCAGGAGGCGCGGCGCATGTCGCCTTCGGACTTGCCGCCGGAGAAATCGCCATCGCGGCCGCCGCGACCGGCCACTTCCTCGCGGAACTGGTGACGGAAATCGGCGTCGGAATAGATGCGTATCAGGTCGGCTTCGCTCTTGGCGACACGCACCGGCTTGAACAGGCTCCAGGTGTCGAACACCACCGGCGAGCGGAAATCGAATTCGCTGACGATCGGCCGGCAGGCGACCTGCGGATAGATCGGCTTGCCCTGCGCCACCAGCTGTTTGGTGCGCTCGAGGCTCTCGCGATGGCGGCCGGGGCCGAGCTGGCCGGCGAGCAGCGCGGTCCAGCAGACCGGGCGACCGCTTTCGTAATGCATGCCGAGGTAATGGTCGAACAGCGGTTCGCGCGCGCCGTTGTAATGGATGATGCCACTGCCGGCCTGGCCGACGGCGCGGCCCAGTGCCAGCATCTCGTCGAATTCGGCGAGCCGGCTCGGGATCGGCTTGCCGTCGAAGCCGATATGGATGCGCGAGACCGACGTGCCAAATGCAATCGCGCCGGC
Source organism: Ferrovibrio terrae (assembly GCF_943371255.1). Lineage (GTDB taxonomy): Bacteria > Pseudomonadota > Alphaproteobacteria > Ferrovibrionales > Ferrovibrionaceae > Ferrovibrio > Ferrovibrio terrae_B. The sequence goes on along the minus strand of NZ_CALRUC010000038.1, from coordinate 14,252 downwards.
CTTCATGCCTTCGCGCACGATATCCTGCATCTGGATGACTTCATCCTGCGTGGCGGCGCGCTCCACGGCCGCCTCGCCCATCACGTAAAGCCGCGTCGCCGTATGGCCGATCATCGCCCCGACATTGATGGCGGTGCCCATCTTGCCCAGCGCATCGAGATACTGCGGGAAGGTCTCGAACGGCCAGTCATTGCCCAGGCCGGCCTCAAGCGCGTTCAGCGGCATGGCCTCGACGCGCTCCAGCGTGCGCAGGATCAGGCTGCGATCCTTCGGCCGCGTCGGCGCGACACCGAAGCCGCAGCTGCCCATCACCACACTGGTGACACCATGCCAGGGCGAGATGGTGAGCATCTGGTCCCAGAACACCTGCGCATCGTAATGGGTGTGGATATCGACAAAGCCCGGCGAGACCACCAGGCCATCGGCCTTCACCGTGCGCGCCGCCGTATCCGGCGCATGGCCCAGAGCGACGATGCGGCCGTCCTTGATGCCGACATCGCCGCTGTAGCCGGGCTTGCCGGTGCCATCAATGATGGTGCCGCCAACAATCTTCAGATCATAGGCCATAACAACCGTTCCTCTTATTTCAATTCGCGCCAGCGCAGCAGATGGGTTTCCAGCGCCTTGAGCGCGCTGTTCAGCACCATGCCGGTGACCGCCAGCACCACCAGACCGGCAAAGACGCCGGCCGTATCGAACATCCCCGAGGCCTGGCCGATCAGGAAGCCGATGCCGCGGTTGGACGAAATCAGCTCGCCGACCACGGCGCCGATCAGCGCATAGGGTACCGAGACTTTCAGCCCCGTGAGCACCCAGGCCGCTGCCGAGGGGAAGATCACGTAGCGCAGCAGCTGCCAGCCATTGGCGCCCATGATGCGGGCGGCATTGATGTGAATCGCGCTGACATCGCGCACGCCGGCAAAGGTGTTGAGGAAGACCAGGAAGAACACGATCAGCGCGGCCATCGCCACCTTGCTCTCCAGCCCGATGCCGAACCACATGATCAGCAGCGGCGCCAGCGCGATCTTGGGCAGGCAGTAGATCGCGGTGATATAGGGATCGAACAGCTTGGCGGCGGTATCGGAACGGCCGAGCAGGAAGCCGATGATGAAACCGCTCACGCTGCCGATGATGAAGCCCAGCACCATGGCCTGCATGGTATAGGCAAAGGCATTGGCCAGCGTGCCGTTGCGCGTCCAGATCCACAGCTTCACCGCCACGGCAATCGGTGAGGAGATGAAGAAGTCGTCGATCAGCCGGCCCGAGGCGAACTGCCAGATGCCCAGAATGGCCAACCCGATCAGCACCTGGCCGATGCGGATGCCCCAGCGTTTACGCGTCTCCGCGCGCTCGACCTGCAGCACGGCTGCGCTGGGCTGCGCGGCAGGAAGCTCGGTCTCCAATGCCTTGTCGCTCATGTGCGCACCGCTCCCACGCCGATTTCGGGCGCCAGCGCATCCCACAGCTCGTTGTAAATTTCACGGAAGGCCGGGTCGAACTGCAGCTTGAACACATCGCGCGGCCGCGGCAGATCAATCTGCTTGATCGCCTTGATGCGGCCCGGCCGGCCGCTGAAAATCACCACATGGTCGGACAGCGCGATGGCCTCGGCCAGATCATGGGTGACAAACACGATGGTCTTGCGGGTTTCTTCCCAGATGCGCGCCAGTTCGGCCTGCATCACCAGCTTGAGCTGGGCATCCAGGGCGCCAAAGGGCTCGTCCATCAGCAGGGTTTCGGGGTCATAGGCCAGCACCTGGGCGAGTGCCACGCGCTTGCGCATGCCGCCCGAAAGCTCGGAGGGAAACTGCTGCCTGAAATTGCTCAGGCCCACCATGTCGAGCATTTTGGCGACGCGCGCCTCGATCTCGGCCTTGCCCTGGCCGCGCAAAACCAGCGGGAAAGCCACATTCTGCTCGGTGGTGCGCCAGGGCAGCAGGCTGTCGGCCTGGGTCATGTAGCCGACATGCGTGTTGATGCCATTGACCACACGGCCGCCATGCTCGACCGCACCACTGCTGGGCGGAATGATGCCGGCGATCATGTTGAGCAGGGTGGATTTGCCGCAGCCGCTGGGACCGACGAAGGAGACAAAGGCACCGGCGGGAATGTCGAGGCTGGTGGGCAGCAGGGCCGAAACTTCCCGGCCGCGGGCGACGAAGGTCTTGGTGACCTGGCGGACTGTAATCATCGACAAAGCTGAACGCGCCTCCGCTTCGAGGGCGTTCCAGTCAAGATGCGATGACGCAGCAATCGTTTCAACGAGCCGTCCCCACTTGTTATATTGATATTACAATAGACGGATTGCACGACGGTCAACAGAAAACGTGTCGCATCGCTGCAACACACACGCCGCGTGATCGGCGCAGAATGACACCGCTACCTATTGGTGCGACATTTGCCGCGGCTATGTTATGCCTGTCTTCTCAGGCGAGATGATCGGCGCCGTTAGCGTTTCATATGCGCGCCGAACAGCCGGTTCAGCTCCGAACTCGGCGTGGCCTGCTTGAAATGCTCGAAGGTTCCTTCGGCACCGATTTCCTTGGCGGCACGGATGAACTCGCCCCAGGCGCTGCGCGCCAGCGAGCCGCCGACGCTGACACGCCGGATGCCAAGCCCGGCCAGATGCGCCACCGACTGGCCCGTGGTGAGCATATTCACCGGTTTGCCGGCTGCCGCCTGCACCACTGCCGTAATCTGCGCATCTTCGCGGATGCCCGGCGCATAGAGCACGTCGGCACCAGCAGCAGCGTAAGCCTTCAGGCGGCGCGTGGTTTCCGCCAGATCCGGCCGGCCGGCGATGAAACCTTCGCTGCGCGCGGTCAGCAGCACGCCGCCGCCGGTCTTGTCGATGGCGGCACGCGCCGCCTTGATACGCGCCACCGCGAGATCGAAATCATACAGCGGTGCTTCCGTGTTGCCGGTGGAATCTTCAATGGAAAGTCCGGCGATGCCGGCCTCCACCGCCTTGGCCACGTTGCCCGCGACACGGTCCGGCTCATCGGCAAAGCCGTTTTCGAAATCGGCATTGACCGGAATGTCGGTAACAGATGTCAGCGTCTTCAAATGCGCCAGCACCTCGGCCAGCTCCACCTTGTTATCCGGCTTGGCCATGCTCCAGGCCATCCCGGCGCTGGTGGAAGCCAATGCCTTGAAGCCGAGGCTTTGCAGGATCACGGCCGAGCCGGCATCCCAGGGATTGGGGATGACGAAGCAGCCGCTGTCATGCAGGCGGCGGAAGGCGGCGCATTTATCCGATGTCGAGACGGGCATGGCGGTTCCTCTGGCTTTTGTTGACGCCAGAGTAAAGCTTCGACATGACAGGACAAGGCGGGATGTTTCGGCCCAGACCGAAATATGGGCGGAATATTGTCGGGCTACATTTTCGGCCGGCGCTTCGCCCGCAGCTTCAGGGTTTCGATCAATGCCGCATCGCGTTCGGCGCTCAGCTCCGCAATGCTGCGGCCGGCGGCTTCCTCTTCCACACCGCGCACCAGCGCATCCTTTACCTCGGGCGTAAGGCTGGGACTTCCCAGCGCCGCCCAGCGCTTTTCCTGGCTGGGGCCGAGGTGATCGAGATAATGGCGGATACCGCCCTCGCCGCCACCCAGATGATAGGTCATATGCGCACCCTGGATCGACCAGCGCAGCCCCGGTCCTTCCACCAGCGCCTTGTCGACATCGGCGACATCGGCGATGCCCTCGGCCACGATATGCACGGCCTCACGCCACAGCGCCGAAGCCAGCCGGTTGGCGACATGGCCGGGCGCCTCGCGCTTCATGCGGATCGTCACCTTGCCCATGGCTTCGTAAAACACCGCGGCCGCCTGCACGCGGGCCGGGTCGGTGCCATAGAGCTCGACCAGCGGCACCAGATGCGGCGGATTGAAGGGATGCGACACGATCAGCCGCGACGGCTCTTTCATGCCCTCGGTCAGCGCCGACCAGGCAAAGGAGGATGTGCTGCTGGCAATCGTGGCTTCAGGCTTCGCCGCCGCGACAATCTCGGCAAACAGCCGGTGTTTCAGTTCCAGTTTCTCCGGCGCGTTTTCCTGGATCAGATCGGCACCAGCCACCGCCGCCTTGAGGCGGGCGACGATCTTCAGTTTGCCGCGTCCGCGGCGGCCGAGCTGGGCCAGCTGCTTGCGCGCGGCATTGACGCGGTCGCGAAACAGCGCGCGCGCCGTGGCATCGGGATCCCAGGCCACCACATCGATGCCACCGGCAGTGAACAGGGCCGCCCAGCTGGCGCCGATCAGGCCACCGCCGACAATGGCTACAGTCTTGATATCCGACATGGTCAAACAGCCTCGAAGGGAACAGTCAGTTGCGTGCCCGGCACGATGATGCCGCCGCGATCGCCCGGCGTGACACTGCCATAGCGCTGGGCAAAGACCGGCGGCAGCGGGCGCGCCTGCTGCGGCGCCAGCCAGAGCCGCAGCAGATGGCGGCGCTTTGCCGGTTCGGCCCAGTCCTCAAACGCCGTGCGGTCATGCAGCAGGGTGTGGTTATGCACCAGCTGCACATCGCCGGGTTCCAGCACCATATGAAAATTCAGCGCCGGATCATTGGACAGCGCGTCGAACAGATCAAAGGCTTCGACCTGCGCCGGCGACAGCGGCGCCACATCGGCAAAGCGACGGGCGGACTCGATATACTGGCGCTGATAGATCGCCGAGAGATGACCTTCGTGCCAGTTATAGGTCGGGATGGTGAAATACGGCTTCTCGCCCACCGGCACCTCGCCGCGCCGGTCGGTTTCGATCGGGGCGAACAGATGTGGCAGCAGGTCTGGCCGGCGTTTGCGCATCTCGTTGAAGATGGTGACCGAACTTACCAGCGCCGAATGGCCGCCGGCCTTTGCAACCTGCAGACAAAGCAGGCCGACAATATCGGCGGAATCGGTGTGGAAGGTCTGGCGCTCATGCGTCTGGTAGATGCGCACATTCGGATCGTCGCTGGAGAGTCCCATATCCTTCACATGACCCAGGATATGGCCCTTGGCATTCTGCGAGCGCGCACTGCCGATATGACAACCGATCCCGAGAAAGGCGATCGCGGCCTCGCGCAGGCTCCAGCGCTGCACCGGCAGGCCGCGCAGCAGGGCGAAGCCACGGCCGTTCAGCACCTCGTCGCGCAAGGCATGCAGGCGTGGCGCCAGCGTCGGCAGTGGGAAATCCGCCGGTGTCAGTCGCGCAACCGCGGCATCGGGTCCGGCGGCAACGCGGCGCGTCGCCTGCTCGACCTCGGCGATCTCGGCAGCGGTGAAATGCTGCAGCCAGCGGGTGTCCTGCAGCATGGCGGGGCCATACCAGGCTGAGGCATCGTGGATTTCAGGTGGCAGGGCGTCGGGGCTCGGGGTCATGGCGCGATATTGCCTGACCGGCGCCCCCGATCAAGATTCGGCCGGTGCAATTCCGCGTGGGCCGGTCAGCGTTCCTGGAAGGCCGTATCGATGGCCCGGTAGACTGGATTGAGCAGGAAGCGCAGCACGGTGCGCTCGTCGGTCTTGATATCGGCCAGCACGGTCATGCCCGGACGCAGCTGATTGCGGGCCGGATCACTGCCGACATAGGACTGATCCAGCCGCACCAGCGCCTTGTAGAAGGGCGCAATCTGCGGCCCGTGGAAAGTGGAGGCCGAAACACTCAGCAGGCTGCCCGGCACGGAACCGAACTGGGCGAAATCATAGGTCGAGACCTTCACCGCCACCGGCTGGCCCGGCCGCAGCTGACCGACATCCACCGGACTGATGCGCGCCTCGACAATCAGCTCGCGGCCGACCGGCACGATCTCGGCGATATTGCCGCCCGGCGGCACCACGGCCCCGGCGGCATAGGCGCGCAGATCCTTGATGATGCCGCGCACCGGCGAGGTGATGGTGGTACGCGCCACGCGGTCTTCCAGCTTGACGCGCGCCTCCTCGATCTGGCGCAGGTCACTGGTGACCGAACCAAGCTCGCGCATCGCATCGACCGTGAGCCGGGTATCCAGCTCGATCAGCCGCTGCTCGGCCTCGGCCACCGCTTCGCGGGCGCGGCCGATATTCGTCGTCACGGTGCTCAACTCGCCCTGCACACGATTCATCTCACGCTGCACATCGAGGAAGGTGAGCCGCGAATTCAGCCCCTTTTCCGACAGCGTCTTGCGCATGTCCAGCGCTTCGCCGGTGATCGTGATCTGGCGTTGCAAGGTACGCTGCTGGCCGATCAGCGCTTCCAGATCGGCGCGACGACCGGCGACCTGGCGCTCGATCACAACGCGCTGGCTAGTACGGGCGCGCTCCTGGCTGCGCAGGATTGCCGCCTGGTCGATGGAGAGGCCCTGCTCCTGACTGTCATCCAGATCGGCGACACGGCCCTCGGCAAAGGCGCGCAGGCGTTCGGCCTGCAGGCGCAGACTGCGTTCGCGGCTGCGCAGCTGGTCGAGTTCGGCGGTCACGCCGGTCTGGTCGAGGCGCACCAGAACCTGGCCGGCTTCAACGAGATCGCCGTCCTGCGCCAGCACTTCGGCGACAATGCCGCCTTCCAGATGCTGCACCGGCTGCAGATGGCCATTCGGCACGATTTCGCCCGGGGCACGCGCGACCTGGGCCACCCGGGTCACCGCTGCCCAGCCGATGGCGCAGATCACGATGGCGATCATCAGCCAGACCGACAGCTGCATCAGCCGCGGCGCACGGCCTTCCTCCAGCTGGATCGCCAGCGTCAGGTAGCGGATGCGGGCCGGATCGGCCTTCACGGCAGGCAAGGTCTCACTCATCTCCCGACTCCCTGGGATGTCGTCGCAGCACCTCTGGTCGGGCTGCGGATATCTATGATGCGGCCATTCTCCATCACGACGACGCGGTCGCAGATGGCAAGATGGCTCGGCCGATGGGTCACGATGGCAATGGTCTGCTTGCCCTTGCGACGTTGCAGCGATTCGATCATCGCGGCATCGCCGGTCTCGTCCAGCCACTGGCCCGGCTCGTCGAGCAGCAGCACGGCAGAGGGGCGCAGATAGAGTCGCGCCAGCGCGATGCGCTGCAGCAGCCCGGTGGACAGCGTGCGCGCATCGGAATGATCGCCCAGGCCGGTATGCAGGCCATCGGGCAGCGCCAGCACATCATTCAGCGCGCCGGCTTCGGCCAGTGCCGCCTTCAGGTCGTCATCGCTGGCGGTCGGCGCGGCCAGGCGCAGATTCTGCGCCAGCGTGCCATGGAACAGATGCCGGTTCTGCGGCGAATAGGTCACGGCGTTGCGCAGTTCATGCGGCGTCATCTGGCGGATATCCAGGCCATCCAGCAGCACGGCGCCGGCCTGGGCCTGATACAGCCCCGCCATCACCTTGAGAATGGTGGACTTGCCCGAACCGGACGGACCGGTGATGCCGATCATCTCGCCGGGCTTGAGCAGCAGGTCGACGCCGAGCAACGCCGGTTCGGCATCGGGGCGATAGCGCAGCGATACGCGGTTCAGTGTGACTGCGCCGCGGAACACGCGCTGCACGACCGCCGGGCCCGGGCGATCGGTCAGTTCCGGCCGCAGTTGCAGCAGACGGTCGATCTGCGCCAGGCCGAGGCGGATCTGTCCGAGCCGGGTCAACGCCATCAGACCAAGCTGCAGCGGCGCCAGCACGCGCCAGGACAGCGCCATGGTCGCCACCAACGCACCGACCGTCATGCTGCCATCCATGATGCGCAATGCACCCCAGGCCAGCACGATGGTGCCGGTCAGCATCATCAGGGTCTGCGACAGCGTGTTGAGCATGCCGCCGATCATCTGCACCGCGCGGCTGTCCACTGCCGATGCCGCCGAGGCGGCACGATAGCGTTCCAGCCAGGTGGCCGCACTGCCCGACTGCTTGATCGCCTGCAGATTGGACACGATCTCCACCGTCAGGCCATGGCGTGCGGCCTGGCTGGCGGCGGCGCGCTGCACGGCCGTGCTCTGCAACATCTGCGAGACATAGCCGATCAGCAGGATCAGCAGGCCCAGCACCAGCGAGACCAGCACCAGCGGACCACCGAGCCAGGCAATCACCAGCAGGAAGACAAACAGGAAGGGCAGATCGAAGGCGACGCCGGCGAGCGGCCCGGTGAAGAATTCGCGCACGGTTTCGAATTCCTTCAAGCGCGCGAGTTGTGTGCCGATCGGTGCCGACTCGGTATAACCCACCGGCAGGCGCAGCAGGTGCTTGAGCACCGCAATGGCAACCAGCCGTTCGACGCGGGCACCCATATAAGCCAGCATGCGGCTTCGCAGCATGCGCAGCGCGAAATCGAAAACAAAGGTCATACCGATGCCGGCGAGCAGGTAGACCACCAGCTCGCGCGAGTCGCCGCCGATCACCTTGTCGTAGACCATCAGCGCGAAGAGCGGGAAGCCGAGCGCCAGGATGTTGTTGAACAGGGTGACCATGCCAAGCTGCACGGCAACACCGGAAAAGCGCATCGCAATAGCGCCGAGGAAGGTCTTGCGCGGGCCGGTCTCTTCCGGCGTTTCGGCCGGTTCGATGAAATAGGCCATGCCAGCGATGGCAGCAGACTTGAGCTGGATTTCCTCGCGGCGCGCACCATCGAACACCCGCGCCACGCCATCCCTGATCTCCAGCACCACGCGCGGACGGCCGGCATTATCGACATGCAGGCAGGGCAGCAGGCGCGGATCGATCTGGCCCAGACGCCGTTCATGCGGCTTGGTGGCGTAGGACAGCTCGATCAGCACATTGCGCAGGCCATCGAGATCGAGATCGGCGGCGAAATGCGGCAGGGCCTCGACAATATGGCGCGGATCTCCCTGCCAACCCAGCGCGGTGAGCAGCGGCATGAGGCAGGCGGCGAAGGGCGAGACGGCCTGGAAGGCACCCATGCGGCCCTGACGCAAAGCCTCGGCGAGCGGTTCGGCGCGCACCACCTGCAGGCTGTTGGTCTCGCCGCCAGCGGAAGACGGTCGATTCATCGACGTGCTCATGCCGATCGCCCGTCCAGTACTTCCGTCGACGCCGGGCCGAAGGTCGCGCCAATCGGCGAGCGCTCGATCAGCTGACCATTGCGCAGTTCAAACACGCGATCAGCCAGGCGCAGCACCGAAGGCTGATAACTGACCAGCACGATGGTGGCGCGACCTTTCAGATCGGCCAGCATGCGCAGCAGCCGTTCATTCGAGTTGCGATCGAAGCCGTTGTTGCTTTCATCGAACAGGATGATGCGCGGCTGTTCGGCCAGGGCACGGATGATGGCAATGCGCTGGCGCACGCCGCCGGGCAGGGTTTCGGTCTGGCCGCCGCTCACCGTGGTCTCGTACCCATTGGCCAGGGTGGCAATATAGCTGTCCAGCCCCAGCTTTTCCGCCAGCTCCAGCGCGGTATCGACCACGGCACCGCGACGGAACATGGTCAGGTTGTCGATCATGCTGCCCTGGAACACCGTGGCCTGGCGCGGCAGCAGGCCGATTTCATCGGGGCCGGGGCGCGGGTCGGCGGCTTTGAGGATTTTATTGTCATACAGGATCTGTCCGCCGGTCGGCCGCTGCAGACCCGCAATCAGCGTCAGGATCGCCGAACGGTCGCTGCCATCGGCGCTGACAATGGCGACGGTTTCGCCGGCATTGATCGTCATGTTGGCATGATCGAGCAGCGGCTGGCCGATGCCGTCATCCAGGCTGACATCGCGGAATTCAATGCGTCCCAGCGTGACGATGGGCGCGGGGCGCTGCAGGCCGCCCGGCTCCTGCGGCAAGGCATGCAACTGGTTCAGCTGGCGCTCGGCCAAACGGATCGCCTGGAAATTGCTCCAGATGCCCATGGCACGCAGCAGCGGCTGCATCACCCGGCCGGCCAGCAGCGAGCAACAGGCCAGCTGGCCCACCGTCATCTGGTTATCGAGCACCAGCAGCGAGCCGTAGACCAGGATGGCGACAATCGCCAGGTTGGAAAAGAAGCTGCCCAGCGCCTGCGACAGCGACGACAGGTAGGTGACGCGGAATGCCGCGGCCGACGCGCTGTCCATCAAGCGTTCGTAGCGGCGCATCATCAGCCGCTCCATCGTCATCGCCTTGATAGTGGTAATGCCGGACAGGATCTCGATCATGAAACTGGTACGGCGCTTGTCGGAATCGGTGCGCGCATCGACCGCCTGGTGCAGCACACGGCCGATAATCGCCGCCGCAATGGCAAAAACCACGAAAACCGCCATGGTCAGCCAGGCCAGCGGGCCGCCCACAACCCAGATGATGGCGGTGAACAGCAGGGCGAAGGGCAGATCGATGACAATCACCGCGCCCTGGTTGGCATAGAATTCGCGCAACCGGTCGATGGCGCCAAGCCGCTCCAGATGCGCGCCGGTTGTATCTTTGGCGGAAATCGTGCTGTCGGCACCCAAGAGCCGCGCGATGCCGGCGCAGCCCGCGCCATGTTCGAACCGGGCTCCCGCCCAGGTGGCCAGCGCACTGCGAATGGCACGCATGGCGCCTTCGGCGAACAACACAGTTAACAGCAAAATGGTGAGCAACAGCAGCGTGTCGCCAGCAGTATTCGGCAGAACGCGGTCATAAACCTGCAGCGTGTAAATCGGCAGCGCGATAGCCAGCAGGTTGAGCAGAACTGAGCAGGCGATCAGCGTCGGATTGAAAACCAGACTGCTGCCGGCATTTTTATTGGTTACCGGCATGTCAACCATACACCCAGAATCCGTTCACTGATTGTCGCCGGACACAAAATAAGTCTCCCAAAAAATGGCCGGTGTTGATCGTAATCAAAACTCTATTGTGCCGTGCGGCGATATACCCAATATAACTAAAGAGAGAGTTATCAATTCACAAGATTAACTCTTGATTACATGTTGTGCTTTAAGAACGCGCGATGGCCACGAAATCAGACATCCTCAATGACGAACTGACCGCATTGCCCAAGGGCGCCAAGGCGCCCCGGGCCGGTGGCAGCGACACGCCCCTGGCACAGGCTCAGGGTGGCGGCGGCGACGGCGCGGATGTCGGGTCCGGTCTTGGCGCGGTGCATTACGGCACGGTCATTGCCGATGAACGCAGCTATCAGCCGGTTCAGGGCCAGACCACGACCGCCAACGCGCTCGGCAACGGCGCCTTGCCCGCGGCGTCCCAGTCCGTTGCGACGACAGAAGCGACAGCGCAGGCAAACGACACGGCCGCAGGTGGCGAACAGCGCCTCGGCATGGCCGTCGCCGATGCCCGCACCACCACCGGTCCGCGCGGCGCCCCTGCGGCCACGCCGGCAGCAGCAGGCGATCCGGCAGCCCAGGCTGCGGCTCCTGTTACCGCGCCCAATGGCGCCGAAGCGGCTGCGGCCGCGACCGCCACCACGGCAGCGAACGATCTGACCGCGGATGCCCCGTCAGCCTCCAATACAGCGGCCACAACCGCACGCACCGCTGTGTCTGCAACCAGCAATACACCGCCGGCAACCGGCACCGCCGCGCCGGCCGGCCGCGAAAGCGCGGCCGAAGCGCCGCCGGCTGCTGCCGAGCGCAGCGCAGCGCCAGCCGCAAGCACAACCGCGGAACAGACCCTCGAAGACGAAACGCCTGAACCCCCCGGCGGGCCGCAGGTGCATACCGGCACCGGTGGCGACGATCTCTTCACTGCGACCGCCGCGGCGGAACGCTTCGATGGCCTGGCCGGCAACGATACGGTCAGCTATGCCGATGCCGATGCGGCGGTGACGGCAAATCTGTCGAGCGGCGGCACTGCCGGGCAGGCCAGCGGCGACAGCTATGTCAGCATCGAAAACCTCACCGGCTCGGCCCATGCCGACAGCCTGACCGGCGATGCCGGCGCCAATATCCTGGCTGGCGGCGCCGGTGCCGATACGCTGGACGGCGGCGCGGGCAGCGATACCGCCAGCTATGCCGCCTCGACAGCCGGCGTCAGCATCAATCTCGCCGCCGGCACGGCTAGTGGTGGCGATGCGGCCGGCGACACGCTCAGCGGCATCGAGAATCTTACCGGCTCCGATCATGCCGATACGCTGACTGGCGATGCCGGCGCCAATATCCTGGATGGCGGCGCCGGCAACGACCTGCTCACCGGTGGTGCTGGTGCGGACACGCTCACTGGCGGCAGCGGCACGGATACCGCCAGCTATGCCGGCAGCACGGCCGGCGTCACCATCGACCTTGCCGCCGGTACCGGCAGCGGTGGCGATGCGCAGGGCGACACACTGAGCGGTATCGAGAATGTCACCGGCTCGGATCATGCCGATACGCTGGCCGGCGATGCGGCGGCCAATATCCTGGACGGCAGCGCCGGCAGCGATACCGCCAGCTATGCCGGCTCCTCGGCCGGTGTCAGCATCAACCTCGCCGCCGGCACCGCCAGTGGCGGCGATGCGGCCGGCGACACGCTCACCAGCATCGAGAATCTCACCGGCTCGGGTCATGCCGATGCCCTCACCGGCGATGCCGGTGCCAATATCCTGGATGGCGGCGCGGGCGATGACCTGCTGATTGGCGGCGCCGGCGCGGATACCCTCACCGGCGGCAGCGGCAGCGACACCGCCAGCTATGCCGGCAGCGCAGCCGGTGTCACCATCGATCTTGCCGCCGGCACGGCCAGTGGCGGCGATGCGGCCGGCGATACGCTGACCAGTATCGAGAATGTCACCGGCTCCGATCAGGCCGACATGCTGACCGGCGATGACGATGCCAATGCACTGGATGGCGGCGCGGGCAACGACACCCTGATCGGTGGCGCCGGCGCCGATACCCTCACCGGCGGCAGCGGCACGGATACCGCCAGCTATGCCGGCGGTACTGCTGGCATCACGGTCAATCTGGCGACCGGCACCGGCAGTGGTGGCGATGCCGAAGGCGATACGATCAGTGGCATCGAGACGGTGATCGGCACCGGCCTGGCCGATGCACTCACCGGCGATGCACTGGTGAATAGCCTGGACGGCGGTGCTGGCGACGATGTGATCAATGGCGGCGCCGGTGCAGATACGCTCACGGGCGGCAGTGGCATCGACACACTCAGCTATGCCGGCTCCTCGGCAGCCGTGACGGTCAACCTCGGCACCAATGCCGCCAGCGGCGGCGATGCCGCCGGCGACGTGCTGTCCGGCTTCGAGAATGTCACCGGCTCCGACCACGCCGACACCCTGACCGGCAGCGCGGGCGACAACCGGCTGGAGGGCGGTGCCGGCAACGATCGCCTTGATGGCAGCACCGGCAATGACCTGCTGCTGGGTGGCGCAGGCGCCGACCAGCTGATCGGCGGCACCGGCATCGATACGGCCAGCTATGCCGGTTCGACTGCAGCCGTCACGGTCAGCCTGACCAGCGGCACCGGCACCGGCGGCGATGCCCAGGGCGACACGCTCGCCACCATCGAAAACCTCGTCGGTTCGGATCATGCCGACACGCTCACCGGCAGCACGGCCGACAACAGTCTTGAGGGCGGTGCCGGTAATGACCGCCTGGATGGCAGCAGCGGCAACGATACCCTGATCGGTGGCGCGGGCGCCGACCAGCTGATCGGTGGCACCGGGACCGATATTGCGAGTTACGCGAGCGCGGCGACTGCGGTGACCGTCAATCTCGGCACCAACAGTGCCAGCGGCGGCGATGCCCAAGGCGACACTTTCTCTGCGATCGAGACCGTCGTCGGTTCGGACTTTGACGACACCCTGACCGGCGACAGCAATGCCAACACACTGCTGGGCGGCGCGGGCGACGACCTGCTGCAGGGCGGCGGCGGCGCAGACGTGCTGACCGGCGGCACCGGCAGCGACACCGCCAGCTACGCTGCATCCTCGGCAGCCGTCACCGTCAGTCTGGCGACCGGCACCGGTTCGGGCGGCGATGCGGCCAGCGACGTATTGAGCGGCATCGAAAATCTGATCGGTTCGGCCAATGCCGATACGCTGACCGGCGATGCCAACGCCAACCGCCTGGACGGCGGCGCCGGCAACGACACGCTGACCGGCGGCGCGGGTGCGGATACCCTGGTGGGCGGCAGCGGCACCGATACGGCCAGCTATGCGTCATCCACAACTGCGCTCACCGTCGACCTTGCCACCGGCACCGGTACCGGTGGTGACGCCGAAGGCGATGCGCTGTCGGAGATCGAGAATGTTACCGGCGGCAGTGGCAACGACACACTGACGGGCGACACCACGGCCAACCGCCTCGATGGTGGCACCGGCAATGACACACTGGTGGGCGGTGCAGGCGCTGATGCCCTGATCGGCAACACCGGTACCGATACCGCCAGCTATGCGGCTTCGGCCAGTGCTGT
>NZ_CALRUC010000037.1:0-32828 GCF_943371255.1 Ferrovibrio terrae | reverse complement strand
CTGCAGGCGCTGTCGAACAGCACCACCACCTGACTGGTGCGCGTGCCCTCGCATGACCCGGTCTATTTCAAGCGCGTGCTGGATGTCGGCGTCGAGGGCGTGGTGATTCCGAATGTGCAGTCGGCCGAGGAAGCCAAGGCGCTGGTCTCGGCCTGCCGCTATCCGCCACGCGGCGTGCGCGGCTCGGCCATCGGCCAGATTCGCGCTTCCAATTACGGCCTCGACGGCCCCGCCTATCGCAAGGCGGCCGACGACAACCTGCTGATCATCTGCCAGATCGAAACCGCCACGGCCGTCGATGCCATTGCCGAGATCGCTGCCGTGGATGGGGTGGATGCGCTGTTTGTCGGACCGTTCGATCTCTCTGGCTCGATCGGCCATCTCGGCGAGTTCGACCATCCCGACGTGATTGCCCTGCTGGCGAAAGCCGAGGCGGCGCTGAAAAAGACCGGCAAGCCATTCGGCACCGTGCCGCGCATCGGCATGACCTGGGCCGACATGTTCGCGCTGGGCTATACGATGGTGACGGCGGACAATGATGTGGTGCGCCTGCGCGACACCGCGCTGGCCGATATCGCGCACTTCCGGGCCAGGAGCCGGTAGGCGTTTACGGTTGCAGGATCGGTGGTGCCCCAGGCCGGACTTGAACCAGCACACCCTTGCGGATAACAGATTTTGAGTCTGTCGCGTCTACCAATTTCACCACTGGGGCCCGACATCGAAACGCCGGCACGCGGCGGGGCGGATATTACCCAAGCCCCCGCCTGAATCAACGCCCGGCCCGGATCGAACTGGCGGCCGGTTAACCGCAGACAAACACAGCCTTGTCATGGCCTGCGGCGGGAGGGCGCATGGACAAGCCCGGCTGGCTCCGGCATACACGAGGCCTGCCTCGCCAGGCATTTTGCTGGAGTTTTCCGCCCGTGTTTCGCGCCCTTTACGACTGGACCATGCGCCAGGCCGCCCGGCCCAATGCCGATCGGGCGCTCGCGGTGGTGTCCTTCCTGGAAAGCTCGATTTTCCCGATCCCGCCGGATGTGATGCTGATCCCGATGTGCCTGGCCGATCGCACACGGGCCTTCCGCTATGCGGCGATCTGCACCGTTGCCTCGGTGATCGGCGGCCTGTTCGGCTATGCCATCGGTTATTTCCTGCTCGAAACGCTGGGCCGCTGGGTGATCGATCTCTACGGGTATGGCGAGAAATGGCAGGCCTTCGAGGCGGCCTATGCCGAATGGGGCGTCTGGATCATCCTGATCAAGGGCCTGACGCCGATCCCCTACAAGATCGTCACCATTGCCAGCGGCGCGGCGCATTTCAGCCTGGGCGTGTTCATTATCGCCTCAATCGTTACCCGCGGCCTGCGTTTCTTCCTGGTCGCCGGCCTGCTGCGCGCTTTCGGCGAACCGATCCGCGATTTCATCGAGAAACGGCTCAATATCCTCGGCATCATCTTCGTGGTCGCGCTGGTTGGCGGTTTCGTCGCCGTGCGCTATCTCTTCTGATCATGATGGACAGCCTGCTTAAGCCTGATCGCTCCGGCCTGCTGGTCGCCCTGGCGGCCGGCGGCACGCTGGCGCTGGTGCTGATTGCACAATATGGCTTCGGCCTGCCGCCCTGCGAGATGTGCCACTGGCAGCGCTGGCCGCATATTGCAGCGCTGGTCCTTGGCCTTGCCGCCCTGGCCCTGCCGCGCTGGCGCGCCCCGTTGCTTGGACTGGCAGCACTCAGCTTCACGATTACCGGCGGGATTGGCGTGTTCCATGCCGGCGTCGAATGGAAATGGTGGCAGGGCCTGACCAGCTGCAGCAGCACCTCCACCGCCACCACGCTGGAAGACCTGCGTGCCCAGCTGATGGCCGCACCCGTGGTGCGCTGCGACGAGGCCGCGATCCGCGTGCTGGGCCTCTCCATGGCCGGCTGGAATGCGCTGTGGTCGGCCGCCCTTGCCGCTTTCGCCCTGCTGGCCGCCCGGCGTGCCGCAAAAGGAACCGCATGATGCAGAAACGGCGACTGGCTGGCGATCCCGATCCGCGCGCCCTGCTGGAACGCATCCTGCGCGTCGACCATGCCGGCGAATACGGCGCCAAGCGTATCTACGAAGGCCAGCTTTCCGTGCTGAAGACGGCACCCTCGACGCCGACCATCCGCCATATGCTGAAGCAGGAGCTGGAGCATCTGGATGCGTTTTCGCGCCTGCTGCCGCAGCGCCGCGTGCGCCCCACCCTGCTGACGCCACTGTGGCATGTCGGCGGCTTTGCCATGGGCGCGGCCACCGCCCTGCTGGGCGAGAAGGCGGCGATGGCCTGCACCGAGGCCGTCGAAGAAGTGATCGACGCACATTACGCCAGGCAGGTGGAAGCGCTCGGCGATGCCGAGCCCGAATTGCGTGCCACGATCGAGAAATTCCGTGCCGACGAGATCGAGCATCGCGACACGGCGCGCAATGAAGGCGCCAGCGAGGCGCCGGCCTATCCGCTGCTGTCGCGCGGCATCAAGGCGATCACGCGCGGCGCCATCTGGCTGTCCGAGCGAGTTTAAGCTGTGACGACGACCTGGGAGCTGTGGGCAGGATATGAGGGTGACTTTATAGCCGAGCACCAGTTCTCCCCAGCTCCACATGACCCTCAGAAGGGCATTCCCAGCGGGGATTACAAGTGGATCCGGATATGGACGGTCGAAGCGACATCGCACAATGACGCAATGACTAAAAGAAATGAATACCTTGGCTGGGAACCCTACAAGCCAATGCCGGGAACCGAATAAGCTTTACGGCTCCAGCTCGCTGTCCCAGTAGAGGAAATCGCGCCAGCTCTCATGCAGGAAGTTGGGCGGGAAGCCGCGGCCATTGCGCTGCAGCTCCTGCACGGTCGGCATATGCGGGCGGATACGCGGATGCATGTGGCAGTCGTTGGGCATGCGACCACCCTTGGTGAGATTGCAGGGCGCGCAGGCCGCCACCACATTATCCCAGCGGGTGAGGCCGCCGCGCGAGCGCGGGACCACATGATCGAAGGTCAGTTCATGCCGGCTGCCGCAATACTGGCAGGAAAAGCGGTCGCGTAGGAACAGGTTGAACCGGGTGAAGGCCGGTCGCCGTGCCGGGGCGATATAGCGCTTGAGCGCCACCACGCTGGGCAGTCGCATGCGGAAGCTGGGAGAGCGGATTTCCTGATCGTATTCGGAGAGGATGGTCACGCGATCCATGCAGACCGCCTTGACCACTTCCTGCCATGGCCAGACCGACAGCGGGAAGTAAGACAGCGGCTGATAATCCGCATTCAGAACCAACGCCGGACAACTCTCAGGGTTCATTGCTTCCCCAGTTCCGATACGACGTATTCCCCTTACCATATGCGGGGTTACCGCGTTGTGACAACCACCTTATTTTGTAAGCCGGCCGGGTTATCCACACCGGGCGGGCCGAGTCTATGTAGCGCGGGCCAGCGATTCGGCGAGAAAGGCGCCGCCGAGCGCCAGTCCCTGGCCATCGATGCCATGGCCCAGTCCCCGGCTGACATGGAAACGGGCGGGGCAGCCGGCCGCGTTCAGCGCGTTCAGTGCCGCATGCATGGCCTCGATCGGCACCACCTCGTCAGCATCACCATGGATCAGCAGGATCGGCGGCCGGCCGCGAATCTGCTGCTCCAGGCCGGCGCCACCCAGCAGCGCCCCGGAATAGCCCAGGATGGCGGCCGGCGCCGGATCGCGGCGCAGGCCGACATGCAGGGCCATCATGGTGCCCTGGCTGAAACCGACCAGGGCCAGATCGCTCGGCCCAAGATTGTGCCGCCTGAGTTCGGCATCCACAAACTGCTCCAGCGCCGGCGCCACCTGTTCGGCGGCGCGCTGCATGGTGGCATACACCGCCGCGGTCTGATGCGGATCGCGGCGCAACAGGTTGGGGTCATAGGCATCGAGTGCAAACCACTGCCGGCCGCCGCCCATGCCGGGCGGAAAGCCGGGGATCATCGCCGGCGCATGCGGCGCGACAAAGGCAGCCTCGGGCAACGTGCTGCGCCACTGCGCGCCCAGTTCGATCAGGTCATCGCCATCGGCGCCATAACCGTGAATCAGCACCACCAGCTTGCGGGCGGGGCCTTTGGCGGGCAGCAGGCGGGGACCGTCGATCATGCCGTCTTCTCCTCCACGCGATCCGTGGTGACGCGTTTGGCCGTTACGGCGTAATAGCGCCACAGCAACCGGGCGGCGACGCCGCGATGCGGGCGCCATGCCTCGGCCATTTTATCCATCTTCTTTACATCCGGCCGTGCCTTCAGGCCGAACAGCCGCTTCATCGCCTCCTGCAGCGCCACATCATGTGCCGGCCAGATATCCTCGCGATCCAGCGCGAACATCAGGAAAATCTCTGCCGTCCAGCGGCCGATGCCCTTCACTTCGGTCAGCATCGCCATGGCGGCGCTGTCTTCCAGTTTTGGCAACAGGGCGAAATCAATGGCGCCGCTTTTCGCCGCCTGCGCCATGTTGCGCACATAGCGCACCTTCGGTCCGCTGAGGCCGCAGGCGCGCAGGCGCGGTTCGCTCAGCTTCAAAACCCGTTCCGGGCTGAACACGCCATTGGCGCGGCCCTGGACGGCAGCCTCCAGCCGGCCCCAGATGGTGGCGGCGGCAGCCACCGAAATCTGCTGCTCGATGACGATGCGGCACAGATTGGCAAAATCAGCCGGGCGGCGGCGGTCGGCGATGAAGCCGACTGTGGCGAAGGCCTCGGCAAACCGTGGCTCGCGGGCACAGAGCTGCTCCAGCGCCGCTTTCGTGCGCTTGCGGGAGTCAGGCTTTGCGGGAGGCGGAAGGTTTGCCATAAGCTATCGCATGAGAATCGCCCATGCAGTCTGACACTGTTACGCGCTGTGCGCCAAGTCCGACCGGCTATCTGCATGCCGGCCACGCCTATGCGGCCGGCATTGCCTGGCTACGCGCCCGGCAGGATAACGGCCGCTTCCTGTTGCGCATTGAGGATATCGACACCACCCGCTGCCGCCCGGAATTCACCGATGCCATCTTCGAGGATCTGGGCTGGCTGGGCTTGAATTGGGAACAGCCCGTGCGTCGGCAGTCGCAGTATTTTGCCGACTATGCGACAGCCCTCGACAGCCTGCGCCAGCGCGACCTGCTCTATCCCTGCTTCTGCACCCGCAGGCAGATCCAGGCCGAGATTGCCGCCGCCGGACAGGCTCCACATGGCTTTGAGGGCGTTGTCTATCCGGGCACCTGCCGGCATTTAACCGGCGCCGAACGCGAAACACGCAGGGCGGCCGGCGAGGCTTATGCATTGCGCCTCGACATGGCAGCAGCCTGTCAGCAGGCCGGCCACTGGCCGTTGCACTGGCATGACGAGGTCGCCGGCAAGCAAAACGTGACACCGGATCTGCTGATCCGGGGCTTCGGCGATGTGGTGCTGGCACGCAAGGATATCCCCGCCAGCTATCATCTCTGTGTCAGCCATGATGATGCCCTGCAGGGCATCACGCTGGTGACCCGCGGCAGCGATCTGTTTGCGGCCACCCATTTGCACCGCCTGCTGCAGGCCCTGTTCGACTGGCCGGTGCCGGAATACGCGCATCACCATCTGCTGCTCGATGACAGCGGCGAACGGCTGGCCAAGCGCAAGAATGCGCCCGCCCTGCGCGATCAGCGCGCCGCCGGCATCACCCCTGCCGAACTGTGGCAGCAGGTTGGCCTCGATCCGGCCAGCTTCGGAGTCTGAGACTCAGCGGCGCGTACTGACCCGCTTGCGTGTTTCTGGATCTAGCCATTCGAGCATCGGCTTCAGCCATGGCTCGTCGGGATGCGCCGCGAGAATGCGGTCGATATCCCCGATCAGCCGCGCCGCCATCGGCGTGCGGTTACAGGTGACGCCGCCATCGTTGAAGGGCGGCAGCTCGGCGATTGGCAGCGTGGCAAGCACCGGTGCGGTCTGCTCCTGCCGCGCCAGCCAGATCGCCTCAAACGGATAGAGCAGAACCCAGTCGACCCGGTTGGCGGCGAGCATGGAAACCATGCCGGCGGTTTTCGGCAGGCGCGTGACTGGTGCCGGTGGCGATGCCGCGCGCAGCAGAGCATCGAGTGCCGGTCCGTAGGATCGGTTTTCGTTGAACACGCCGTCCAGCTGCGTCTGTTCCAACACGCGGCGGAATTCGATCAAGCCCTGACTGTCGCGAAGCGGCGCGAAGGCCGTCACATCGCTGCTGCGCACCACAAGGCCGAGCGCCGGCATGCGCATGATGTCGTGGCTGATCAGGAACTGTGTTTCTCGGGCGGGCGTGCGGAGCAGATTGCTGGTACAGATGGTGGCAAGCGGGTCTTCCATCTGCTTGAGCAGGCGCGCCAGCGGCAGGGTGCGGATGTCGTGGCTGTAGCCTGCGGGCAGGCGTTCGATCAGCCAGGCCATGGCCTGGTCGCCGAAACCCTTGCCGCTTTGCATGAAAACCGGCGGCCACTCGGTCTTCAGCCACAATACTGGGCCCGGGGCCGTGACATCACCCTGCGCCTGCGCTGGGCGCGGGACGAGGGTGACAAGCAACGCAAGAATGACCGCGTGTAAGAGAAAGCCTGAACGCATTATGCCTCAGTCGAATCAACCAACAGCATAAACACCACGCAGGACAGTCAGAAGCGGGATGCGAGGCATCCCGCGGTATCGATCACATATCGCACATATCGAGGGGAAAATTAGCGCGGCCCGCCAAGCGGTAGAGCGTAGGTCAGGAAGACCGTCTCGGTGCCCGGATTGCTGTCGTAAATACTGGCATTCGAGATATGGCTGACGCCAAGGCCGAGGCGCGAACGATTGTCGAAGCGATAGCTCAACTCGATCTGCGACTTGAACTCGATCGTACCGCCCAGATTCTTGCCGTCGCCCTTACGATACAGACCCGGCGTGAAAGCCGGCGTCAGCACCCAACGGCGACCGAAATAGATATCGACCAGCACGCCGGCATAGCCCATCACCGCTTCGTCATGGGTGGCCAATACGCCGACCACCGGCTTGAAGATCCAGAATTTCTCGCCATGGCGATATTCGATGCGTCCCTCGAAGGCGTCATGATTGTCGTTGATGTCATAATAGCCGGCGCTGAAAGCGAGGAAGGACGGATCGTCTCCCCCCTTGTCGGCTACATCCTTGGTTTGCGCATGCACTACAGGCGCGGCCATGATCATCAAGCAGGCAGCCGCAACGGCTGCCGCAAGACGAGGCAACAAACGAAAACGCATTCCCCTACCCCCCAATCTGCCGGGCCGGCCCTGCCGGTCCTGATTTGCAGTACAGATCGTATCCAGACAGGATACTAGCCAAGGCAATACAGGGCAGCCAAGGGCTTATCTCCCGATTCGGGGTCGCCCGGCCGCCTGATCGCTTCATTGTCGCCACATTTTTCCGGCACAGAAGGCCCCCATGCGCAGCCTCCGCCGCCTGCTGATCCTCCTGGTTCTCGCTGTCCTGGCCCTGCCCATGCTATACGGCTTGGCCGCGCTGGGCTTGGGCCTGCTGCCGGCGCCACATCGTGAACCGCAGACCGGCCAGCCGACGGTCTCCATCTACCTGATCTCGAATGGCTGGCATGTCTGGGCCGCCCTGCCCGCCAGGATCCAGACCGGGCAGGACCAGACCGACTGGGGCTCCTGGCTGAACGACAGCGCCGTGGCGGCACGGATCACCGACACGGATTATGTCGCCTTCGGCTGGGGTGACCGGGATTTCTATCTGGCGACCCGCCGCCCGGTGGATTTCCGCCCCAATCTGGCCATGGCTGCCCTGCTGGGACGCGGCCCGGCTGCCATGCATGTGATGCGGGTGCCGGAAGGCGCCCTGTCTGACCCGCAACTCCGCACCCGGCGTATCGAGGTCGATGTCCTGCAATACCACGCCCTGGCGGCGTATATTCAGGCCGGATTTGCCCCTGGCCGCGATGGTCGTCCGCAACCCCTGCCAGAGCCCGGCTTCGGCCTGGATGACGTCTTTTATGAGGCAACAGGGCGTTACAGCCCTTTTCGCACCTGCAACGAGTGGATCGGGGCGGGGCTGCGCGCGGCGGGCCTGAAAGCCGGCTGGTGGACGCCATTCCCCTACGGCCTGATGCGCGGGCCGTGATATCCCCGTGCTCGCCTTGCGACTCACCCGTAAAGGGGCTAAACCCTGCCCCGAAAAAGGTCGGTTATGGGCGGTTTCCGCCGCCCGGTTTCCGCTCGTCACGCCATCCCATCGGAGAATGAAAAAATGACGGTTCGGGTTGCGATTAACGGTTTCGGCCGCATTGGCCGCAATGTGCTGCGCGCCATCATCGAGAGCGGCCGCACGGATATCGAAGTCGTCGGCATCAATGATCTCGGCCCGGTCGAGACCAACGCCCATCTGTTCCGTTACGACAGCGTGCATGGCCGCTTCAACGGCAAGGTGGAGACCAAGGGCGACGCGATTGATGTGGGTCGCGGCTTCATGAAGGTTACCGCCGAGCGCGATCCGGCCAAGCTGCCGTGGAAAGAGCTGAAGGTCGACATCGCGCTGGAATGCACAGGTATCTTCACCGACAAAGAGAAGGCTGCGCTGCACCTGACTGCCGGCGCCCGCAAGGTACTGGTCTCCGCGCCCGCCACCAATGCCGACCTCACCGTTGTCTATGGCGTGAACCACGACCAGCTCAAGCCCGAGCACACCATCGTCTCGAATGCGTCGTGCACCACCAACTGCCTGGCTCCTGTTGCCTATGTGCTCGATGCCGCCGTCGGTATCGAGAAGGGCTACATGACCACGATCCATGCCTATACCGGCGACCAGCCGACGCTGGACACCATGCACAAGGATCTTTACCGCGCCCGCGCCGCGGCGCTGTCGATGATCCCAACCACCACCGGTGCTGCCAAGGCCGTCGGCCTGGTGCTGCCTTCTCTGAAGGGCAAGCTGGACGGTTCCTCGATCCGCGTGCCGACGCCGAATGTGTCGCTGATCGATTTCAAGTTTATCGCCAAGAAGAACACCTCGGTCGAAGAGATCAACGAGGCCGTGAAGCAGGCTGCCGCCGGCAAGCTGAAGGGCATCCTCGACGTCAACGACCAGCCGCTGGTCTCCAGCGATTTCAACCACAATCCGGCCAGTTCGACCTTCGACCTGAAGCAGACCACGGTGATGGACGGCAATCTGGTGCGCGTGGTGTCGTGGTACGACAACGAGTGGGGCTTCTCCAACCGCATGTCCGATACTGCGGTGGCGATGGCCAAGCTCTGACGGCCAGGCAGGAGCAGCCCGCATGGCCGGTTTCCGTACTCTCGATGATGTCAATGTCGCCGGCAAGACCGTGCTGGTGCGCGTTGATCTGAACGTTCCGATGAAGGACGGCCGGATCACCGACGATCTGCGTATCAGCCGCATCCTGCCCACCCTGCACGAACTGTCGCGCAAGGGTGCCAAGGTTGTCGTGCTGTCGCATTTTGGCCGTCCGGACGGTAAAGCGGTGCCGGAAATGTCGCTCAAGCCGGTGGCGGCAGCGCTCGCCACTGCGCTCGGCTCCTCCATTCCCTTTGCCGAGGATTGCGTTGGCGAGACGGCCAGTGCAGCAATTGCCAAGCTGAAAGCCGGCGGCGTGGTGCTGCTGGAAAATACCCGCTTCCATCCGGGTGAAGAGAAGAATGATCCGGCGCTGGCCAAACAAATGGCCGCGCTGGGCGATATCTACGTCAACGATGCCTTTTCCTGTGCCCATCGCGCCCATGTCTCGACCGAGGCCCTGGCGCATCTGCTGCCGGCCTATGCCGGTCGCAACATGGAAGTGGAGTTGAAGCATCTCGAGGCCGCGCTGGACAAGCCCGAGAAACCGGTTGCCGCCGTGATCGGCGGCGCCAAGGTTTCCACCAAGCTGGAACTGCTCGGCAACCTGCTGGGCAAAGTCGACAAGATCATCATCGGCGGTGGCATGGCGAACACCTTCCTGTTCGCCCAGGGCCGTGAAGTCGGCAAGAGCCTGTGCGAAAAAAACCTGGCGGATACCGCACGCGACATCCTGCGCGATGCCGTCACCCGCGGCTGCGCCATCATTCTGCCGGATGACGTGGTGGTGGCCCGAGAATTCAGGCAGGGTGCCCCCTGCAAGGTGGTGCCCGCCGAACGCGTGCCAGCCGACACGATGATCCTGGACATAGGCCCGGTGGCCGCGGCGCGCCTGGGAACCATCATCGCAGATTGCAAAACTCTGGTCTGGAATGGCCCCTTGGGTGCCTTCGAGACGCCGCCCTTCGATGCCGGCACAGTCACCGTGGCGCGCACTGCTGCGGCACTGACCGCGTCCGGCCGTCTGCTGAGCGTGGCTGGCGGCGGCGACACTGTGGCCGCCCTGCGGCATGCCGGGGTCGCCGAAGAGTTTTCCTATGTTTCCACTGCTGGCGGCGCCTTCCTGGAATGGCTGGAAGGCAAGGAACTGCCGGGTGTCGCCGCTCTGGCCGCACCGACCGCAGTAGCCGCCCAGTGAATGCGTGATAAAATCCGGCCCCAGGGAAAACAGGGCCGGGTTTTTCGTTTTAACGAACCTGACTGAAGACGTATCGGGAGCTGACAATGAACCTCAAGGAACTGAACAAGATTGCGCAGGGCATGGTTGCGCCAGGCAAGGGCATCCTCGCCGCCGACGAAAGCACCAGCACGATCGAAAAGCGCCTCTCCAGCATCAACGTGACCTCGACGGAAGAAACCCGCCGCGACTATCGCGAGATGCTGTTCACGGCCGAGGGTGCCGAGAAATATATCTCCGGCGTGATCCTGTATGACGAGACGCTGCGCCAGAAAGCCAAGGATGGCACGCCGCTGGTCGATATCCTGAACAAGCGCGGCATCATCCCGGGCATCAAGGTCGACAAGGGCGTGCAGACCCTGCCGGGTTCGGATGGCGAGAAGATCACCGAAGGCCTCGACGGCCTGGGCAAGCGCATGGCTGAATACCATCAGCTTGGTGCCCGTTTCGCCAAGTGGCGCGCGGTGCTGAACATTGCCAATGGCAAGCCGAGCCGTCAGGCGCTGGTTGCCAATGCCGAAGCGCTCGCGCGCTATGCCGGCATCTGTCAGGCCAACAACATCGTGCCGATCGTCGAGCCGGAAATCCTGATGGATGGCGACCATGATCTGGCCACCAGCTTCGCTGCGACCGAACGCACCCTGCATACCGTGTTCGAGATGCTGGCGCTGCATAACGTTCAGCTGGAAGGCATCATCCTGAAGCCGGGCATGGTGATCCAGGGCGAAAGTTGCAAAACGGTCGCCAGCATTGATGAAGTGGCGGATGCCACTGTGCAGGTGCTGAAGCGCTGCGTGCCCGCGGCCGTGCCGGGCATCGCCTTCCTCTCGGGTGGCCAATCGGACGAGCTGGCATCGGCCCATCTCGGCGCCATGAATGCCCGCCATCCGAACCTGCCCTGGGCGCTGACTTTCTCCTATGGCCGCGCCCTGCAGGCCCTGCCACTGAAGCTGTGGGGTGGCAAGGCCGCCAATGTGGCGAATGCACAGAAGGGCTATCTGCACCGCGCCCGCCTAAATGGCCTGGCCGCGCTGGGTAAGTACGAAGCCAAGCTGGAAAGCGAATTCAAGGCCGCGTAAGCGACCTTCGTCGCCAAAGCACGAACGGCCCCGGTATTGCTACCGGGGCCGTTTTTCATTGTGTAGCCTGATTAGGCAGCTTTGGGCTGCGCCTCGATCACCGCGCCACCATTGGTGAGCGTATTGATCTGAATCTGGCGCGGCTTCTTGGCCTCGGGAATCTCGCGCTTGAGCGCGATATGCAGCAGGCCGTCCTTCAGTTCGGCACCGACCACCTTCACGGTATCGGCCAGTTCGAATCGACGTTCGAAAGCGCGGCGCGCGATGCCACGGTGCAGGTAGGACACCGCCTCGCCCTGTTCGGCCGTCTGTTCAGCGGCCTTGCCGGTCACGATCAGGCTGTTTTCCTTCACCGTGATGTCGAGTTCGGCTTCGCTGAAACCGGCCACCGCCATGGTGATGCGATAGGCGTCTTCGCCGCGCTTCTCGATGTTATAGGGGGGATAGCTGGCGGTCGTCTCATCGACGCGATTGGCCAGCTCGAACAGCCGGTTCACATGATCGAAACCGACGCTGGAACGCAGCAGGGGGGAAAGATCGAAAGCACGCATGAGTCATCCTCCTTCAAGCGATGAGTCGTTTGCGCAGCCTGGCATGAGATGCTGTCCGCCACGAATGGCAGGAAACATTTCCCGCGAAACGCCGGGCCGCCGTTGAGACCGAACCTCACTCTGAGCATCCGGTACGGCAGTCAGTTAGGAAGCTGCCCCGGTCGCTTCAAGGGGGTGAAAAACAGGCGCGGTGATTTTTCAGAAGATGCGGGAAAGCCAGGGCGGGCGGGCGGCGATCCGCCCCCGCGGTCAGCCGATCGAGATCGGATACCACTTGAAATCATGCAGGGCCCGGCCGCGCAGAAAATCGACCACATGTTTCGGGCCGATGAATTCCGGCGCCAGGTTGACACCCTGGGCGGCCAGAACCAGCGTCGAATTCTTGAACAATGGCTTCATCGCCGCCAGCGAGCGTGCCGCCATCTCATCGGTGGCAATGGCAGAGTAGGACACGTAGATCACCGTGATGATCTCGTCAGCCAGCTTGATGGAAGCGGATTGATAGACTTGGGCCATGGCTGCGCTGTTCCCGTTGCGCCGGATCGCGCCGGATCAGCCCCACTGGTAATCCCGGTGTGGTTAATGAAACGTGGCCGTGTGCGCTGAGAAGACGGAATCAGCCAAGCGTAGCTATGCGCCGGCAATTAAAAGGGCGGCTCGGGTAACCCGGCCGCCCTTTATCCGGAGCTGAGGCTCCGGCAACAATCCGACTACGGCCTAATTGGCCGGGTCTTACTTCTTCAGACCGAAGCTGCCGAAGCGCTTCTTGAACTTGGCGACCTGACCACCGGCCTCGTTCAGACGCGCCGGACCACCGGTCCAGGCCGGGTGCGAGGTCGAGTCGATGTCGAGCATCATGGTGTCGCCGGGCTTACCCCAGGTCGAACGGGTGGTGTAGACGGTACCGTCCGTCATCTGCACCTTGATCTCGTGATAATCGGGATGGATATCGGTCTTCATGACGGTTCTCCTGGGCCGGCCCGCAACTCATGACGATCATCGGCATGATGGTCGGGGGGAAGCCGCATTTCTAAATCGCCCGGCGTTATAGCCAGAAGCGCCTACCCCCGCAAGCCCGAACCGGGCAGCGCCAGAAAATCAATTTGAATCATATATTTAACTACTGGCTGGCGGCCAGCCTGCGGCGCCGTTCAAATTCGGCCGGATCGACCAGATCCAGTCCCAGCTTCTCCAGGCCGTCCAGAATCGGAATGAAATTGTTCAGGCTCATATTGCCGCTATCCCCCTTGGACAGGCCAGAGACCGCTATGCCAACCAGATTACCCTGCTTGTCGAGCAGCGGCCCACCGCTGTTGCCCGGGTGAATTGCAACATCGGCCTGGATCAGGTCGAAAGGCTGGCTGGGCAACCGCGCCGGCCGCCAGGCACTGACCACGCCGCGTGTAACGGTCCAGGCCAGCTGCTTCAGCTGCGGCGCGCCGATGGCATAAACATCTTCGGTCACCCGCACCGGTGTTTCGCGGATCGGGATAACGGGATAGCCACTGCCCTCCAGTTTGACGAGCGCGACATCACGCAGTTCATTCTGGCGCAACACCTCGCCAACCACTGTTCGCCCGGAGACCAGACGCACACGCACGAAGCGCTGGCCGCCGACGACATGCCGGTTGGTCATCATCAGGCCATCTTCGGACACCAGAAAACCCGACCCATGCCCTCCCGCTCCAACCTCGATCAATACGGTGGCGCTGCGCAGGCGGTCGATCTGGCTGTCGATTGGCTGCTGTGAAAGGGCCACGCGTCGCAATGGCAGACGCGTCTGCCCATCGCTGATACCCGGCGATCCGGGTTTCGGTAACGGCGCACGTTCCGCCATCGTCTTATGCAATTCCGGCAGTGCCGCCAATTGATTGACCGCATCGGCAAATGCCAGCTGCAGCGCAAGATTGCCATCCAGCGCAATCGTCTGCGGCGCGTCGAAGCGTCCTTCGCTGCGCTGTCGCAGGATCACCTGCCGACGGACTGGATCGAAAACCTGCCATTCCGCTATGACGCGCGCATTTCCACGCATGCCAACAGCACGCTCCGAGAGGAAATCGCAGACTGCATGCACCTGAATCTGCATCTCGCTAATAGTGACCCCAAACTGCAGGTCGCCCTCTTGACGCTGCTGGGTTTCGAACATCTGGCTCGGATCGCCGGCGACCTTATAGCCATGGCCGTTCATGACTCGATAGAAGGTGTCGCTCCACTCATTGCTGCGTTCCTGAATGCGCGGACGCTCCTGATAGATCGGCCCGGTCTTGGCTCCGAGGCACTTGTTGCCGAACTGGCCTTGCAGACGACCGATCTCGCGACCGCGCGGGATATCGATCTGCACCCGGGTCAACTCGATCGTGCGGGCATCCAGGCCCGTCACAGTGCCAGGACTGACGGTCTGGCCGTCGGCCAATTGCACGGACTTTGCGGCAATGGGTGGCGGCTCGACGGGCCCGACACAGGCCGCTCCGAGAAGCGGCAGCCAAAGAGCAGCCCAATGCAATCGGCCAGTAGTCATGTGACCCTCATGAGAGGAGTAAGGAGTGGAAATAAATATCTATAATGGAGAAAAGAGAACATAAAGTGAAATTTAAGGGGTTGAATAAAGATCATACACTTGCATGCGATCTAGTATCGTAGCCCGCGTGTGATTGTGAGCACGCGCCAGACCCTGTCGCGTTGTGGCGGGGGGTGGCGGTGGGTATAACCACCGGGGATTTCAACAAGACAAAGCAATGCCGTCCGCCACATCCGCGTCCACCCAATCTGCCGCCGAGCCCAAGCACCCGCCTTTGTCGGCGCTGAAGCCTGTGTTTCGCTTTGTCGCCCCGTACCGCTGGATGGCGGTGGGCGCCGCCATCGCCCTGATCGTCACCTCGGGTGCGATGCTGATGATCGGCCAGGCGATCCGCCGCGTCATCGATGTCGGCTTCGGCCATGGCAATGGCGCCTATCTGGATCTCTATTTCGGTGCCCTGTTCGGCGTTGTCGTCATCCTGGCTGCCGGAACCTTCGCGCGCTTTTATTGCGTCACCTGGCTGGGCGAACGCGTCGTCGCCGATATCCGCCGCGCTGTCTATGCCCATGTTCTCAAACTCAGCCCGACCTTTTTCGAGGCGACACGCAGCGGCGAGGTGCTGTCGCGACTGACCACCGATACCGAACTGATCCAGACCCTGGTGGGATCTTCGATTTCAGTGGCGCTGCGCAACATCCTGCTGTTCATCGGCAGCGCCGGCCTGCTGATCATCACCTCGCCCGACCTGACCATGCTGGTGGCACTGGTGATTCCGCTGGTGGTTCTGCCGATCATCATTCTCGGCCGCCGCCTGCGCAAACTCTCGCGTGAAAGCCAGGACCGCATTGCCGACCTCGCGGCCCAGGCTGGTGAGACGCTGAATGCCATCACCACGGTACAGGCCTATACCTACGAGGCCCGTGAGGCGACCCGCTTTGGTGGCCATGCAGAAGCGGCCTTTGGTACTGCCGTGCGCCGCATCCGCGCCCGCGCCTGGCTTACCGCGCTGGTGATGCTGCTGGTGTTCGGCGCGGTGAATGCGGTGATGTGGATCGGCGGCAAGGCGGTGTTTGCCGGCGCAATGTCGGCCGGCGAGCTGAGCGCCTTCGTCTTTTATGCCGTGGTCGGAGCTTCATCAGTCGGCGCCCTGTCGGAAACCTGGGGCGATGTACAGCGCGCCGCCGGTGCCGCCGAACGCCTGATGCAGCTGCTCGCCACCGAGCCCACCATCCGCGCACCGGCCACGCCGCTTGAGCTGCCGGCCCAACCGGCCGGCCGGCTGCAGTTCGATGCCGTGCGCTTCCATTATCCGGCGCGCCCGCTGACCGCGGCACTGGATGGCTTGAGCCTCGACATCGCCGCCGGCGAAACGGTCGCCATCGTTGGTCCGTCCGGCGCGGGCAAGACCACCCTGTTCCAGCTGCTGTTGCGCTTCTACGACCCGGACTCGGGCCATATCCGCTTCGATGGCTGTGACATCACCCAGCTCGATCCGGTGGCCCTGCGCCAGCATATCGGTCTGGTGGCGCAGGAGCCGGTCATCTTTGGCGCCACGGTGGCCGAGAATATCCGCTATGGCCGCCCCGAAGCCACCGACGCCGACGTGCATGCCGCCGCCGAAGCCGCCGCCGCGCGCGGCTTCATCCAGGCACTGCCGCAGGGCTACGACACCTATCTGGGTGAGCGCGGCGTGCGGCTATCTGGCGGCCAGCGCCAGCGTATCGCCATTGCACGTGCCCTGCTGCGCGATCCGCCGGTACTGTTGCTGGACGAGGCGACCTCGTCGCTGGATGCGGAATCCGAGCGCAAGGTGCAGACCGCGCTGGAGCGGCTGATGCAGGGCCGCACCACGCTTGTGATCGCCCATCGCCTCGCCACCGTGCAGAAGGCCGACCGCATCGTGGTGATGGATCAGGGCCGCATCGTCGCCGCGGGCCGCCACGACAGCCTGATCGCCGAAGACGGGCTTTACGCCCGCCTCGCCCGGCTGCAGTTCATGACGGGATCGGCGGCCGATGCCGCGTAAGCGCCGCGCCGACAGGCCGCTGCCCGGCCGGCTGATGCGATTCTGGTGGCGCTTTGCCGTGGTCGGCATCATCGTCTATGTCGGCTACACGATCTGGCTGGGCGGCGCCTATCGCAGCGTGGAGGCCTTCACCGCAGGGCAGTGCGTGGCGGTGCCTGCGCCGCCCGGCCCCGAGGACATGGCCGTGCTGCCCGATGGGCCGGGCCTGCTGCCCGGCGCCATCGTCTCCAGTCAGGATCGCCGCGATCGCACCGCGCCGGGCGGATTGTATTTCTACGATCTGAGCAGCCGCCCGGGCACATTCACCCGGCTGGAAACACCGGCCAGCATGGTGCTGCATCCGCATGGCCTGAGCCTGTTCACTGCGCCCGATGGCCAGAGTTTCCTGCATGTCATCAATCATCGCAGCAGCGACCGTCACACGGTGGAGATCTTCGCCGTGCAGCAGGATGCGGGCAGCGTTCCGGTCCTGCGCCATCGTGGCAGCGTGTCCAGCGATCTGTTCGTGCATCCCAATGGCATTGCCGCCGCCGGCCCCGAATCCTTCTACCTGACCAATGACCGTGGCTCCGGCCCCGGCTGGATGCATATGGTGGAAAACCTGCTGCAGCTGGCGCGCTCCACCGTCGTCTATCACGATGGCCGCGGTGCCCGTGTGGTGGCCGACAATATCGCCTTCGCCAACGGCATTGAAATCAGTGCCGATGGCGGCACCGTGCTGGTCGGCTCCACCCAGTGGCGCATGATCATGGCCTATACGCGCGAAGCCACCAGCGGCATGCTGCTGCGCAGCGGCAGCCTGGCGTTACCCGGCGGTGCCGACAATATCCGCCGCGATGCCAATGGCGAGCTCTGGGTCGCCGCCCATGCCAATGCCTTCGCCTTCATCGGCCACGCCATGAATGCCGAGAAGGAAAGCCCCAGCATGATCCTGCGGCTCAGCCGCAATGCACGTGGTGCGATACAGACTTCGGAAGCTTTCAGCGATCCAGGCGATATGCTGTCGGGTGCCAGCGTCGGCGTTCAGCACCAGGGCCGCCTGCTGGTCGGTGCGGTGTTCCAGCCCACCGTGCTGGACTGCCAGCTCGATGAAGCCAAGCTGCGGGAAATCGAAAACTAAAAGCGGTAGGCGCCGCACTGATCGAGGCGCAGCACGCTTTCCTGATTGAAGCGCGTCTTGTAGTCCTCGACGATGGAGGCAAGCCGGGCATTGATATCGCCATCGTTGCGATGGGCCACCATCAGGATATAGGTGCCTTCCTGCATGGCATTGCCATCAACGACCGAACGATAGAAGCCCTGTCCCTCCAGAACGGTGAAGCCATCGGGCAGCCGCGGCACGATCGCCGACTCGACAAAGCCCTTCCACTCGTTGCCATCGACATGGCGGACATGCTCGCCCTTACGCACCGCCGTGCCGAAGAACAACAGCGCACTCTGCTGCCGGCAGTGCATCACGGGATGCAGCCAGACATACACCCCGGCGGCTACCAGGACGGCCAGCGTCAGCGCGCCGCCCATCAGGGCAACCACCACCTTGGCCTGCAGCGCTCCAAGGCGCTCGCCGACTTTGAGAAACGCTTCCTCGAACATGGCTATCGCTCGGTGAGCTTCAGTTCGATGCGCCGGTTGCGGCGAAACGCCGTCTGATCTTCGCGCGCATCCAGCGGCTGGAATTCGCCAAAGCCGGTAGCGGCCAGGCGTTCGACCGGTACGCCCTGGCTGGCAAGGAACTTTACTACCGAGATGGCGCGCGCCGACGACAGCTCCCAGTTCGACGGGAACTGCGCGGTGTTGATTGGCAGTTTGTCGGTATGGCCATCGACGCGCAGCACCCAGGGCAGCTCCTTGGGAATCTTGCTGCTGATTTCGATCAGCGTCTTGGCCAGCTTGCCGATCTGTTCGCGGCCTTCAGGCTTCAGTTCGGCCGACGCGGAATCGAACAGCACTTCGGACTGGAAGACGAAGCGATCACCCACCACCTGGATATCGCGACGGTTGCCCAGCGCCTGACGCAAGCGACCGAAGAATTCAGAGCGATAATTGGTGAGTTCATCGACCTTGCGGGCCAACGCCGCATTCAACCGGCGCCCCAGATCGCTGACCTGTGCCTGGTTGGTCTTATCCTTCTCTTCGCTTTCTTTGAGAATCCGCTCGATCTGGCCCAGTTGCTCACGCAGCGCCAGAATCTGCCGGTTCAACAGATCGACCTGGCTGCGCGCCTCGCTCGTCAGCCGTTTCTCCTGTTCCAGCTGGCCGCTGCTGGACACCAGCTTGCCCTGCAGGTCGACCAGGATCTGCTGCTGCTCAGCCAGCCGTTTTTCGGCATCGTCGGCCCGGGCCTGGCTGTCGGCCAGCACGGCGGCAAGCTGATCACGTTCGGCCGTGGCACCGCTGAGCGTGGCCTGCATGTTGGTGAGGTCGAACCTGAGCTGCGCGTTGTTGCGTTTTTCCAGCGAGAGTTGGTCGACCAGCCCGGCCAGTTCGCTGCGCAGCCCTTCGATCGCCTTGTCACGGCCGGAAATCGCATTGGCGAGGAAGAACTGCACCAGCATGAACACCGCCAGCACGAAGACGATGACCATGAGCAATGTGGAGAGCACATCGACATAGCCCGGCCACGGGCCGGCGCTCTGGTGATCGTTGCGCCTGTGACTGCGGCCCAGCGCCATGGCGCCTAGCTCCGGCGCTGGGTGTCGGCAGACGCCGCGATGGTGCGCGACAGCAGCTTGATCTCGGCGCGCATGTCATCCACCAGCTTGGCGCGGCCCTGCGCGGCATCGTCGAGCATGCGGGTCAGCAGGATATCGATGTTGCGCAGATGGCCCCGGCTGACGGTGTCGAAGTTGCCGCCATCGGCGCCCTGCGCCAGCTTGGCCATGATCGGCTTCATGTCGATCTGATGCTCGGTCAGCTTCAGCAGCAATCCCTGCTCGGCACGCATCTGCTCGGTGAGCAGGCTAAGCTTTTCATTGAGCTGCAGCAGCGCGGCACCGGTCTGGCCGCGGCTGTCTTCGCTGCGTGCCATGGTGCGCTGCAGGTTATCGAGACTGTCCGCGGTCTGCTCCAGCAGGGCCTGCACATAGGCCGGCACCGACTGGTCGCCTTCTGCCACGGCGCCGCCGCCGACACGGGTGAAGCCAGCCAGCCATTCTTCCAGATCGTTGTAGAAGCGGTTCTGCGCCTGGCCTGCTTGCAGATCGAGGAAGCCCAGGATCAGCGAACCGGCAAGGCCCATCATCGAGGCCGAGAAGGCCAGGCCCATACCCGTCAGCGGGGTTTCAAGACCACCCTTCAGCTTGTTGAACAACACATTGATGTCTTCGGTGGCGCCCAGCGACAGGCCATTGATCGTGTCGCTGACGCCATTGATGGTTTCCAGCAGGCCCCAGAAGGTGCCGAGCAGGCCGAGAAACACCATCAGGCCGATGAAATAGCGCGAAATCTCGCGGCCTTCATCCAGGCGCGAACCCACCGAGTCCAGCAAGGCACGCGTCGCCGTGGCATGCAGCGAGCCGCGCGGGCCGCGATTGGCGAGCATGCGGGCCAGCGGCGCGAGCAGGTTCGACGGCTCGCCGATATTGCTGCCGCCGCTGCGCTGGGCACGCTGCCAGGCTTCAACCCAGTTGGCCTCGCGGCCAATTTCCCAGACCTGGCGGAATGTATAGAGGATGCCGATCAGCAGGATCGCGCCGATCAGGCTGTTGAGCGCCACATTGGCCATATAGGCGCGCAGCAGGGTGGTATGCAGCACGGCGATGACGACGCCAACGGCGGCCAGGAACAGCACCATGCGCAACAGGAAACGGCCAGGCTTGGTCATTCAATCCATCCTTCCGCTTCTGCGTTACGGAGCGAATACGGCAATTTCACGGCGCCAACCGGCAGGCTTGCTCGTGAACTGCCGCAGACTGGCTGCGCGAGCGGCAACCGCTTGAGAAACATAGTACGAATCAAGGAGCGGACGGCTGATGATCGCCCATGGCAGCAAGCCGGATCAACCACAGATATGCGACAATCCGGAATCCGGGCTCCTGTCTAGACGGCCGGAACCGGTCAACTAGCGGCCAACCGGGGCGATCTCGACGCGGTCTGCGGCGCTGCCATCGGTGGGCGCACCAAGCGCGCGCACGTCGATACGGGTGGAGCGAATACCCTTGTCAATCAGATACTGCCGCACCGCAAGCGCGCGGGTCAGCGACAGACGGCGGGCGCCGCTGCCGCCATCCGCCACCGTGCTGGAGGCATAGGCACGAATCTGCAGGCGGTCCTCGCCACTGGCATATTGCTTGGCCAGGCCATCCAGCGCCGCGAGATCGGCGCTCGGCAATTCACCCTGCCCACCGGGGAAGGATACGGTCACCACACCGCCCTGGGCGGCCGGGGCCGGCACTGGGCGCGGTGCAGCGGGTGCGGTCGCCATCTGCTGAGCAGGCGTGGTCGCAGGCGCCGGGGTCGTCACCGGCGCGATGGGGGCGGGCGCCGGCGTGGCAACCGGGGCCGGAGGAGCGGCCGGGGCCGGTGCGGGCGCCGGCGCGGCAGCCACCGGGGCAGAGGTCTGGGGGGCAGGCGCAACAGCCATCGGCGTGCCTGGAACCGGTGCGGGCATCGGCGCGGGGGCCACAGCCACCGGCGGCGCGGCAGGGGCCGGCTGAACCGGGGCGGCTTGAACGGGGGCCGGGGCAGCGGCAACGGGAGCCGCAGCAGCATCACTCTTGGGCGCGGCGGGCGTGGCTGAGGCCTTGCGGGTCGCTGTGGAGGCACGCGGCGGCTTCAGCTTGATGGCCGAAGATTTGCCAGTCTCGCCAACCAGCGGCTGCGGGCCATCCGTGACTGCCTGGCTGGCCAACGGCAGCACACGTTGCTTTTTCACCGCCTTGCTGGGCTTGCCGGTGGCTCCCAGCAGCGGAGCCTGTGTCGAAGGAGCCGGAGCGGACAGGCCGCGGCCAGCGCTCAGCTGATCCAGGGCCTGCGGATTGAAGGTGATGTTGCCACTGCCGATGTAATTCTGGGCCAGCGCCGGGCGTGGCATGCACACAGCAAAGCCGCCAGCAAGACCGCATGCCAGCGAAAGGGCGACAAGCGAAAGCGAAAGCGAAAGCGGCCTGGCCATCGGAAAAAGTCCCCCTACCCCGAAAATATGTGGCGAACGATAGCGGAGGCAGCGGACTGCGACAACCCGGCAAGCTGGTGCCGGGAGCAGGAAATCAATCACTTGTACGGAGGATCAAGCCCGCAAACGGGCCTGCAGGATCAGGTCTGCGGGGGATCAGGCCTTGAGCAGCTTGCTCAATGGCGCATGCAGCACATCATTGGCTGCAATGATCCCGCCGGTCTCCATCATCTGGTCGCCACCGGCCAGATCAGTGACCGTGCCACCAGCCTCGCGCACCAATACGATGCCGGCCGAAATATCCCAGGGCTGCAGGCCGGTTTCCCAGAAGCCGTCAAAGCGCCCGGCGGCCACATAGGCCAGATCGAGCGCAGCGGCACCGAGACGGCGGATGCCGGCGACCTCGGCCATCACCGTGGTCATTTCCTTCACGAAGGGCTGATGGCCCGGTTTGCCATGGAAGGGAATGCCGGTGCCGAATACCGCTTCCGGCAGCTTGCGACGGGCGGAGACACGGATGCGGCGCTCGTTGACATAGGCGCCAACGCCCTTCTCGGCCCAGAACAGCTCGTCGCGCACCACATCCAGTACGATGCCGGCAACCAGCTCGCCTTCACGCTGCACGCCGACCGAAATGGCGAAATGCGGAATGCCATGCAGGAAATTCGTCGTGCCATCCAGCGGATCGATGATCCAGTAGCTCTTGCCGTCCTTGGCTTCGATCCGGCCACCCTCTTCCATCACGAAGCCGAAATCCGGACGCAGCTTGGACAGCTCCTGCTGCAGAACCTTCTCGGCTTTGCGGTCGGCGGCAGAGACGAAGTCAGCCGGGCCCTTCTTCGAGACCTGCAGGTGCTCGACCTCGTTGAAGTCGCGGATCAGGCTGCGCTGCGCTTTACGCGCTGCGTTTGCCATCGCATTGATCAAGGCGGATCGCAGGGCCATGGGGGACGGATTTGCTCGTTTTTTGGAAAGGCGGCGGAACCTATCAGCGCCGCCCGTGCTTGGCAATTGCCGCATTAAAGGCTTTTACCGCCTCGGCCGGGCCTTCGGGATGGCGCCAGACGCCGGCAGAAACCGCCAGAAAGTCGGCCCCCGCCTCGATCAGAACAGGGCAATTCTCGACCGTTATCCCCCCGATGGCCACACAGGGCACTTCCATCAGGTCTGCCCACCAGGCGATCAGGTCCGGTTCTGCCCTGGTCTTGGGCTGTTTCGTGTCGGTGGCAAAAAAGGCGCCAAAGGCGACGTAATCGGCACCAGCCTCGGCAGCCTCCATCGCCAGGTGGCGGGAGTCATGGCAGGTGACGCCAACGATGCGGTCTGGCCCCAGGATGCGGCGGGCCTCCTCATAGGGCGCATCCTCCTGGCCGACATGCACGCCATCGGCACCGAACTTGATGGCCAGATCCGGCCGGTCGTTGATCAGCAATGCCACATCATGGTCGTGGCAGATCGGCAGCAGGGCTTCGGTTGCACGCCGGAAGGTATTGTCCGATGCCGACTGCTCGCCGTCTTTCAGGCGCAGTTGCAGGCAGGCGACATCGCCGGCGCCAAGCGCCTTCTTCAGCTCCTCGGCGAACACGACCGGCTCGATGACCGGCGGCGTGATCAGATACAGGCGCTGTTCTGCTTTGACAGGGTCTTTGGCCATCTTTTATCCAGCAATGAAAATTTTGAGCGCATCCAGCGTCTCATCGGGACGTTCGCCCATCATCATATGGCCGCAGCCCGGCAACACGTCGATGCGGCCATCCTTGAACTCTTTGGCCCAGCCGCGTGCGGCGCGCAAGGGTGTCATCTGGTCGCGCTCGCCGGCAATGATCTGCACCGGCGCGGCGACAGCCGCCACCGCCTGCTTGCCGTTCTGATAGGCATTGCACAGGCGGAAGCCAAGCGCCAGGCAGTTGCGTGGCGCCCGGTCGATCAGGCGGATGCTGCCGTTGAGCAGATGCGATCCAGGCACACGGTTGCTGCCGATCTGGTTCTTTTTCGCGATCATCCAGTCATTCATCAGTTCGACGACCGTATAGGCGCCACTATCGGCCAGCGCCTGCAGCTCGGGATTAACAGCCATCGGGAAAGCAAAGCCCAACAGTGAAATCTTCTGCACACGCGACGGATGCCGGACTGCGGTTTCCAGCGCGATCAGCGCACCCATCGAATGGCCGACCAGCGCCGCCTGCCGCACGCCGGCGGCATCCAGCAGCAGCGGCATCCAGTCGGCGAAAGCCTCAACGCTCTCCAGCATCGGACCCTCGGAGCGACCATTGCCCGGCAGGTCAACCGCGAGCACCGAATAGCCATGATAGGCAAACCAACGCGTCTGCATCGCCCAACTGGTATGGTCGCAGGCATTACCGTGAATGAACACCACGGTTGGTTTCGCCGCATCGAAAGCCTTGCCGCCAGTGGCCGCAAAAATCTTTTTGCCCGTTACATCAAGCCACATCGCTTCGTTTCCCCGCCCTTACTCTGCTGCAGCCTTGATGGCCTTCTGCGCCGCGCGCAGGGCCTGGTTCAGATCGTCGATCAGATCCTGGCTGTCTTCCAGGCCCACGGACAACCGCACCAGCTCCTCGCCAATACCGGCGGCCTTCAGCTCAGTGGCGCTCATCTGCTGATGCGTGGTGCTGGCCGGATGAATCACCAGCGACTTGGCATCGCCGACATTGGCGAGATGCGAAAACACCTGCAGCGCCTCGATCAGCACGCGGCCGGCTTCACGACCACCCTTGACGCCAAAGCTGAACACCGCCCCACAGCCCTTCGGCAGCAGCGTCTTCGCCAGCACATGATCGGGATGCTCTTCCAGTTCCGGATACGAGACCCAGGCGACTGCCGGATGGCTTTTCAGGAAAGCCACCACCTTGCGGCTGTTCTCGACATGGCGCGCCATGCGCAAGGGGAGTGTCTCGACGCCCTGCAGCAGATGGAAGGCATTGGTGGGTGACATGCAGGCGCCGAAATCGCGCAGGCCTTCGGCCCGCGCCCGCATGATGAAGGCGGCGGGGCCGAATTCCTCCGCGAAGTCGAGCCCGTGATAGCCCGCGTAAGGCTCTGTCAGGGTCGGGAACTTGCCTGAAGCCTCCCAGTCGAAGCGGCCGGAATCGATCAGCGCGCCGCCGATGGCAACGCCATGACCACCAAGGAATTTGGTGGCCGAATGCATGACCAGATCGGCGCCATGCTCGAAGCCCCGGAACAGATACGGCGTGGCGAAGGTGCAATCGAGCATCAGCGGCAGGCCGGCATCATGGGCGATCTTCGCCACCGCCGGCACGTCCAGCACTTCGAGGCCCGGATTGCCGAGAATCTCGCCGAACACCAGGCGGGTTTCCGGCTTGATCGCCGCCTTCCATGCTGCATGGTCGCGCGGATCGACAAAGGTGGTGGTGATGCCAAAGCGCGGCAGCGTGTGAACGAGAATGTTGTAGCTGCCGCCATAGATGTTGCGCGAGGCGACGATATGACCGCCCTGCCCCATCAGGGTTGCAATCGCCAGATGCAATGCCGCCTGCCCCGAGGCCGTGCACACGGCACCAACGCCGCCTTCGAGTGCCGCCAGGCGTTCTTCCAGTACCGCGACGGTGGGATTGGAGATGCGCGAATAGATGTGGCCGCCACGTTCAAGGTTGAACAGCGCCGCCGCATGATCGGCATCGCGGAAGACATAGGAGGTGGTCTGGTAGATCGGCACGGCGCGCGCGCCGGTTGCCGGATCGGGCTGCTGGCCTGCATGCAGGCTCAACGTGTCGAAGCGGAAGAATTTGGGTTCCAGCATGGCGCCCTCCCGGACAATTTTCTCAAGGCTTTATGGGTAGCAGACAAAAAAGCGGGCCGCCTCATCCTGGCGGACGGGGCGACCCGACAATCTTGCCTCAATCTCGAAACTGTAGCGATTAATCCACGCCGTACCCGGATCAGTCAAGCAGAGGAAACCGGTCGATTCAGACACAAAAAAAGGCCGCCGGAGCGACCCGGCGGCCTGAAGGTCAAAACCAACAGGGAGGAAACTATGACCGGACTAAATCGAAATCTGTAACGAACCCAGTATCACCGGCCGCACTTAAGATTTCGTGAAGTGGCGATCCTCCTGTATGGTCTGGTCATGACAAAAATGGCCGTCGTGTCACAAAGCGAGCCGCAGGACGCCGCCGAGGCCCTGGCGGGGCCCGTGCAGGACCGGCTGCTGGATGCAGCCCTGGCCTGCTTCCGGCGCCTGGGCGGCAAGCGCTGCCGCATCGAGGATATCGCGGCCGAGGCCGGCATCGCCCGCACCGCCGTTTACCGGCATTACCAGAACAAGCGTGCCATTGTGGCTGCTCTGGCGACCCGCTGGCTGGCCGAGGACGAGACCCGCCTGGCCGCGATCGCCCGCGACCATGGCCGCAGCCCGGCCGCCCGCCTGCAGGCGTTCCTGCTCATGGATGCAGAAAATACAAGGCGTTACCTGTCGGACCCGTGTCTGGTCGAAGTGCTGGACGAGGTCACCCGCAATCTGGGCTCCCTGCCCCGGCAGCATCGCAGCCATGTCCGCCGCCATCTGGCCGGCCTGCTGGCCGAGGGCAGTGCCGCCGGCGCCTTCCGGGGCGACCCAGCCGAGAAGCTGGCAGTGACCATTGATGACCTGATGGCCCGCTTCCACGATCCCCGGCTCGCCACCGAGCTGGATAAATCCGTCTGGCGCGACCGGGCTGTTGCCGCCATCGACATGATCCTGAGAACTGTTCGGGCACGCTGAACGGTTTTGACATATGACAAAATTTGTCATATGTCTGTTTCATGACGCCGATCCAGAAAATCTTAATTCGCCGAAGCGTGGCGGGACTTCTCGCCATCTCCGCCCTGCTGGCGCGCTGGCCAATCCTGCAGCCGGCCAGTTTCGCCTGGTCCCGCGCCCTGGCCGCTTTGGCCATCCGCCGCAAAGGTATCGGCCCGGCCGCCGATCTGCCCGCCCTGGGCCGGGCCTGGCAGCAGGGTTTCCCCAGCCCGAAACAGGTACCGGTCGAGGCCGTCACGGCCGACACCGTGCTGGCCCGGATCGAGACCCCCTGCCCCCTGCGCGGCAGCGGCCGCACCCAGGCCTGCTGGCGCATGATGGAATACGACCGCGCGGTGGCGCGCGCCGCCGGCGGGCAGTTCATCGTGCTGCAGAGTCAGGCCGAACCGGGCATCACGGTCTGCCGCGTCGCGCTGCGAGGAACGGATGCGGCGATCGACGATCTGGTGCCGGCGCATAT
Source organism: Ferrovibrio terrae (assembly GCF_943371255.1). Classification (GTDB taxonomy): domain Bacteria; phylum Pseudomonadota; class Alphaproteobacteria; order Ferrovibrionales; family Ferrovibrionaceae; genus Ferrovibrio; species Ferrovibrio terrae_B. The sequence goes on along the minus strand of NZ_CALRUC010000037.1, from coordinate 5,778 downwards.
CCGCGCGCCGGAGATGCCTATTTCTTGAAGAAGCTGTCGGCGGAGCCGCGCGCGGCCTGCTTGGCCTTGATGACGCCGCGGATGGTGGCAATCTCGGCTTCGAGCGCGAGGATGCGGTCCTCGAGGTCTTCAATCGACATCGTCTCGAATTTCGGTAGCGCGGGTTTGCGCCGCTCGGCTTCGTCCCAATCCATCCCGGCCTCCCCGGTTTTGCTTGCCGCATACTAAACGCGGAATATCCGATAAAGCAAAACTTGCCGGCTTGCCGTGGACACCGGGTCCGATTAGATCACTGGCAGTCCTTTTGCGGAGAGCCAACGATGCTGCCCCAGACCATGACGGTGATCGAGATCAGCCAGCCCGGTGGCCCCGAGGTGCTGAAACCCGGCGAACGGCCACTGGTGCAGCCGGCGGCCGGCGAAGTTCTGATCAAGGTGCTGGCTGCCGGCGTGAACCGCCCCGATGTTCTGCAGCGCAGCGGCATGTATCCGCCGCCGCCCGGCGCACCCGATTATCCGGGCCTGGAAGTGGCCGGCGAAATCGTTGCCCTCGGAGACGGCGTGCAGCGCTGGAAAATTGGCGACAAGGTTTGCGCGCTGGTGGCCGGCGGTGGCTATGCCACCTATTGCGTGGCGCCGGGCGAGCAATGCCTGCCGGTGCCAAGCGGGCTCGACATGGCGGAAGCCGCGGCCCTGCCGGAGAACTGGTTCACCGTGTGGAGCAACATCGCCGATCGTGGCCAGCTGAAGGCCGGGGAAAGCATCCTGATCCATGGTGGCGCATCGGGCATCGGCGTCGCCGCGATCCAGCTGGCCAGGCTGCTCGGCGCCAAGCGTATCTTCGCGACCGCCGGCACGGATGAGAAATGCCGCTTCTGCGAAAGCCTCGGTGCTGAAAAGGCGATCAACTACAAGACCGAGGATTTCGCCGCCCGCATCGCTGAACTCACCGATGGCAAGGGTGTCGATGTCGTTCTCGACATGGTGGGCGGCAAATACTTCGCGCCCAACATCAAGAGCCTGGCTGAGGAAGGCCGGCTGGTGATCATTGCCGTGCAGGGCGGCCCCAAGGGCGAGGGCGATCTGAGCCTGCTGATGCGCAAGCGGCTGACGGTGACCGGCTCGACGCTGCGGCCGCGTCCCATCGCCTTCAAGGGCGACATTGCCCGCGCGCTGGAGGCCAGGGTCTGGCCGGCTTTTGCCGATGGCCGGCTGAAAGCCATCATCGACAGCCGCTTTCCGCTGGCGGAGGCTGCCCAGGCCCATGTCCGGATCGACCATGGCGACCATGTCGGCAAAGTTTTGCTAACGATCTGACATAAAAACAATAACTTAGCACCCCCGGGGTGGTTGCACCCCCGAACCATTGCACTATATTGTCGCGCGATTTCGCCCCCGCGGGCGGCCGCTGACCGCGGCCGGCCGCCTGAGAAGGATTTTACCCATGGCATTGCCGTTGATGCCGAAAGCCACTGCCGTGTGGCTGATCGACAATACCAAGCTGACCTTCGACCAGATTGCCCGCTTCTGCGGCCTGCATGTGCTGGAAGTGAAGGGCATCGCCGATGGCGAGGTGGCGATTGGTATCGTCGGCCTCGATCCGGTCGCCAATGGCCAGCTCGGTCCGGGCGAGATCGAACGCTGCGAAAAGGATCCGAGCGGCGACCTCAAGCTGCTGGCGCCGACCGTGCCGCTGCAGCGCCAGAAGACCAAGGGTGCGAAATACACCCCGGTGTCCAAGCGCCAGGATCGTCCCGATGCCATCGCCTGGCTGCTGAAGTATCATCCGGAAGTGCAGACCGCACAGATCCAGAAGCTGCTCGGCACCACCAAGGCGACCATTGATCGCGTGAAGAACCACACCCATCCCAATCACGCCAACATCAAGCCGCGCGATCCGGTCTATCTCGGTATCTGCAGCCAGATGGAACTCGACCGCGTGCTGCTGCTGGCCGCCAAGCGCAAGCAGAACAAAGAAAAGCGTGATGCCCGCGAAGCCCGCATCCAGGTCCGCGACAAGACGGCCGAAGCGCCTGCCGAGGCGGCAGCAACTGAAGCCCCGGGCAACAGCGAAAGCTGACGCTGCGGCTTCCTCATTCGGACTGAACTGACAGCGCCGCCGGTTACATCACCGGCGGCGCTTCTCGTTGCAGGGCCGCCATGTCTGCGAACCAATCGCAGCACTGGTTCAGTCAATGCACGCAACCGCGCAGCGCCAACAACACGCGCTGTGACTGCCGGCGGCACATGGAAACCATGTCGGCGCGTTATCAAGTCATTCTGTAAGAAAACCTAGGCAGTGCATGTGGATTCCGGTATAGGCTGGGTCAGAGAAGCCGGCGGAATGACCATGAATTGGCACCGGCGAAACAGGGTGTCGGGGCGTCTCTAAGTCATGCTCGTTTTTATTATCAGACGCCTGATGCAGGCGGCATTGGTCATGGCAGTCATGTCGGTGCTGGTGTTTGTCGGCATCTACATGATCGGTGATCCGCTGGCGATTCTGGTCAGTCCGGAAGCGACCGAGCTTGACCGCGAAGCCATCGCCAAGGCACTGGGCCTCGACCGGCCGATGTGGGAGCAGTATCTCGCCTTCGTGCTGTCTGCACTGAAGGGCGAATTCGGCAAATCCTTCGTCTTCGGCCAGCCTGCCATCAACCTGATCCTCGAGCGCATGCCGGCGACGCTGGAGCTGGCACTGATCGCCACGTTCCTGTCGGTTGTGATCGGCGTGCCGCTCGGTCTCTATGCCGGCCTGCGCCATGAAACCGTGGCGGCACGCGCCATCATGGCCGGTTCGGTGCTTGGCTTCTCGCTGCCGAATTTCTGGGTCGGCCTGATGCTGATCATGGTTTTTGCCGTGCAGCTCGGCTGGCTGCCGGCTTCGGGCCGCGGCCCGACAATGGAAATCCTCGGCATCCATGTCAGCTTCCTGTCGGCTGCCGGCTGGAAATACCTAGCCCTGCCGGCGCTGACGCTCGGCCTATCGAAATGCGCCCTGATCATCCGCCTGGCGCGCGCCACCGCGCGCGAGGTGATGCTGATGGATTACGTGAAATTCGCCCGCGCCAAGGGCCTGAGCGAACGCCGCGTCATCGGCGTGCATATCCTGAAGAACATCATGGTGCCGATCACCACTGTCACCGGTCTGGAACTGGGCAGCCTGATCGCCTTTGCCGTCATCACCGAGACGATCTTTTCCTGGCCCGGCATGGGCAAGCTGCTGATCGATTCCATCGTGCATCTCGATCGCCCCGTGGTGGTCGCCTATCTGATCGTGGTGGTGTTCCTGCTGGTCATCATCAGCCTGATCGTCGACATCCTGTATTCGGTGCTCGATCCGCGCGTGCGGCTGGGAGAGGCGAAATGAGCCAGACCGCCGCAACACCCGTTGCCATCACAACCGGTGCGCCACTGGCCAAGACCGAGGCACCCTGGAAGCGCATCGTCGCCGAATTCGCCGAAAGCAAACTGGCCCTCCTCGGTCTGGTTCTGCTGGTGCTGATGCTCGGTGCGTCCCTGGTGGCACCCTATATCTCGCCGCAGAATCCCTACGATCTCGCCATCCTCGACATCATGGATGCGCGTCAGCCGCCGGGCGAAATGTCGGGCGAAGGCTTCGTCTTCCTGCTCGGCAGCGACGGCCAGGGCCGCGACATGCTGAGCGCCATGCTCTATGGCCTGCGCATCAGCCTGATGGTCGGCGTCGTTTCGGTGGTGGCAGCACTGGGTATCGGCGCCGTGGCCGGCCTGCTGGCCGCCTATAGCGGTGGCAAGATCGATGCGCTGATCATGCGCGTGGTCGATATCCAGCTGTCCTTCCCCGCCATCCTGATCGCGCTGATCCTGCTCGCCGTGCTGGGCAATGGCGTCGACAAGGTGATCGTGGCGCTGATCGCCGTGCAATGGGCCTATTTCGCCCGCGCCGCCCACGGGGCTGCGCTGGTGGAACGCAACAAGGAATATATCGAAGCCGCACGCTGCCTCGGCATCAGCCGCGCGCGCATGCTGCTGAAGCATCTGCTGCCCAACTGCATGCCGCCGCTGATCGTGATTGCCACCATCAACATCGCGCGCGCCATCACGCTGGAAGCAACGTTGAGCTTCCTGGGCCTGGGCGTTCCGGTCACCGAACCATCGCTGGGCATGCTGATCTCGAACGGCTTCGACTATCTGCTTAGCGGCGTCTACTGGATCTCGCTGTTCCCCGGTCTGATCCTGACAATCGTCATCATCGCCATCAACCTGGTCGGCGACCAGCTGCGCGACGTCCTCAATCCTCGCCTCAAGCGCTGAAGCTCCATGACCGCAACGCTCCAGGTCGACAATCTCGAGACCCAGTTCCCGACCCGCGACGGCATCGTGCGCGCCGTCGATGGCGTCAGCTTTTCCGTCGAGGCAGGGGAAATCCTCGGCCTGGTGGGTGAGTCCGGTTCGGGCAAATCGATCACCGGCTTCTCCATCCTTGGCCTGATCGATCCGCCCGGCCGTATTGCCGCCGGCAGCGTCAAGTTCAAGGGTGAGGAACTCACCACGGCCAGCCCGGATCGCCTGCGCAGCTTGCGCGGCGCGCGCATCGCGATGATCTTCCAGGATCCGATGATGACGCTGAACCCGGTTCTGCGCGTCGATACCCAGATGATCGAGACCGTACAGGCGCATGAGAAGGTCAGTGAAGCTGCCGCCCGCGCCCGCTGCATCGAGACGCTGCAGTCGGTCGGCATCGCAGCACCCGAAGACCGACTGAAATCCTATCCGCACCAGTTCTCGGGCGGCATGCGGCAACGCATCGCAATCGCCACGGCGCTGCTGCACAAACCTGACCTGATCATCGCCGACGAACCGACCACGGCGCTGGACGTCACCATCCAGGGCCAGATTCTCTACGAGATGCGCAAGCTCTGCCGCGATACCGGCACGGCGCTGATCTGGATCACCCATGACCTCTCCGTGGTGGCCGGCCTGGCCGACCGCATCATGGTGATGTATGCCGGCAAGATCGTCGAAACCGGTGCCATCGCCACGGTGATCGAACGGCCGCAGCATCCCTATACCCGCGGCCTGATCGGTTCGGTGCCCGGCGCGATGCCGCGCGGCAAGCGATTGTTCCAGATTCCCGGCATGGCGCCGGCACCGCTGAACCTGCCGCCGGGCTGCCGTTTCAAGGCCCGCTGCGGCCGCGCCGATGCGCTCTGCGATACCATGCCAGAACTGGCCGAACTCGATCCGGGCCACAGCGCCCGCTGCCACCATCCCTTTGATGCCAAGCCGCTGAGCCCGGCGGAGGTTGTCGCGTGACCGCCCCCATTCTCGAACTCAAGGGCATTTCCAAGCGCTTTGTCTGGCGCCTGGATATCGCTGCCATGATCGCCAACCTATTCGGTGCCGGTCTGAAGGAACGCGCCGTCCATGCCGTCAACCATGTCGACCTGACGATCCAGGAAGGTGAAGTGGTCGGCCTGGTGGGCGAAAGCGGCTGCGGCAAGTCCACGCTGGGCCGCATCGTCGCCGGCATCATGGAAGCCAGCGACGGCACCATCCAGTATCACGGCAAGACCGTCGCCGACCGCAGCAGCGCGGAACAGCGCGCCTATCAGCTGGGCGTGCAGATGATCTTCCAGGATCCCTACGCCTCGCTCAATCCGCGCATGCGGGTGGAAGAGATCATCGGCGAGGCGCCGGTGGCGCATGGCCTGATCAAGCGCAGCGAGATGGGCGCCTATGTCGAGAAGATCATGCTGCAGGTCGGCCTCGACCCGCGCTATCGCAAACGCTATCC
>NZ_CALRUC010000036.1:0-34333 GCF_943371255.1 Ferrovibrio terrae | reverse complement strand
GACAAAGCGGTCGATGGTGGCCCCGTCATCGGCGAGCGGGCAAAGCAGCCGCCGGGTCAGGCCGACGCGACCGCTGGCGGCACGGTAGCGCGTTTCGGAATAGACCGGCAGGCCATTGTCGCGTGCCAGCCGGTACAGATCATTGATGTATTCGACGTAGTCGCGGTTGGGATTGAGATCGTCGATATAGCTGCCGCTGAGATCGAGGCCGGCATGTGCGATCAGCCCGCTGCCGACCAGGCGGAAACGGAAGCGCGTGCCGCCATGGGTGACATCGACCAGCGCAATATAGGGCAGCAGGTCGGCGCCCAGATCGAGCGGATCAATGCTGGCACGCGATGGCAGGCGGTCGGCTGCGGGCCGCCGCAGCCGCCAGGTCCGCAGCAGATGCGCGATGCGGCGGTCGACCAGCCAGGGCTGCTGCGTCACCGCATCGCTCATGCTCTGCCTCCGCGCCTCAGGCCGGCACCGTGGCCTGGAAGGACGGCCGGGCAAACATGCGGTCGGCGAAGGCGGCGGCCTTGGGATACTGCTTGCGCCATTCGATGCCGGCATAGCGGAAGTCCATATAGCCGAGCGCGCAGGCCAGCGTGACGGTGCCGATATCGACGCGGTCGCCCAGGGACGGCGCAATCAGGTCGATCTCAGCCAGCGCGCCATACACCTTCTTCATCTGGCCCTCGGCCCAGGCCGGCCAGCGCTTGTCTTCCGGCCGCAGGAACCCTTCGTAGCGCGCGAGCAGGGCCGCATCGAGCAGGCCATCGCCCAGCGCCTGTTCGCGCAGGGCGGTCCAGCGCGCCTTGCCGGCGGCGGGGAAGAACTTCGCCTTGTCGTGCAGGCCGTCGAGATATTCGCAGATCACCCGGCTGTCGAAGAGATGCTGGCCGTCATCGGTGACCAGCGTGGGCACCTTGGCGACCGGATTGGCCTTGGCGACTTCGGCATTCTGGTCGATCGGCGTGGTGGGCGACACCAGGCGTTCGATTTTGGCATCGAGGCCGGTTTCGAGCGCCAGCACGGTGACCTTGCGGACATAGGGCGAGGTCGGCGAGAAATAGAGCTTCATCGGATGATTTCCCCAGCAACGATGCGTGATCTGTTTGTACGGTTATGAACCGTATGCAGCCTAGCCGTGCCCCGGCGCCGGCGCCATGCGGACAATGGCGACATTCCCGTGAACGGGCTTGTTCAGGCCAGATGTTCAGGCCGGGCGAAAAAAACGCCGGCATGCGGGGTCTCCGCAGGCCGGCGCAAGTGTCCGTCTCGCCACCCGGGGCCGAACCGAAGCCCAGCAGCCGGGGTAATCGCAGCCCGATGCGCCTCGGCACCGGATGCTGAACCAGACAAAGCAGATTTCATGCCAGCGGTTTCGGGCCGGTTTGGGGCGTTTTTGCGGGGTTCAGGCCCGGCGAATGCCCAAGAGGCGGGCGACGGCCGCGATGGCTGCCCAGCAGCAAGGCAGCCCCCGACTGCGCCGTATTCGGAGTGCCGCGCGCGTTCAGGCCGCCACGGCGCGGCGATAGGCCCGCCAGTCGCCATAGGCGGAGATATCTTCCGCATCGCCAATCGCGATGGCTTCGCAGAGAAAACCCTTCACGCTGCTGCCGTCTTCCAGCGTCACGCTGCCGATGCCGAGCGGACCCGGAATCGCCGCCGTCATCACGCCGAAGCCGGCCGGCGGCAGGGCCCAGAGCTCGGCCCCGATACTGACGCCGGCATTGCTGCCGACCCGGACCAGGCCAGGCCGCAGCAGCACCTTTTCCTTCAGGCGATAGAGCCGGTAGTCGGGCGCGGTGCGGCAGGGCCCGATCAGCCGGCCGCCGAGTGCGAGCAGCTGCGGATTGAGCGGCTCGCCCGACATATGGGCGCCGAACACCGCCACCGTGATCCACGGATAGGAGGGCGCATCAGCCAGCGTCGCCGCCGGCTGGGCCACGCCGGTGGCGCCGAGTGAAAGGCCGGTCTGCTGATGGAAGGCATGCCCGATGGCGGCAAGAACCGGTTCATGGAAGCGCGGCGCGATCAGGGTGATGCCGGCGGGCAGCCCATTGGGCTGGAATCCGTTGGGCACGGCCAGCGCGGCAAGATCGAAATAGTTCACGAAGTTGGTATAGACGCCGAGATTGCTGTTCAACGTGATGGGATCGGCGGCCACCTCGTCGATGCGATAGATCGTGCCGCTGGTGGGCACCACCAGGCAATCGAGATCGTCCCAGACCTTTGCCGTCTGCTGGCGCAGGGCCTGCAGGCGGTAATGCAGGCGGTGCACATCGGCGCCGCTGGCCTCATGGCCCTTTTCCACGATGGCACGCGTCACCGGATGCATGGCATCGGCGTGCTGTTCCATGAACACCGCTGTCGCCGCCGTGCGTTCGGCGGTGCCGGCCGGCTGGTAGAGGAAGCCGGCAGCCTCGGCGAATGGCGCATAGTCGATCTCGACCGCCGCGCCGCCCATCGCCTGCAGTTTTGCGATGGCGGCATCGAACAGCTTTTCGGCCTCCGCATTGCCGAAGAATTTGCGCTGCGCCTTTTGCGGCACACCGAAGCGGAAGGCGGCCGGTTTCGCCGGCACCACGCTGCGCCAGCCCGCCGGTGCCTTGCGGCTGTAGCCATCGCTGGTATCGAGCGCCGCGGCGGCATCCAGCACCGCCATGCTGTCGGGCACGGTGAGCGCGAAGACCGAGACGCAGTCGATGCTGCGGCAGGCCGGCACCATGCCGCTGCCGCTGAGCAGGCCGAGGCTGGGTTTCAGCCCGACGATGTTGTTGAAGCCGGCCGGCACGCGGCCAGATCCCGCCGTATCGGTGCCGAGCGCGAAACTGACCAGACCGCTGGACACGGCGACGGCCGAACCGGAGCTGGAGCCACCGGGGATGTAATCGGCATTGAAGGGATTGCGCGCCACGCCATAGGGGCTGCGCACGCCGACCAGGCCGGTGGCGAACTGATCCAGGTTGGTCTTGCCGATCAGGATGGCGCCGGCAGCCAGCAACCGGTCGACCACAGTGGCCGACGCCGACGGCATGTTGGAAAATGCCGGGCAGGCTGCCGTGGTGGGCAGGCCGGCGACATCGATATTGTCTTTCACCGCAAAGGGCACACCCCAGAGCGGCAGCGTCGCCGTATAACCGCCGGCTTCCAGTTCGGCGGCGCGCTGCAGCGCTGCCGCGCGCGGGTTGAGGGCGATCCACACACCATCCTCGCCATTGGCCGCGATGGCATCGTAGATCGCCGCGATCACCGCCGATGGCGTGCGCTGGCCCTGGCCATAGGCCTCGCGCAGGGCGCTGAGATGGAGCGGACCGATACTGGTAGCGGCGGCAGTGATGGCAGAAGCGGGTGTCATGGCTCAGGTTCCTTGGCCCGGTTTCCTTGACCCGCTCTCTGTTCAGACGGGTTTTCCGGACGGGCTTTCTTCAACATGTATGCAATCACCATACCGCCGATTTATTCTACTAAGATACTAGAAAACATAACATATTGGAGAATGACCCTGTCGCAAAATTAATCGCGCCAAAGTGCAATTGCATAATATTTAGTCAGTAATAGAGGATGGCGACCACAGTGCATACAGCGCGGAAAACGCCCCGGCCAGAGGATTCCCGCAGGCCGATCAGATGATTACCGCAAAGCACCGGTCCGCAGCGCGGCCATGGCACGCGCGTTGCACCGTGTATGCAAAGCACAACGCAGACCGGGGGCCTAAAACCATGCCGCAGTTATCCATGCATCGCCGCGTTTTTCTGTTCGCTTCATCGGCGATGATCGCCGCGGCGGCCTTTGCCGCCACACCCGCCTTCGCGCAGTCGCGGCAGGAAACCCTGCTGGTGCTGGTGGAGAACGGCCCCAACAGCCTGGACATCCATGGCGTCGGCACCAGCTTCCGCTCCTATGTGGCGGCCTGGAACATGTACGACCGCCTGGTGACCTTCGGCCGCAAGGCGCTGCCCGACGGCACCATGACCTATGACTACAGCAAGATCGAACCCGAGCTGGCCGAGAGCTACAGCGTCGCGCCCGATGGCGCCTCGATCACCTTCAAGCTGCGCAAGGATGCGAAATTCCATGACGGCACGCCGGTGACGGCGAAGGATGTGAAATGGTCTTACGACCGCGCGGTGTCGGTCGGCGGCTTCCCCACCTTCCAGATGGCAGCCGGCAGCCTGACCAAGCCGGAACAGTTCGTGGCGGTGGATGACTACACCTTCCGCGTCGACCTGCCGAAGAAAGACAAGCTGTCGCTGCCCGACATGGCCGTTGTCGTGCCGGCGATCTTCAACTCGACGCTGGCGAAGAAGAACGCCACCGAGAAAGATCCCTGGGCGATGGAGTGGATGAAGACCAATTCCGCCGCCGGCGGCGCCTACAAGCTGGACAAGTGGACGCCGGGCCAGGAAATCACCTTCAACCGCAATGACGACTGGAAGGGCGGCCCGCTGCCCAAGATCAAGCGCGTGATCATCCGCGAGGTGCCGTCCTCGGGCAACCGCCGCGCCCTGATGGAACGCGGCGATGCCGATATCTCGGTCGACATGCCGCAGAAGGATGCCGCCGAGATTCTCGCCGAGAAGGGCTCGGGCAAGTATCTGGTGGTCGGCGTGCCGATCGAGAATTCGCTGAAATACATCGGCATGGTGACGACGCAGAAGCCCTTCGACAATGTGAAGGTGCGCCAGGCGGTCGCCCATGTGGTGCCCTATGAGCAGATCTACAAGTCGGCGATCTATGGCCGCGGCATTCCGATGGCGCTGGGCCCGGCCGATGCACCGAAAGATGCCAGCTGGCCGCAGCCCTTCCCCTACAAGACGGATCTCGCCAAGGCCAAGCAGCTGCTGACCGAGGCGGGCTATCCCGACGGCTTCGAGACCACCATCTCGATCGACCTGGGCGATGCCACCGCATCCGAGCCGGAAGCCGTGCTGCTGCAGGAGGCGCTGGGCAAGATCGGCATCAAGGCGACCATCGAGAAAATCCCCGGCGCCAACTTCCGCAACGCCATGCTGCAGAAGAACCGCCCGATCCATATCGCCAGCTTCGGCGGCTGGCTGAACTTCCCGGACTATTACTTCTTCTGGGGCTATCACGGCCAGAATGCGGTGTTCAACACCATGGCCTACAAGGACGCCAAGATGGACGCCCTGATCGATGCCTCGCGCTATGAGACCGATCCGGCCAAGTACAAGGGCCAGGTGATGGGCTTCATCAAGCAGGCGATGGACGAGGCGCCGCGCATTCCGCTGTACCAGCAGATCCTCGATGTCGGCATGCAGAAGAACATCAAGGGCTATACCTACTGGTTCCATCGCCAGCTCGATTTCCGCCAGATCGAGAAACTGTAAGGCCGGGGGAAGACGGCAGGAGGGCGGCGATGCTGCGGCTGATCGGAAAACGCCTGGTGGGTGCACTGCCCAGCGTGATCGGCGTGCTCATCGTCACCTTCCTGCTGACCCGCGCGCTGCCCGGGGATCCGGCCGCCTTCTTCGCCGGACCCGCCGCGACGCCGCAGGCCATCGAGGAGGTGCGCCGCGCGCTGGGGCTCGACAAGACCCTGCCGGAACAGTTCGTCGTCTATCTGAAAGACCTCAGCCAGGGCAATCTGGGCAATTCGATTGCCACCGGCCAGCCGGTGCTGACCGAGATCCGCACGCGCCTCCCCGCCTCGCTCGAACTCACGCTCTATGGCCTGCTGGTCTCGGTGCTGATCGCGGTGCCGCTCGGCGTGCTGGCCGCCACCCGGCCGGGATCGTGGATCGACCATCTGTGCCGCGTGATGACCACCGCCGGCGTGTCGCTGCCGGCCTTCTTCACCGGATTGCTGCTGGTCTATGTACTGTATTACCGGCTTGGCTGGGCACCCGCCCCGCTCGGCCGGCTCGACATCTTCTATTCCGCGCCGCCGCATGTCACCGGGCTCTACACCATCGACGCGCTGCTGGCGGGCGACGGCGGCACCTTCCGCGCCGCCTGCGCGCAGCTTTTGCTGCCGGTGACGGCGCTGGCGATCTTCACACTCGCCCCGCTGGCGCGCATGACGCGCGCCGCCATGCTGGAGGTGCTGGGCAGCGATTTCATCCGCACCGCGCGGGCGTCCGGCCTGCCGAAGGGCAAGATCGTCTACGCCTATGCCTTCCGCAATGCCATGCTGCCGGTGGTGACCACGCTGGGCATGGTGTTTTCCTTCCTGCTCGGCGCCAATGTGCTGGTCGAGAAGGTGTTCTCCTGGCCCGGCATCGGGACTTTTGCAATCGAGGCGCTGATCTCGTCGGACTACGCGCCGATCCAGGGCTTCGTGCTGACCATGGCGCTGCTCTATGTGGCGCTCAACCTCGCCATCGACATCCTCTACATCGTGATCGATCCACGCGTCGGGTTTGAATCATGACCGAGACGCTGAAGCATATCCGCTATGTGCTGACCGAGAATCCAGTCACGCTGTTTGCCTTCTCGCTGTTCGGCTTCATCCTGTTCTGCGCCCTGTTCGGACCGTATCTGGCGCCCTATGACCCGCTCGCCACCAATGGCGCGGCGACCCTGAAGCCGCCCTCGGGCGCGCACTGGTTCGGCACCGATGCGCTGGGCCGCGACATTTTCAGCCGCGTGCTGGTGGCCACCCGGCTCGATCTCGGCATCGCCTTCTTCTCGGTGGTGCTGACCTTCGCCATCGGCGCGCTGGCTGGCATCGCCGCCGGCTTTTTCGGCGGCTGGGTCGACCGCGTGGTCGGTCGTCTCGCCGATACCATCATGGCCTTTCCGCTGTTCGTGCTGGCCATGGGCATCGTCGCGGCCCTGGGCAACACGGTGGGCAACATCGTGCTGGCCACCGCCATCATCAACACGCCGCTCTATGCCCGCGTCGCCCGCGCCGAAGCCAATATCCGGCGCAATGCCGGTTTCGTGGAAGCCGCGCGGCTGTCGGGCAATGGCGAGGGCCGCATCCTGCTGCTGCAGATCCTGCCCAATATCCTGCCGATCCTGATGGTGCAGTGTTCGCTCACCATGGGCTATGCCATCCTCAACGCCGCCGGGCTGTCTTTCATCGGGCTGGGCATCGCGCCGCCGACGCCGGAATGGGGCATCCTGGTGGCCGAGGGTGCCGCCTACATGATCTCGGGCGAATGGTGGGTGGCGCTGTTTCCCGGCCTGGCGCTGATGACCGCGGTGTTCTGCTTCAACCTGCTGGGCGACGGGTTGCGCGATATCGTTGATCCGCGGAGGCGCACATGAGTGCCGTCCCCGTCCTCGCCGTCGACAATCTGTCAGTCGAATTCCGCACCCGCGGCGGCATCGTCAAGGCGCTGGAGCAGGTCACCTTCAGCGTCAACAAGGGCGAGATGGTCGCCATCGTGGGCGAGTCCGGCTCGGGCAAGTCGGTGACGGCCTTTACCGTGATGGGCATCCTCGATGCCGCCGGCCGGGTCAGCCAGGGCACCGCCAGCTTCGGCGGACTGGATGTGCTGCAGGCATCTGAGGCGGTGATGCGCGATATCCGCGGCCGCGAGATGTCGATGATCTTCCAGAATCCGCGCGTGGCACTCAATCCGATCCGCCGCGTCGGCGACCAGATCGCCGATGTGCTGCTGCAGCATGGCAATGTCACCCGCCGCGAGGCGCCGAAGCGCGCCATCGAGATGCTGACCCGCGTACGCATCCCCGATCCCGAGCGCCGCGCCAAGGCCTATCCCTTCGAACTGTCGGGCGGCATGTGCCAGCGCATCATGATCGCCATTGCACTCAGCTGCGCACCGAAGCTGCTGATCGCCGACGAGCCGACGACGGGCCTGGATGTCACCACCCAGGCGGCGATCATGGACCTGATCGCCGAGCTGGGCGCCGAACAGGGCATGTCGACGCTGCTGATCACCCACGATCTCGGCATGGCGGCGGAATACTGCGACCAGATCGTGGTGATGCATGCCGGCCATATCGTCGAGATGGCGCCGACGGCCGAGCTGTTCGCGCATCCGCGCCATCCCTATACCGCCAAGCTGATCGCGGCGACGCCGAAGCCGACCGCCCGCCTGATGGACCTGGCCGCGATCCCCGGCAACCTGCCCGACCTGCGTGCCGCCGAGATCCCGCCCTGCCGCTACAGCGCGCGCTGTGAACGGCGCCAGAGCCGCTGCGACCAGGCGCTGCCCTATGTGCTGGGCGAACAGAAAGGCAGCATGGTGGCCTGCTGGAATCCGCTATGAGCGAGTTTTTCAAAAAACCCCTGCTGGATGCGCAATCGCTGCACAAGCAGTTCACCGTGGGCAAGAAGCCCGGCCTGTTCGCCAAAGCGCCCAAGGACTGGTTCCGGGCCGACAGGCCGGTGGCCAAGCTGCATGCGGTGGATGATGTCACCTTCACCATCGGCAAGGGCGAGGTGCTGGGCCTGGTGGGCGAGAGCGGCTGCGGCAAGTCGACCCTGGTGCGCCTGCTGACCCGCCTGCTCGATCTCACCGATGGCAGCATCCGCCTGGATGGCGAGGAGATCGGCCATCTGCCGGCGAAAGGCTTCGGCAAGAGCCCGTACCGGCCGCGCATCCAGATGGTGTTCCAGGATGCCGGCGACAGCCTCAATCCGCGCTTCACCGCTTTTGCCGCCATCGCCGATCCGATCCAGCGCCTGAAGCCTTTGCCGCGCGCCGACCTCAAGCTGCGCGTGGAAGCCCTGGCCACCATGTGCGGCCTGCCGCTGGAGCTGCTGGGCCGTTTCCCGCACCAGCTGTCGGGCGGCCAGAAGGCCCGCGTCGGCATCGCGCGCGCCATCGCGGTGGAACCCGACCTGCTGATCCTGGACGAACCGACCGCGGCGCTGGATGTCTCGGTGCAGGTGGTGATCCTGCAGTTGCTGGAAGACCTGAAAAAGCGCCTGGGCATGAGCTATCTGTTCGTCAGCCACGACCTGAACGTGGTGCGCCTGCTGTGCGACCGCGTGATGGTGATGTATCTGGGCCGCATCGTCGAGACCGGGCCGGCCGAGGAAGTGTTCCGCAACCCGGCGCATCCCTATACCAAGGCGCTGCTGTCGGCGATTCCGCATTTCGACCAGGTCAAGGGCAGCGGCGCGCCGCCGGTGCCGCGCCTGCGCATCAGCGGCGAGCCGCGCAGCCCGATTGATCCCTCGCCCAAGGTCTGCCGCTTTTATGGCCGCTGCCCCAAGGGCCAGGATGCCTGCACCGAGTCGATGCCGCTGTTGCATGGTGTCGGCCTGGAGCATTCCGCCGGCCACTCGGTTGCCTGTCATTTCCCGGTATCGGATACTGACCGCAAGACCGCTGCCGTATCGCTGATCGAGGATGTTGCATGAGTCAGGAATTCGACGCCGAGGCCTTTCTGGATGCCACCGCGGCAGCCATGGCTCTGACCATCGATCCGGCATGGCGCCCGGCCGTGCTGGACAACCTGATCCGCTCGCGCCAGATCGCACAAGCCGTGCTGAATTTCCCGCTGCCCGACGAGGTCGAACCGGCCTCGGTGTTCAAGCCGTAAGCGGACGCGATGATCGATTTCCAGAGCAGGGCGTTCGAGATCGCCACCGCCGTGCGTGATGGCAAGATATCCGCCACCGAAGCGCTGCGGGTATCGCTGGCGCGTATCGAAGCCGCCAATCCAGCACTGAATGCCTTCACCGCCGTCACCTCTGAGCGCGCGCGGGCGCGGGCTTCCGCCATCGACCAGGCGCGCGACGAGGGCAAGCCGCTCGGGCCGCTGGCGGGTGTGCCTTTCGCGGTCAAAAACCTGTTCGACGTGGCCGGCCTTGCCACCCTGGCCGGATCGAAGATCAACCGCGACCATGCCCCGGCGAAAGCCGATGCGGCGCTGGTGCAGCGGCTGGAAGCCGCCGGCGCCGTGCTGGTCGGCGCGCTGAACATGGGCGAATACGCCTATGACTTCACCGGCGAGAATGTGCATTACGGCCCCTCGCGCAACCCGCATGATCCCACCTGCATGTCGGGCGGCTCGTCGGGTGGCTCGGGCACCGCGGTGGCATCCGGCATGGTGCCACTGGCGCTTGGCTCGGATACCAATGGCTCGATCCGCGTGCCGTCCTCGCTCTGCGGCCTGTTCGGCCTGAAGCCGACCTTCGGGCGCCTGAGCCGCCATGGCAGCTTTCCGTTCGTCGCCGATCTCGACCATCTGGGACCGATGGCGCGTTCGGTCGCCGATCTGGCACTGAGCTACGATGCCATGCAGGGACCGGACGAGAATGATGCCTGGTGCGCGCAGAAACTGAGCGAACCGGTGACGGCGAAGATCGACACCGGCATCGACGGCCTGCGCATTGCCGTGGCCGATGGCTATTTCGCCGATCAGGGCGATCCGGAGGTACATGAGGCGGTGGCCGCCTTTGCCAGGGCGCTGCACACCGACCGGCGCGTCACCATCCCCGAAGCCGGGCGCGGCCGCGCGGCGGCCTATGTCATCACGACTGTTGAAGGCGCGAATCTCCACCGGGAGCGGTTGAAGACGCGCGCCAATGATTTCGATCCCGCTGTGCGCGACCGCTTCCTCGCCGGCCTGATGCTGCCCAGCGACTGGTTGGTACAGGCCCACCGCTTCCGCCGCTGGTATCAGGCGCGTGTCGCCGAGCTGTTCAGGGAGGTCGATATCATCCTGGCCCCGGCAACGCCGCGGGCGGCGCCGAAACTTGGCCAGGTGATGATGACGCTGAACGGCGTGGAGATGCCGGTGCGCGCCAATCTCGGGCTGTTCACCCAGCCGATCTCGGCGATTGGCCTGCCGGTGGTGGCAGCACCCTATGCCGACCGCGCCGGCAAGCTGCCGATCGGCGTGCAGATCATTGCCGCGCCCTGGAAGGAAGAGCTGGCGCTGCGCGTGGCGCGGCGGCTTGAGTCTATCGGCATTGCCGCATCGAAAGCTGTGTAGAGGATTTCATGGATATCAACATTCCCGACGTGGTGACCGAAGTGACCGCCGTGTTCATGCGCTATGAAAAGGCGCTGACCACCAATGATGTGGCGGTACTGGACGAGCTGTTTCACAACAGCCCGCTGACCATGCGTTATGGCGTGACCGAGAACCTGCACAGCTATGACGAGATCATGGCGTTTCGCGCCGGCCGCCCCTCAGTCGGCCTGGAGCGCGAGATCTACAACACCCGCATCACCACCTATGGCCGCGACTTCGCCACCGCGAATACCGAATTCAAGCGCGCCAATTCCACCAAGACCGGCCGCCAGAGCCAGACCTGGATCCGCACGGCCGATGGCTGGCGCGTGGTTTCGGCGCATGTGAGCCTGCTGCAGGATCCGGCCTAGCGCAGCAGGGCGGCGACCGCGAGACTGCCGGCGGCAGCCAGACTGAGCGGCAGGCGCAGGCGCAGATACCACGCGGTCGTCCAGTCCCGCCGTTCAACCCAGGCATCGAAACCGAACAGCAGGACGAAGCCGGCCGCGAGATAGAGCCAGCCGCCCGCCGTGCCGAGCAGCAGCGCCGGCCAGGCATACAGCGCGACCAGCACGCTGACGCCATATTGCGCCGCGCGCCCGTCGCGCATCGCCAGCCCCCAGTGCACGCCGCCCATGAAGCTGAGGATGGCGATGCCATAACCGGTGAGCAGGATTTCGGCGGTGAAGCTGTAGGGCGGTGGCGCCAGCACGGTGGCCGCGGCCAGCGCCAGGAAAGGCAACGCACCGGCAGCGCCCAACAGGAAAGCAATGCGGGGAATCTGGTGCGAGCGGCGCATCATGGCATCATCCCCTGGTGCGCAGGCGTGACCGCCCGCCATCGACGCCGATCACCTGGCCGGTGACCCAGCCAGCATCCGGTGACAGCAGAAAAGCGGTAACGGCAGCAATATCATCTGCCTCACCCAGACGCGGAATCGCATGCAGCGCGGCAATCGCCTTCGCCATCGCATCATTGCTGGTAAGCTTGGCTGCCAGTGGGGTGCGAGTCAGGCTGGGTGCCACGACATTGACGCGGATATCGGGAGCGAGTTCGGCGGCCAACGCCATGGCGAGTGCCTCGACGCCGCCTTTCGCGGCCGAGATCACCGCATGATTGGCAAAGCCCTGGGCGACAGCCACTGAAGAAAACAGGACGACGCTGCCGCCGGCCTGCTTGAGCGCCGCCTGCGCTGCCTGAACGGCCAGCGCGGCCCCCAGCGTATTGAGCCGGAACGCCTGCAGCATGGTAGCCGAAGTGACCGCGCGCAGCGGCGCCAGATCGATCGAACCGACACAATAGGCGAGCCCGGCAATGGCGGGCCCGGCCGCCGTGATCGCGGCGGCGAGGCCGGCCTCATCGAGCACATCGGCGACAGCCTGCCCGGCGGCGAGCTCCCCGGCGAGGGCGGCCAGCCGGTTCGCATCGCGTGCGATCAGATGCAGCGGGTATCCAGCCGCATGCAGCCGGCGCGCCAAGGCCGAACCCACTCCACCGGTTGCACCAATGATGACGATCGGTGCGCGATCAGGCATGACCGGCCTGCGGACTGTGACGCTCGGCGCGCTCCATGGCGGACTGGGCGCCGGCGAGCAGGTCGGAGGCGAGCCGCGCGGTGACCGCTCCCGGTGCATGGATCATGGCGGTGCGGATCGCGGTGGCCATGGCGAGTGCCTGCAGCACATCGCCGTTGCTGGTTTCGCCCAGCAGGCCGATCTCGCGATCCAGGGTATCGAGCAGCGCAGTCAGCAGTTGGGATACCCGCATCGGCGAGCCGGTCTCCCGATGCAGCGGGAAGCTGATCTCGAAGACATCGCCGGTTTTGGTGCGTGCAGTATAGGGAAGATGGCTGGGCATGCGTCCTCCGGGACTGTGGCCGTTGGGTCGCTACAGAATATGGGGCGCTTTCGCCGCCTGGCCAGCCAGACTAAAGCAGCGGCACCAGTTCGACGGCGACGCCGATGCGATGCGGCCCGCCGCCCAGCACCACGCCGCGCACCGGGCTGATATCGCCGTAATCGCGCCCGATGGCAGCCGTGACATGCTCGTCCGAGCAGATCAGGTTGTTGGTGGGATCGAGATCGATCCAGCCATGAGCGGGGCCGCACCAGACGCTGATCCAGGCGTGGCTGGCATCGGCGCCGCGCAGGCCGCTGCCCGGTGCATCCGTGGCGCGCAGCGTGCGGATATAACCCGACACATAGCGCGCGGCGAGCCCCAGGCCGCGCAGCATGGCGATTTCCAGATGGGCGAAATCCTGGCAGACGCCGGCACGCTTCTGCATCACCACGGCCACCGGGGTGAAGATTTCGGTGGCGGCAGGGTCGTAGCGGAAATCCCTGAAGATGCGCGCGGTCAGGTCGCGCGCCGCCGCCAGCACCGGGCGGCCGGGTGTGAAACTGGTAAGCACGTATTGCAGAGCCTCGTCGCTTGGCAGTGCCATCGGCGAGTCATGCACGAATTCGCTTTCGGCCACCGGCACGGGGAAGCCGTCACCCGCCAGCATGTCGCGCACGCTTTCCCAGGACGGCGTGCTGTCTGCGTCCGGCGCCTGCACCGGATCGACCTCGACCTCGGCACGCAATTCGACATCGAAGCGGGTATGTGATTCGCCCAGCGTGAGATAGGCGACACGATTGCCGAAATGATCCTGCTGCTCCGACATGCGCCCGGCCGAAGGGCTGGTGCTGACGGTGCAGGTCTTGACGCGTTGGCGCGGCAGATCCGGCAGGGCCAGATGCAGCATGTGGTGCGAGATATCGACCGCCCAGGAGTAGCTGTAAGACGTGGTGTGGCGCAGGCGGTAGCGCATCTTAGGACCCGAAACCGAAGGAGCGCGCGACCTGCACATGGCTGAAATAGGTGCGCGACAGCTGGTCTGACACATCCATCAGCGCATCGCCGGCGGCATCCAGGCTGCCGCGCAGGCGGGCGGCCAGCTGCACCATCTCTTCGCGGCTGATCTCGTCGCGATCGAACAGCGCCACCAGATCGGTGAAGGGCCGGGCCAGCGCGAGGCAGTCGCTGCCGCGCGGCGGCGCTTCGGAATTGGGCATCGCATCGAGATGCTGGGCCATGGCATGCAGCTGGAAGGCCAGGGCATGAGGATTGCTGGCATCGAGCAGCAGCAGGTCGAAGACCGCCGAGGCCTGCAGCGAGGCGCGATAGCGCCGGCGGTAGGTGAGCGTGGAATCGCTGACCTCGAGCGCGATGCGGAAGGCACTGTCGCTGCTGGCGCCCAGCACGGTGGTAGCGGCGGAGACGCTGCGGGTGATGAACACGGCCCGTTCGAGCCGGCGGCCGAAATCGATGAACCGCCAGCCCGAACCGCGCGTCATATGCTCCGACAGCATGCCGGCGATGGCGGCGGTGGCGCGGATCATCTGGTCGCAGAATTCCAGCATCGCATCGGCATCGCCATTGGCGGTGGGCCGGCTCTGGCGCAGCTCACCCAGCAGATGGTTGAACATGCGCCACATATCGGCCGAGAAGCGATGGCGCGAGACGGCGGCCAGCCGTTCGATGCCGTCCAGCGTCTGGCCAAGCAGCTGGCCGGAGCTGCAGACGCGCGTGATCGAGCCGGCGAACAGGGCGGAATCCGGCGGCGCCGCGGCGGCGCGCTGATCGAGGATGCCGCAGCGGGCGAGTGCGCGGGCCAGCACGGCCATTTCCACCATGTCGCGCGCAGACGCAAACTCGCCGACCAGCCGGGAGAGCACGGCGCGCAGCAGGCGGGCGCCGTCATCCAGCCGCTCGACGCTGCGGCCGAGCCAGAACAGATCGTCGGCGACGCGGCTTTGCAGCGTGCCGGACGAGCGGCGCAGCGCCAGGCGCTGGCGCGTGCTGCTGCCGCGGATCACGGTGGGCGACTGGTCCTTGGCGACGACCCAGACATCCTTGTTGACGCCGCCGCGCTGCAGTGTGGCACCGAAGGGATCGTTATGCGCCGGCACCCGCGCCAGGCCGCCCGGCATCACCACATAGTCGTCGCCATCGGCGACCACCTGCACGCGCAGCAGGATCGGCTGCGGTTCCAGGCCGTTCTCGCCCAGACCCGGCGAGACCGACGGCACGATGCGTTCCTGCGCCACGTAATCGGCCGGATGCGCCTTGAGCTGGGCCAGCAGGCTGACCTTCTCGGCATCGGGCAGGCTGGCGACCACGATGGGCTGGTCGTTCAGGCCATAGGCGCCGCGCACCACCATCTTGTCGAAATTGTTTTCCACTTCCTTCAGCGCATAGGACTGGCCGCACCACCAGGTGGCGATGGAGGGCATGGAGAGATCCTGGCCCATCAGGCGCTGCGACAGTTTCGGCAGGAAGGCATGCAGCGCCGGCGCACCGGCCAGGCCGCTGCCGATGGCATTGGAGACCGACACATGGCCGTCGCGCACCGCCTGCATCAGGCCGACGACGCCGAGGGTGGAATCCGCACGCAGCTCCAGCGGATCGCACCATTCGCCATCCAGCCGCCGCATGATGACATCGACCGGTTCGAGCCCCGCCAGCGTCTTCAGGAAGATGCGGCCCTCGCGCATGGTGAGGTCGGCGCCCTCAACCAGCGTGGCGCCCAGTTCGCGTGCCAGATAGATATGCTCGAAATAGGCTTCGTTATACGGACCCGGGGTCAGCAGCACGACACGCGGATTGTCGGGCTGCACGCCGCTCTGCAGCTTCGGCGCGCGATTGCCCAGATCGGCCTGCCAGTATTCGAAATAGGCATTCAGCGGCCGCACCCGGCATTGCCGCAACGCCTGGCCGAGCAGACGCGACATCACGCGGCGATTTTGTAATGCGTAACCTGCACCTGCAGGGGCTTGGCTGCGGTCGGCGATCACGCGCCAGATGCCATCGGGGCCGCGCACCAGCTCGGCGGCATAATGCTGCAGCATGCGGCCCTGCGGTTTGCCATCGGTACGGCGCGCCGCGCGCAGGAAATCGCGGTGACCATAGACCAGCGCCGGCGGCACGCGCTGTTCCTGCAGCAGCGTCATCGGCCCGTAGAGATCGCGCAGCAGCGCATCGAGCAGATGCGCGCGCTGGATCAGGCCGGCCTCGATGCCGGCCCATTCCTCGGCCGAGAGCAGCACCGGCACCGGATCAAGGCGCCAGGGCCGCTGTTCGGGCAGGGGCGGCGCGATCGCGCCACCGGTGCCATCGGGCAGTTCGTAGAGATTGTAGGTGACGCCCTCGTCTTCGAGATACTGCCGGCCGCGCTCGGCGCGTTCGGCCAGGCCGGCGGGCCCGAGTTCGCTTAAAGTCGCCAGCAGCGGCTGCCAGTGGCCGCGGATCAGACCCTGGCCGGTGACCATTTCGTCATAGGCTTCGGCCGGGATGCCATTGGGCAGACGGCTGGAGGCCGGCGCAGGGGCAGGCTGCGCAGCCGAAGAAGACATCGCGGCAGAAACCGTGGCCTGCAGGGGCGAATTCACAGGGCTTGCCCTTCGCGTCCGAATCGGACCGGAAGTTTAACCGGTTCGCAGGTCGAGGGTAAGCGGCTGTTCGCCGGCGACCGGCGCGGCCGGGACCGGCATGCTGCCCGGTGTATGCCCCATGGCGAAAAAGCGGGCACGGCGGCGCGCCTCGGCCTCGTTGGCATTGACCGGGAAGGTGTCGTAGTTGCGACCGCCAGGATGCGCCACATGGTAGGTGCTCCCGCCGAGCGAGCGGCCGGTCCAGCTGTCGAACAGATCCAGCACCAGCGGGGTGTGCACGCCGATGCTCGGATGCATGGCGCTTTGCGGCCCCCAGGCCTTGTAGCGGATGCCGGCGACATATTCGCCCGGCACGCCGGTGGCGCGCATCGGCACGGCGCGGCCGTTGCAGGCCACCACATGGCGGCCATCGACCAGGCCGTTCACCTTCACCTGCATGCGCTCGACCGAACTGTCGACATAGCGCACGGTGCCGCCGGCAGTGGCTTCCTCGCCCAGCACATGCCAGGGCTCCAGCGCATGGCGCAGCTCGAGCTCGATGCCGCGCGCCGCCATCGCGCCGATCTTGGGGAAGCGGAATTCGGCATGGGCAGCGAACCAGTTGGGATCGAAGCCCAGGCCCTGCTGCTTGAGATCGTCCAGCACATCGTTGAAATCCTGCAGACAGAAATGCGGCAGCAGGAATTCGTCATGCAGGCGCGTGCCCCAGCGCACCGGCTTGCGGGTATAGGGCCTGTCCCAGAAGGAGGACAGCAGCCCGCGCAGCAGCAACTGCTGCGCCAGGCTCATGCGCACATCGGGCGGCATCTCGAAGGCGCGCAGCTCGACCAGGCCAAGCCGGCCGGTGGGGCCATCGGGCGAATAGAGCTTGTCGATGCAGAATTCGGTGCGATGGGTGTTGCCGGTGATATCGGTCAGCACGTTGCGGAAGATGCGATCCACCAGCCATAGCGCCGGATTGGGATTCTGCTCGACCTGGTCAAACGCGATCTGCAGGTTGACCAGCGCATCGTCGCGGCCTTCATCGACGCGCGGATGCTGCGAGGTCGGCCCGATGAACAGGCCGGAGAACAGATAGGACAGCGAGGGATGGTTCTGCCAGTAGCCGACCAGACTCTTCAGCAGGTCGGGCCGGCGCAGGAAGGGACTGTCGGGCGGCGTCGCCGCGCCCATCACCACATGGTTGCCGCCGCCGGTGCCGACATGGCGGCCATCGAGCATGAACTTCTCGGTGCCGAGCCGGGTCTGGCGCGCCTCCTCGTAGAGGATCGTCGTCTTCTCGGCCAGCTCGCGCCAGTTGGAGGACGGATGGATATTCACCTCGATGACGCCGGGATCGGGGGTGACGCTGAAATGCAGCAGGCGGGAATCGCGTGGCGGCAGATAGCCCTCGATCACTACTTTCTTGCCCAGCACCACGGCGGTGTCTTCGATCGCGGTGACCAGATCGAGATAGTCTTCCGCCTGTTCCAGCGGCGGCATGAAGACATGCAGCAGGCCGCCGCGCGGCTCGATGCACATGGCGGTGCGCACCACGGAAGGATCGGGCTGCTGGTTCTTCGGCACCGGCGTCTGCTCGCGCGGCGCGGTGGCGGCGGCATAGTTGCGCGCCTGCGCCCAGGCCTGCATGCGGTCGGCGACAACCTTGTTGGCCTGGCGGAACACCTCATGCGGCGGCAGCGGCGGCCGGTCCTGCATGGTGTCGGGCACATGCTGATAGGGGTAGTCCTTCGCCGTCACCCAAGGCAGCGAGTCCAGCGGCAGGCGCAGGCCCATCGGTGAATCGCCGGGCAGCAGATACATGGTCTGCGGCCGGAAGAACCAGGCCCCCGAGCGCCAGCGCTTGGCGCCATCTGTTGTCGGTTCGCGCGTCAGCGGCAGGGCGTAACCCACCACCTTGTCCAGCCCCTGCTCGAAGATGCGGGCGAGCCGCGCGCGTTCCTCGGGTTCCTTCAGATGCGACTGGAAGGGATCGACATTCACCGGCAGGCGGCGCTCGCGCCACATGTAGTACCAGAGATCCTCGAAACCGGGGATGCGATAGCCGGGATCGAGCTGCAGCCGTTCGGCCAGCGCAGCCGTGAAGATATCGGCATCCGAAACATTGGCGCCATCGCCGGCATCTTCATCGGCGGCCAGCAGCGCGCGTTCGCGCCAGACCGGCTCGCCATCCTTGCGCCAGTGGCAACTGAGTGCCCAGCGCGGCAGCTGTTCGCCCGGATACCATTTGCCCTGGCCGTAATGCAGCAGATGGCCGGGCGCGAAGCGATCGGCCAGACGCCGGATCAGCTTGCCGGCCAGTGTGCGCTTGTTGGGGCCGAGCGCCGCCGTATTCCATTCGGCGCCCTCCATGTCGTCGATGGAGACGAAGGTGGGTTCGCCGCCCATGGTCAGCCGCACATCGCCCTTGGCCAGCCGTGCATCGACCACATCGCCGAGCCTGAGCATCTTGTCCCAGTCGGCATCGGCAATCGGCTTGGTGACGCGCGGTGTTTCGTGGAACCGCGTCACCTTCATGTCGTAGGAGAAATCGACCTCGGCCTTCTCGATGGCACCGCTGATCGCAGCAGCCGATTGCGGTTCGGGCGTGGCGGCCAGCGGGATATGCCCCTCGCCCGCCATCAGGCCCGAGGTGGGATCGAGGCCGATCCAGCCGGCGCCGGGGAGATAGACCTCGACCCAGGCATGCAGGTCGGTGAAATCCTCGGTCGGGCCCGAAGGGCCATCGAGCGCCTTCACATCGGCGACCAGCTGAATGAGATAGCCAGAGACAAAGCGGGTAGCGAAACCGAGATGGCGCAGCGCCTGCACCAGCAGCCAGGAGGTGTCGCGGCAGGAGCCGCTTTTGAGCTGCAGGGTCTGCTCGGCGGTCTGCACGCCGGGTTCGAGACGGATCAGATACTTGATCTCGTTGGAGAGCCGCTGGTTGAGGCCGACGAGGAAATCGACCGTGCGGTCGGCCTTGCGCGGCACCGTGGCGAGCCAGGCGCTGAGCAGCTTGCCCGGCGGATCGACGCGCTGGAATGGCGCCAGGTCTTCCTTCAGGTCGGGGTCGTAGTCGAAGGGGTATTTCTCGGCCGCCGGTTCGAGGAAGAAGTCGAAGGGATTGATCACCGCCATATCGGCGACCAGATCGACCACCACCTCGAAATGATCGGTGCGCTCGGGGAAAACCAGGCGGGCGAGGTAATTGCCCTGCGGGTCCTGCTGCCAGTTGATGAAATGGTCTTTCGGCGAGATTTTCAGCGAATAGCTGATGATCGGGGTGCGGCAATGCGGCGCCGGGCGCAGCCGGACCACCTGCGGACCCAGGCTGATCAGCTTGTCGTAGCGATAGGTGGTGCGGTGATGCAGGGCGACCTGGATGCTCATGCGCTCTCTCGGCGGAACTTATTGCCTTGCGATGCAATCGACATGCCGCGCCGCTGTCCAGTGAAAACGACCAAAGCGGCCGAGAGTTGCCTCCAAGCTGGCCGCGTGGTCCGAATTTTAGGCAGAAGCCGGAAAGCCGCTCAGAATCCGGCGGCGGCGCCGTCGCTGCGCGGATCGGTGGCGCCTTCCAGCACGCCATCCGCATGCCGAACAATGGCGCCGGCATGGCCCATGGTGCCGGTGTATGCCCCCAGCATTTCCACATCATGACCGGCGGCTTTCAGGGCCGTGACCAGGGCCGGATCGAAGCGGTTTTCCAGCTTGAGCGTCACGCTGTTCTCGCCCCAGGTCTTGCCCAGCAGCCAGCGCGGGGCGGTGACCGCGGCCTGCAGGCCCTGGCCGAACAGACCATAGCGGCTGAACAGCGCCGACTGGGTCTGCGGCTGACCCTCGCCGCCCATGGTGCCATAGACCATCAAGCGGCCATCCTCGAAGCGCGCCATGGCCGGGTTCAGCGTGTGGAACGGCATGCGGCCGGGCTTGAGAAGGCGCGGACTGGTGCCGTCGAGCAGGAAGCTGGAGCCGCGATTCTGCCAGTTGATGCCGGTTTCATCGAGCACGCAGCCGGAGCCGAACTCGAAATAGATCGACTGGATGAAGCTGACCGCGACGCCATTGCCGTCGATGGCGCCCATCCAGGTGGTATCGCCGCCCGAGGCCGGCTGCGGCCAGGGCAGCGCGGTCTTGCGGTCGATCTTGGTCGCCAGCAGATCAAGCAGCCCGGCTTCGAGGTATTTCTGCGGCGGTTCCGGCATCGCCTCGGGATCACCGACGATGCGATCGCGGATGATGAAGGCCTGCTTGGTGGCCTCGACCAGGCCATGGATATGCGCAAAACCTTCGGCCTCGGTGACGCCGAGCCGCTCGAACAGCGCCAGGATCATCAGCGATGACAGGCCCTGCGTCGGCGGCGGGAAATTGAACAGCCTTGCCGTCTTGAGCGCGACACTGAGCGGGGCGACACGGCGGGCCTGGTGGCGCGCGAGATCGTCTGCCGTCACCGGACTGCCGGCCTTTGCCAGATCGGATGCAATCTTTTTTGCCAGCGCGCCGCGATAGAAATCCTCGGTGCCGGCCGCGCCGATGCTTTTCAGCGTTGCGCCCAATGCGGGCAGCGTCATCACGCTGCGTTCGGCCGGCGGCTTGCCGCCGGGCAGGAAACGCGCGGCAAAGCCAGGCGCATCCTTCAGCTCGGGCATCTTCTCGGTGGTCAGGTCATGCTGGCTCTGGGTGACGGCAAAGCCGTGTTCGGCATGCCAGACCGCATCCGCCACCAGACGCGACAGCGGCAGTTTGCCGCCGAGTTCGGCACTGACCTTGAGCGCTTCACCCCAGCCACTGACCGTGGCGGCCACGGTGTTGGCGGCCAGCGGGCCGCGCCAGGGAATGCTGCTCAGGCCCTTGCTCTTATACAGCTCCGGCATGGCGGCCAGCGCGGCGCGACCGCAGGCCTCGACCGCGACGGGCTCCTGCCCCGGCGCCGCGATCAGCCAGAAGCCGTCGCCGCCGATGCCGGTCATATGCGGATAGACCACCGTGAGAGCTGCCGCCATCGCCACCGTCGCCTCGATGGCATTGCCGCCCTCGCGCAGTACGGCGAGACCGGCTTCGGCAGCCAGATGATGCGGGGCGGTGACCATGCCCCGGCGGGCGCGCGGTGTGTTCAGCATGGTTCGTCTTTACGACAAGGTCGAAACGGATGCCAGCCCCGGCTCACCAGCCCCATTCACCAGCCAATAGCGCGTGGCAGCCAGGTGGCGATGCCGGGCATGTAAAACAGGATCACGACAGCCGAAACCTGCAGGCCGATGAACGGCACCACGCCCTTGTAGATATCCATGGTCGTCACCTGCGGCGGCGCCACGCCGCGCAGGTAGAACAGTGCCCAGCCAAACGGCGGCGTCAGGAACGACGTCTGCATGTTGAGCGCGATCAGGGTGGCGACCCAGACCAGATCGACACCCGCGGCCTGCAGCACCGGCAGGAACAGCGGCACGACGATATAGCTGATCTCGATCCACTCGATGAAGAAACCAAGGATGAAGATCAGAATCATCATGAACCACAGCACACCCTCGATCCCGCCGGGTACCAGCTTGAAGAAGTCATGCACCAGCTGTTCGCCCTGCAGGCCACGGAAGGCCAGCGCAAACACCTGGGCGCAGATCAGGATGAACATCATCGACGCCGTGATCCGCCCGGTGGCGTAAACGGTTTCCTTCAGCATGGTCCAGTTGAAGCGGCCGGCGATGGCGGCGACCAGGATAGAACCCAGCGCACCCATCGAGGCGGCCTCGGTGGGTGCGGCGACGCCGCCGATGATCGAACCAAGCACGGCGAGCACCAGCGCAATCGGCGGCAGGCCGACCTTGAAGGTCTTGCGCAGCAGGTCCTGCCGCGTCATGGCAAAGCGTTCCTCGGCCGGAATCGGCGGTACCAGCTCCGGCTTGAAGATGCCGAGCAGCAGCAGGAAGATGCAGAAGATACCCGCCAGCATCATACCGGGGATGAGCGCGGCAGCGAACAGCGTGCCGACCGACTGGCCGAGAATGTCGGCCAGCAGGATGATCAGGGTGCTGGGCGGGATGATCTGGCCCAGCGTGCCCGAGGCGCAGATGGTGCCGCAGGCGATGCTTTTGTTATAGCCGCGCCGCAGCAGGGTGGGCAGCGTGAGCAGGCCCAAAGTCACGATGGTGGCGCCGACGATGCCGGTGGTGGCACCCATCAGCACACCGACCAGCACGATGCCGATGCCCATGCCGCCGCGCAGGCCGCCGGCAAGATGGCCGATCACCTCCATCAGTTCATCGGCGATGCGGGATTTTTCCAGCATCATGCCCATGAAGACGAACAGCGGGATGGCGATCAGCGTGTAATTCGCCGTCACGCCATAGATGCGGGCCGGCAGCAGGTTGAACAGCAGCGAACCGAAGCCGAGCCAGCCGAAGAAAAATCCGCTGATCGCCAGGGTCAGGGCGACCGGGATACCCAGCGCGAGCAGGACAAAGAAGGACGCGATACAGGACAGCGCCAGGATTTCATTCAGCGGCATGTTCAAACGGCTTATCGGGTTGCGCTTCGGGCGGAATGCTGCCGCCGAAGAAAGGGATCAGGGCGCGCAGGGTCGCGGCGAGGCTCTGCACCAGCAGCAGCAGGAAGCCCGCCGGAATCATCGCCTTGAGCAGGAAGCGATAGGGCAGACCGCCGGGATCGGGCGATTTCTCGCCGATCAGGTAGGACTGCATCACATAGCCGATGCTGAGCTTGATGATGATGACGGAGAAAGCGACTGCGACCAGGCAGGACACCACTTCCAGCACCTGCTTGGTGCGCAGTGAAAAGCTGCCGTAGAGGATATCGACCCGCACATGGCCTTCATGCTTGATCGCATAGGCGATGCAGAGCAGCGAAACCGGCGCCATCAGATGCCATTCCAGCTCCTGCATCGCCACCGAGCCGGTGTGGAACAGGTAGCGCAACAGCACATTGAAGGCCATCACAAGAACCAGCGCAAAGCCGGTCCAGGATGCGAGCCGCCCGCTATGCTCGACCACCAGGTCGAGCATGCGGGCGGCAGACTCCAGACGCGCAGAAATCATGGAAGAGGTTACGCCTTGGTCATCTGGCCGCGGATCTGGGTCTGGTAGACAGACTCAGAAACGCCAGCCCATTTGTCGTGGTTGGCCTTGAAGGTCATGAAGGCGTCATGCACCTTCTTGATCGAGGCATCCTTGGCCGCGCCTTCGTTCAGCACGGTCTCGGTCACTTCCTTCAGCTTGGCGACGATCTGCGGCGGCAGCGGCTGCGCGGTGACGCCCTGGTTCTTGACCAGATCGTCCAGCGCCTCGGCATTGGTCGCCTCGCACCAGGTGTGGCTGATGGTGTTGCAGGCGGCGGCAGCGCCGCGCACGATTTCCTGCAGGTCCGGCGGCAGCGAGTCCCAGGCCTTCTTGTTGACGATCAGCTCGGTGACATTGGAGGGCTCATGCCAGCCGGTGGTGTAGTAGAACTTCGCCGCCTTGTGCAGGCCGAGGCGACGGTCCTGATACGGGCCGACGAATTCGGCCGCGTCGATCACGCCGCGCTCCAGGGCTGGGAAGATTTCGCCGCCCGGCAGCAGCTTCACATCGACGCCAAGGGCTGCATAGACCTTGCCGGCCAGGCCGGGGATGCGCATCTTCAGGCCCTTGTAATCCTCGATGCCGGTGATCGGCTTGCGATACCAGCCGGTCATCTGCACGCCGGTATTGCCCATCGCCATCGGCACCAGATCGAACGGTGCATACAGCTCTTCCCACAGCTTCTGGCCGCCGCCGTGATAGAGCCAGGCGGTCATGCCCTGGAAATTCAGGCCGAACGGCACGGTGGTGAAATACTGCGCGGCGGGAATCTTGCCGGCCCAGAAATAGCTGTTGGCGGCATTCATCTCGACGATGCCCTTGGACACCGCATCGAAGCCTTCCAGCGCCGGGATCAGTTCGCCGGCGGCGAAATGCTGGATGCTCAGGCGACCGCCCGACATCTTCTTCACCATCTCGCAGAAATCGGTCGGGCTGCCGGGGCCGGCGACATAGAAGGGCGAACCCGGGCCATAGGCGTTGGTCATCTTCCACTGGAAGGTCTTGGCCTGGGCGCTGACGATGCTGGGCGCGGCGAAGGTGGCTGCAGCGGCGCCGCTGATCAGGCCGGCTTTCACGAAGGAACGACGTTTCATGGCATACCTCATCTATGGAGTGGCGCCGCAGCGAGGGCAGAAACCCTGTGCAGCAAAAGACCCGCTCAGATATGCAATCGATATGCCATGCTGTATGCAGTGCGCGGAAATTGGTACGCCGTTGTTTTTGTGCCGTATTGGCGAAACAGGCCGGACCAATTTGAACGGGTGAGCATAGGTCTCGGCAGGGCACTGCCGATTATCTCGGCAGATGCACAGAATGCCGCGTGCTCACGCCGGCGTGAGACTCACGGACGATGCAGCTGTGCCTGCGGCCGGGTAAAAACGCGCCGGCCGCGCTTGAAGCCGAACAACGGCTGCGCCAGTTCGGCCACCGCCGGCGCCGGCGCCGGCGCATCCAGCACCACCAGATCGGCCGGATTGCCGACCGCGATGCCGTAATCCTTCAGATTGAGCAGCCGCGCCGCCTGCTCCGTCACCATGTCGAGGCAGGCCGCCATCTCGGCCGGCCGGCCGAGCTGCGCGATATTGGCGTAGAGATTGGCGATGCGGACCAGCGAGCAGTCGCCAAACGGCGTGAAGGGATTGAGCACATTGTTGGTGGCGAGCGAGCAGGTGACGCCCCAGCCGCTCAGGCGATGCGCATGCGTCACGCCGCGCGGGATATTGTGGTCAAAACTGCGGCCCATCAGGAACAGGTCGGTGGCCGGCAGCACGGTGACGGCGACGCCGGCGTCTTTCAGGCGCTGGGCCACGGCGGCGAAATCCGCCGGCGGCAGGGCCGACAGCTTGGTGACATGGCCGATGGTGACGCGGCCGCCCATGCCCTGCGCCACGGTCTGGCGGCAGACCTCGTCCAGCCCCATGCGGCTGGGATCGAGATCGAAATCGAGATGGAAGTCGATATCGGTACCGAAGCGCTTGGCGATCTCGAAGATGCGTGCGATCTGGCCGTTCGGATCGCTGTCGGTATAGGGGCAGCCGCCGATCAGGTCGGCGCCGCTTTCCATGGCCTGGATCAAAAGCGCTTCCGCGCCAGGATCGTTCAGCAGGCCTTCCTGCGGGAAGACGCAGATCTCCAGATCGACCGCCCAGGCATACTCGGCCTGCAGGCGTTTAATGGCGGCGAAACTGCGCAGACCGATGCGCGGATCGATCTCGACATGGGTGCGAATCCGGGTCGTACCTTGAAGAATGGCCTTTTCCAGCGTACGGCGGGCGCGGTCATGGACATCGGCCTCGGTGAAGGCCTTTTTCGCCACCGCCACTTCGGCAATCGCATCCTGCAGGCTGCCCTCGCTGCTGCAGCGATCGAGGATGCAGGACTTGTCGAGATGCAGATGGGTTTCGACAAAGCCCGGCACCACCAGGCGATCGCCAAGATCCTGCTCCGGCCCCTCGCCTGCCAGCGCCGGCGCCACGGCAGCGAAGCGGCCGGCCGCGATGCCGAGATCGACGGTGCGGCCATCGGCCAGACGGGCATTGCGCAGAATCAGATCGAAGCTCATGCCGCCTTATACACTAGTTTTCGACATGGCCCAGATAGGCGGCTTCCAGCGCCTTGTCGCCGCGCAACTCCGTGGCGCTGCCCTCGCGCACCACATGGCCGGATTCCAGCACATAGGCACGGTCGGCGACGGCGAGTGCCAGCACCGCCATCTGGTCGACGAGCAGAATCGTCACGCCCTCGTCGCGCAGATCGGCCAGCACGGTGAACACCTCGTTGATGATGGTGGGCGCCAGGCCCAAGGATGGCTCGTCCAGCATCATCACCTGCGGCCGGGCGATCATGCCGCGGGCGACCGCCAGCATCTGCTGCTCGCCGCCCGACAGCAGGCCGGCGCGATTGTGCAGCCGTTCGCGCAGGCGCGGGAAACGCTGCAAGAGGGCGGCGACTTCTTCTTCCGGCTTCAGGTCGGTGCGCGTATAGGCGCCGAGCAGCAGGTTGTCGTGCACGCTGAGTTCGGGAAACACCTGCCGGCCTTCGGGCACCAGCGCCAGGCCGGACGCCGCGATTTTATGGGCCGGCTGCTGGCGCAGCTCGGTATCCTTCAGCAGCACCGAGCCCTCGATCGGCCTTAAGAGCCCGGAGATGGCGCGCATGGCAGACGACTTGCCGGCGCCATTGGCACCGAGCAGGGCCACCATCTCACCCGGCTTCACCGCGATGCTGAGCTTTTCCAGCACCGGCGCGGCGCCATAACCAGCGGTGAGATTGACCGTGGCCAGCACCGCATCGGCAGGGCCCGACCAGGGCGCGACGCGTGGCCGGCCCTGCATTTCGGCGCCGCCGAGATAGGCCTTAATGACGGCCGGATTCTGCCGCACCTCCGCCGGCGTGCCGGCGGCAATCGGCGTGCCGGCATCCAGCACCACCACATGGTCGGAAATGCCCATGACCAGCGCCATGTCATGCTCGACCAGGATGACACTGATCCCGCAATCGGCAATGCGGCGCAGCAGCAGGCTGAGACTGTGCTTGTCGCCACGCATCAGGCCGGCGGCGGGTTCATCCAGCAGCAGCACGCGTGGCCGGGTCGCCAGCGCACGCGCGATCTCGACTAGGCGACGATCCACATGCGGCAGCGCGCCGGCCAAGCGGGCGACGGGGCCGGTATAGCCGACAAAGGCGAGCAGCGCCTCGGCCAGTGCCGTGTCATCGCCCGCCTTGCTCTTGCCGAGCAGCAGGCCGAGCCGGCCGCGCCGCAGCGCGATGCGGATATTGTCGAGCACGCTCAGGTCGCCGAACAGCTGCGTGGTCTGGTAGGTGCGGGCGATGCCGGCGCGGCTGACCGCGAAAGCCGGCTGGCCGGCGAGATCCGCCTCCAGGCGGATGCTGCCGTGATCGGGCCGGTAGAAACCGCCGATCATGTTGAGCACCGTGGTCTTGCCCGCCCCATTGGGCCCGATCACGGCAGTGACCTTGCCCGGCTCGGCCATGAATCCGACACCATGGGCAGCGCGGATGCCGCCGAAGCTGATGCCCAGCCCCTCGATCACCAGCGACAGCGCCGAGGCCGGCTTGAGCCAGGCGGCGAGATCGATGCCGTCATTGGCGGCGACATGCGGGTCTTCGCGGCGGAAACGCGCGGCGATGCTGCCGATGATGCCCTTGGGCGCCGCCCAGAGCACCACCAGCAGCAGGATGCCGAAGAACAGCAGGCGGTATTCGGCGAGATCGGACAGCAGCTCGGGCAATCCGACCACGACGATGGCGCCAAGCAGCGGCCCGAACACCGAGCCGGCACCGCCGATGATGACGGCGAGCAGGAACAGGATCGACTGGAAGAAGGGAAACGAACTCGGCGCGATGAACATCATCAGCGGCGAGAACAGCGCGCCGGCCAGCGCGGTGAGGGCCGCCGACAGCGTAAACGCCGTGACCTTGATGGTCACCGGATTGAGGCCGAGCGACTGTGCCGCCACTTCCGAATCGCGCA
Organism: Ferrovibrio terrae; assembly: GCF_943371255.1. Lineage (GTDB taxonomy): Bacteria > Pseudomonadota > Alphaproteobacteria > Ferrovibrionales > Ferrovibrionaceae > Ferrovibrio > Ferrovibrio terrae_B. The sequence continues at coordinate 6,458 of NZ_CALRUC010000036.1, read as the reverse complement.
CCGCGCGCATGCCAAGGCCCCAGGCCGAACTGCTGAGCCGGTGATACAGCGCGAAGGCAAAACCCATCAGCAGTACCGCCAGCATCGCCATTTCGCGCTCGCCGAAATTGATCCCGCCCAGGCTGGGCGGCAGGATGCCCATCAGGCCGTTGGAGCCCCCGGTGAGGCCGCGCCATTCCACCGCGCCATGCTCGATGATGAAGGCAAAGGCGATGGTGACCATGGCGAGATACGGCCCCTTCACGCGGAGCGCCGGCAGCGCCAGCAGAAAACCGACCGCGGCGCCGATCAGGCCTGCCAGCGGCAGGGCAATCCAGAAGCTGACGCCCTGCAGGCTGAGGATGCCGGTGGTATAGGCGCCGATGGCATAGAAGCCGACATGGCCGAAGGAGACCTGGCCGGTGAGGCCGAGCAGCACATTGAGACCGACGCCGACCACGCCGGTCATGGCGACCAGCGCCAGGATGAACAGCGTATAGCCTTTGGAAGCGCCCGCGATCAGCAGGCCGATCAGCGTGATGACGACAATCGCAATGGGAACGATAGGGCGCTGCTGCATCGCCTTACACCTTCTTGACGCCGGCACGGCCAAGCAGGCCGTTCGGCATCAGTGCAAGCGCGACAATGACGAGCGCAAAGGTGAGAATCTGCGTGTAGATCGAGCCGAAGTAAGCAGTGATCAGCGCCTCGGCCAGGCCGAAGATCAGACCGGCCAGCATGACACCCCAGGCCGAGGTCATGCCGCCCAGGATGGCGACGGCGAAGGCCTTGATGCCGAACAGCGTGCCCATATCGGAATGCACGGCATAGAGCGGCGCGATCAGCAGCCCGGCGATACCGGCGAACAATGCCGAGACGGCAAACGAGCCGGCGATGGCACCACGCACGTTGATACCCATCAGGCGGGCGGCATCGGCATTCTGCACCACGGCGAGCAGTGCCTTGCCATGCCTGGTGCGCTGCATCAGCTGCTGCAAGGCGATGGCAATCGCCAGGCCGACCACGGGAATGACCAACTGCAGCGGATAGACACCGGCGCCGAAGATTTCCACCGGCTTGGTGGCCAGCGGCGAGGGAAAGCTGCGCGGCTCCTTGCCGAAGCTGAACAGCACCAGATTATCGAGGATGATGCCGCCGGCGACAGTGGCCATCAGCCAGCCATTCGAGCCCTTCTCGGCAAATGGCCGCACCAGAAAGCGTTCGACCACCAGGCCGCAGAGCGCGCAGAGCAGCAATGCCAGAATGACCGCAACCGGCATCGGCCAGCCGAGCCGGATGGCGAAGGTGTAACCCAGCACGGCGGCGAGCATCAGCACGCTGCCCTGGCTGAAATTCACGGTGTTGGAAACGGTGTAGGTGACGTGATAGCCGAGCGCGATCAGGCCGTACATGCTGCCCAGACCGAGGCCGGAAATGATGGCGGACATTAAAAGCATGGGCGGTTGATCCCGCTCTGAATCATGAAAAAACCGGACCGGCCTGTGACAGCCGGTCCGGCGGGACTGGAGATCAGTTGGTCAGCGGCAGGATTTCCGGACCGACGAAGCGGGTGAAGATGTAGTCCTTCGGCCCCAGCGCATCCTGGTTGTCGGACGAGAAGGGTTTGAAGTAGCTCTTGATCAGGCCGTCATACTTGTCGATGGCATGGAAGCCCTGGCGCACCTTCGCGCCCTCGGTGGTGCCGGCCTTGGCAATGGCGAGCGCGGTGAGATGCAGGCCGTCATAGGCATTGGCGATGCCGACTGCCGGCGTCACATCGGCCGTGGTCTTGATCTCGGGGAACTTCTTCTTCAGCGCGGCGAAGACCTGCTCGCCCTTGGGCGACAGCTTGCCCGAGAAGGTGAAGGTCTGGATGAAATGCACCTTCGGCGCGCTGGCGCCGGCCAGCTCGTTGAAGCGGCCGCCGGCGGGGCCCCAATGCGACACGATCGGCACATCCCAGCCCATGCGGTCGAGTGACTTCACCACAATGGAGGACGGCGCCACGTTGCCGACCATGAACAGCGTGTCGGCGCCGGCCGCCTTCAGGCGGGTGAGCTGCGGCACCACATCGACATCGGCATCGTTGAACTTCTCGATGCCGGCATATTTCATGCTGGAGCCGGCCAGCGCCTTTTTCAGGCCGGCCTCGTTCGACTCGCCCCAGGCGTTGTTGATCAGGATCATGCCGGGCGTCTTCGACTTGTATTTCGCCACGGCATAATCGACCAGCGCCTGGTCGACGATCTCGTCCACGGCAGAGACGCGGAAGGCATAATTCTCGGCAGCGCCATTGCGGGTGATCGGCGTGCCCGCCGCCCAGACGCCCATGAAGGGCACCTTCTCGGCATTGATGTATGGCACGATGGCCATGGAGACCGGCGTGTCGAGGCCGCCGAACAGCACGGCCACCTTCTCGCGCTGCACCAGTTCGCGCGCGGCGATCAGCCCCTTGCCCGGATTGCTCTCGTCATCGCGACGGATCAGCTCGAGCTTCTTGCCGAGCACGCCGCCCTTGGCGTTCACCTCGTCGATGGCAATCATCAGGCCACGCGTGATCGCCTCGCCCGACTTGGCCGACTGGCCCGACAGCGCCGCCACCAGGCCGATCTTGATGCTGTCTTGTGCCCAGGCGCTGTTCTGGGCAGGTGTGGCGGCGAGCAGGCCGAGCGCGGCCACTGTGCCGAGCACGAACCGGCGGGAAATGCGTGTGGTATCGAACATGAGAGCCTCCCGGGCTTTGGATGGGTCGGCTTTCTGTGAGCAAGGCATGTGCCAGAACGCAATATATTGATTTTAAAAGGTAATTTTATTATCCACCACGCCATTGACCAAATTGTATGCAATTGCCGGCAGCTGGCGCTCAGATTGTATCCAATTTATGGTCACAATCTGTCGGGACAGATGATTTTGCCCCGTTTTATCGGGCGGCATCGCTCTTGCTAGACCTGCTGCGACTACCCCTTTCCGGAGTGCAACCATGACTGCCGCCGCCGCGTCCCTGCCCGTCCCGGGCCTTTCGCCCGAAGCCGAGATCGTTCGCCTGTTCCTCGAGGCCAGCATGGTGCCCGATCCGGAAACCGCGCAGCGCTATATCGCGCCTGAGCTGGTGATCACCTTCACCGGCGGGCGCAAATACAGCCACCCGCGCGAGACCGCCGCCTTTAATGCCAAGCGCTATAAATGGGTGAAGAAACAGTTGGGCAGTTTCGATGTCGCGCCCGGTGCCGGCGAAACCGTGGTGTACAGCACCGGCACGCTCTATGGCGAATGGCCTGACGGCACGCCGTTTGAAGGCAACCGCTATGTCGACCGCTTCGTGGTGCGCAATGGCAAGATCGTGCAGATGGATGTGTGGAACGATTCTGCCGAACGCCTGCTGATCCGCAACAACCTCGATCTCTAAAGGTGATTGAGGCCGTGATGCTCCAGCAGGTCGATCAGCAGCCGCGCCGAGCGCAGGCGATGGGCGCGCAGCAGCTTCACGGCTGCCTCGCCATCGCGGCGGCGTAACGCCGCCACCACGGCGGCGTGTTCCTCATTCGAGGCGACCGGCTTGGGCCGCAACTGCAGCGTGGCCATGCGGGCACGGTGCGACTGCTCGCGGATGGTTTCCACCATCATGATGAGCCGCTGGTTGCCCGACATTTCGACAATGCGGCGATGAAAGCGCGCATCGCCCTCGGCCCAGGTGGCCAGGTCACCGGCATCCAGCGCGGCGGTCATGCCGGTGAGCAGGCCTTCCAGTTCCGCCGCCTCGACCGCATTCAGGCCGCGCCGCGCCAGGATATCGACGGCGGTGGCTTCCAGCCCGGCCAGCAGATCGTAGATCTCGCGCAGATCGGCAATCGCAATCGGCAGCACGCGCATGCCGTGGCGCGGCCGCACCTCGACCATGCCTTCCTGCGCCAGGCGGATCAGCGCCTCGCGCACCGGCGTGCGGCTCATGCCGAGCCATTCGGCGGTCTGCTGTTCCAGCGCCTGGGTGCCGGGCGGCAATTCATTGTCGAGAATGCGGCGCTTGAGTTCGTCATAGGCGCGCCGCGTCTGCGATCGCCGCGCACCACTCGCCGTATTCATGGCCATCAGATCCATCGCTGTTTCCCCCGCTTGCCCTGCCATCTCTGAACGGATGGTCACGGCATGGCGGCAGGATAGCGGATGCGGCGCCGGCCGGGCGCTAAATTTTTGGAGCCCCGGAATTCACGGCGCCGGCTTGGTCATATAGACCACCGGCAGTTCGGCGGCGCCGGCCGGCATGATGCCATGGGCTTCGGTGCGGTAACCCAGCGCCGCATAGAGCGGCACGGCATTCACATTGGCCCGCACATACAGGTTCGGATAGCCGGCGCGGGCCGCCGCCTGTTCAGCCGCCTGCACCAGCGCCGTGGCCAGGCCGCGCCGGGCCCAGGCGGGATGCACGAACACCTTGCGGATGCGCGCCGTGTGCGGACGATCATCCAGCGCGAGCCAGCCCGCAGTGGCGATCAGGCCGGCGGCATCATGGCGGGCGAGGATCAGGTTGGAGCGGGCAAGATCGGCGGCATAGGCCGGCGCGGCAATCAAATCCTCATGGGCGGCGATCTGCGCCGCGTCGTGATGGCCGGCCGCCAGCACGCGAAAGGCCTGGGCATGCAGGTGACGCACAGCGGTCAGGTCGGCGGATGTGTAGGCGTGCAGTTCAGTGCGATCAGGCAGCGGCATTTTGCCTCCTTGGGGAACCAAACCCTAGAAAGCCGCGTTTTTCCTGACAACCGGCATCGGCGCCGCCGCGCTGGCGCCGCAACGATTGGTCTGGATGCCTGTATGAAACATGCAACTCTTGCCTTCGCCGCTCTCGTGATGCTTGCCGGCTGTGCCGGCAGCGAAACGCCCGGTGGCATGGTGCTGACGCGGCAGAGCCAGGAATCGGACGACTGGGGCCGCCATCTGCCCAAGCTGTATGGCGGCATCATGGTCTGCCTGGCGGCGCATCCGGATCAGCCGGCCTTTGCCACCCATGTGACGCCACAGAATCACGGCATGATCCTGGTGCGCATGCGCGGCGCCGATCGCAGCCTGTATGAATGCAGCACCGACAGCACCGGCAGCACGACACCGGTGCTGAAGGGCACCACGCGACAGCGTGTCGCGGGGCCTGCCTTCACGCCCGCCACCATGGCGGAACCCTACATGCGCTGCGGTTCGCCGCAGCCGGTGCTGAGCGGGACCGGGCGCCTGATCGGCTGGCTGACCTATTTCACGCCGGATTGTCCGCCACGGGCCGATGCGGCCGAGACCGGCTGGCGCGCCTTTGGCAACGAGCCCTACTGGTCCCTGCGCATTGCCGGCGAGGATGTGGTGTTCGACCGGCTGGGCAGTGTGCCGCAGCGCTATGGCGCCCGGGCGCCGGCAGCTGACGGCAACCGCCTGACCTGGGCGCTGGAGCCGCCCGAAAGCGGCGCGGGTCGTGACCGGCTGGAGGTGGTCATCACCGAAACCGCCTGCGGCGATACGATGGCGACCCGGCATTATCCGTATAGCGCCGAGGTGATGTTCCAGGGCCGGCGCTATCGCGGCTGCGCCGAGAAGACCGCCGCCATTCCGTAAGGCCGGGCCGTAATCCCCTTGACCCGCTGAACGATCTGCGGCACGCCTGCGGCCATGAATGCCGCAGAGCTTGAACAGCGCCTGTTGTACCGCGACGGCCTGATGCTTGTGATCGACAAGCCGGCCGGCCTGCCGGTGCATGCCGGCCCCGGCGGCGGCGACAATCTGGAACGCCATCTGAACTGGCTGCGCTTCGGCCTGCCCAAGGCACCGTCGCTGGCGCACCGGCTTGACCGCGACACCTCGGGCTGCCTGGTGCTGGGCCGCCACCCCAAGGCCCTGCGCAAGCTGGGCAAGCTGTTCCAGGATGGCAAGGTGGACAAGACCTACTGGGCGGTGACGCGCCATGCACCGGCACAGGCCGAGGGCCGGGTCGATGCGCCGCTGAAAAAGCTGAGCACCAAAAGCGGCGGCTGGCATATGGCGATCGACGAGGATGGCCAGCATGCCGTGACCGATTATCGCGTGCTGGGCACCGCGCCCGATGGCCTGTGCTGGATCGAATGCCATCCGCGCACCGGCCGCACGCACCAGATCCGCGTGCATCTGGCATCGCTGGGCGCACCGCTGCTGGGCGATACCCAGTATGGCGATGCGGCGCTGGAAAAGCCGCTGGTGCTGCATCTGCAGAGCCACGCCATCACCCTGCCGCTGTATCCCTCGCGCGCGCCGGTCACGGTGACCGCCGAGCCGCCGCCGCATATGCACGCGGCGCTGCAGGCCTGCGGCTGGGTGCCGGCATCAGTTCCGGAGCGCCAGCTTGATCGCGTAGCCGATGGCGGCGACGGTCAGCACCCCGCCCGCCCATAGGGCAACGAACCACAGCAGCCTTTGCCAGACCGGCCTTTGCTCAGTGGTAATGGGCATTGGGATCGACCTTGCCGCGGAAG
>NZ_CALRUC010000035.1:0-37074 GCF_943371255.1 Ferrovibrio terrae | reverse complement strand
ATCTCTTTCGCCACCATGCCGTCGATCTTCACCTGCCAGGGCTTGATGGTGAGCGCCTGTGCCGGCTTGACGATGTTCTTGGTGGTGCCGAATTCGTAGAAATTATTGTAGCTGGTGGCGACCTTTTCCTCGGTCATGTCGCGGCCCAGTTCATAGGCCGGATTGCGCTTGGCCGGGTAGAGTTCGGCTGCCACCGCAGTGGCATCGGCGGCGGCGAACGCGGGACGCCAGCCTGCACCGGCTGCAATACCGGCGGCACCCATGCCAAGCAGCAGTTTGCGGCGATTGAAGAACACCGATTCCGGGGTTGCCTGGCTTTCCGGCAGTTCCCAACCGCGACGTCGCTTGATCAGCATGTTTTGCACTCCGTTCAGAACTCTGGTTCGGAAATCCGGCCGCAACCAGCAGGGTTAACCTAGCGGGTCGCGGACCGGCTTCCAATCAAGCTTCGGTGAGACGGAGCGAAACGTTACAGAGGCAGGCCGAAAATTCCGGCGCTTACTTCTTCTCCAGCAGGCTGCGCAGCATCCAGGCAGTCTTTTCATGGATCTGCATGCGCTGGGTCAGCAGGTCGGCAGTCGGCTCGTCCGACGACTTGTCGACGACCGGAAACAGCGCACGCGCGGTCTTGCTCACCGCCTCGTTGCCCTTGACCAGATCCTTGATCATGTCCTGGGCGCCCGGTACGCCGGTCTCTTCCTTGATCGAAGACAGCTTGGCGTATTGCGCATAGGAACCCGGCGCATAATGGCCCAGGGCGCGAATGCGTTCGGCGATCAGATCGACCGCCAGAGCCAGTTCGGTGTACTGCAGCTCGAACATGGTGTGCAGGGTCTGGAACATCGGGCCTTCGACATTCCAGTGATAGTTATGGGTCTTCAGATAGAGCGTGTAGGTGTCGGCCAGCAGGCGCGACAGACCATCGGCAATCTTTTTGCGTTCTTTTTCGGCAATGCCGATATCGACGGCGACAGCCATGGGGCTACTCCTTGGTTTGCGGTTCCGCTTCGTTAATTTAGAACTATTCCAATGGTCTGCAAGTTCCCTTGCCATGCAAAGCTATCATGGCGGCCGGAATCTGCGCCGATTGAAGCGGAAATGTATTGCCGCAGGATGTCGCAGTTGTTGCGCTGCTATTCGGCTGGTTCCAGTGCCACGCCTTCGCCGCTCAACAGCTTTTCCTTGCGTTCCAGGCCCCAGCGATAGCCGCCCAGGCCGCCATCGCTGCGCAGCGCCCGATGACAGGGCACCAGCACGCCAATGATATTGTTGCCGCAGGCCGAACCGACCGCGCGCGCGGCCTTGGGCGCGCCCAGGCTCTGCGCGATCTGCTGGTAGGTGCGGGTTTCGCCCGGCGGAATGGCCTGTAATGCCGTCCAGACACGGATCTGGAATGGCGTGCCGCGCAGATCCAGACGTAACCCCTTAGGCGGTTCCCGGCCAGCCAGCATGGCCTCCAATGCCGCGAAGGCAGCCTTGCCGGCGGCATCGTCGCGGTCGATGCGGGCGGCGGGGAATTCATCGCGCAGTTCGGCCAGCATCACCTTTTCGGTATTGCCGAACAGCAGTGCGGCGACGCCGCGTGTGCTTTCCGCTACCAGGGTCGAGCCCATCAGCGTGCGCCGGATCGCCACCGTCAGGGTCAGGCCTTCGCCACCACGGCGATAATCGGCCGGCGTCATGCCCAGCCAGCGGCCGGCCTTTTCATAGACCCGGCTGGCGGCGCCGAAACCGGCGCCATAGATCGCATCGCTGACGCCACTGCTGTGTCGCAGTTCGTGTTTCAGCGTCGCGACACGTTGCGCCTCGGCATAGGCGCGCGGGCTCAGGCCATAGGCGGCGGCAAAGCGGCGCTGCAGATGGGTGGCACCCATATGGGCTTCCTTGGCCAGCTGGACCAGGGTGGGAGTCGATTCACCGGCGGCCAGCCGGCGGTCGATCAGCAGCCGTGCGCGTTCCAGCCGTGCATCGGCCTGTGGCGCGCGCTCGGGGCGACACCGTTTGCAGGGGCGGAAACCGGCGGCTGTTGCGGTTTCGACATCGCTGAAGATGCGCACGTTCTCCCGCTTGGGTGCGCGGCTGACGCAGGAGGGCTGGCAGAACACCTTGGTGCTGGTCACGCCATAGAGGAAGCGGCCGTCGAAGGTGGTGTCATTGCCGCGGATGGCGGTGAATTCTATATCGGTGGGCAGTCGCTGTGTCTGTGTCATGGCGAGGAAGATAGGGCGTCCGGCCAGGGTCCACTATCCGCCTTTTGCGCAGCGATTCCTACCGCTCAGACCCACAGTTCAGATTGTCCAGTCCGCCGGCACCGGCACCGGGAAATCCAGCAGCATCTGGGCAAAGGCCTTGCCCTGCGGGTCGTTGCGCAGGGACGCGATGCCGCCGCCGCCCAGCGCCTGATGCAGCAGGAAATTCAGCCCGTTGATGCCGGGCCATTCAAAGCGCTCAACCGGGCCGTCCACCAGATGGGCAAACCAGCCGGCGACCGCCTCCACAGTCAGCGCGGCGCGGATCGCCGGCAGATATTCGGGCTTGCGGGCGATCACGCCGATATTGCTGTCATTGCCCTTGTCGCCAGAGCGGGCATAAGCCAGCCGCACCAGCGGCACGGTTTTGCGTGATCCGGCGGGGAGTGCTGTCCGGTCCGGCTGCCCGGCCGCCGCGCCTTCAGCGCTGCCGGCGATCAGCGGTGCATCGAAAGGTTGGGCATTGCCGTCGGTATCGAGCGAAAGCGGCAGAGCAGCTTTGGCAATGAAGCAGGAATACAGCCGTACCACCGGTTGCGGCGATGGCCGGCCGCCGAAGAATCCCGTCGTGCCCGGCGAGAAGGATGTGCCGGCCGGGGCGATCTCGCGGGCGAAGATTTCCAGTGCCGTCTTTTCGGCATGACTGACCGCCAGTTTCATCACCACTTCACGGCTGGCGCGTGCCCCGTCACTGGCCTGCAGGCCATACATCGCCTCAGAGCCGAGGATTTCGATCGAGGTGGCGCGATAGTCAGCCAGCTTCATCATGGCAAAGATCTTGCGCGTGCGCTTGAGGATCGCCTCGGCGCTACGTTCGGCCTTTTCGCGCGCGTCGATGCCGCCGATGGTCATATGCGCCACGGCGCGGAAGCCATCCAGATAGGTGGCCGAAACCTTGTAGCGGTCCGATGGCGGCCGGCCTTTGGCATTCGACACGCGCACCCGGTTGCCGCCCAGATCCTGGATTGTCACGGCGGTGAAATCGCAGGTCACATCCGGCAGTTTGTAGCAGGCCGGATCGCCGATCTCGTAGACCAGCTGTTCCGCCACGGTGCCGAAACTGACCAGGCCACCGGTGCCCTTGGGCTTGGTGACCACGAAACTGCCGTCTTCGGCAATCTCGGCGATGGGATAGCCGATATTGTCCCAGTCCGGCACATCGCGCCAATCGGTGAACAGCCCGCCCGAGGCCTGCGCGCCGCATTCGATGATATGGCCAGCTAGGCTGCCGCCGGCCAGCCGGTCGAAATCCTCCAGGCCCCAGCCGAATTCATGCAGCAGCGGGCCGAGGCAGAGCGCGGAATCGACGCAGCGGCCGGTGATGACGATATCGGCGCCCGCCTTGAGTGCAGCCGCAATCGGCGCGGCGCCGAGATAGGCATTGGCTGACATGAAGCGCGCCGGCATCTCGGCATCAGCCTCCATCGGTTCAAGTCTGGATTTGAGTGTTTCGATCTGCGGCAGCAGGTCGTCACCCAGCACGACACCGACCTTGAGTGACAGTCCGGCATCGCTAATCATCGTGCGGATGGCGGCGGCACAGGCAGCGGGATTGACGCCACCGGCATTGGCGACAACCTTCACCTTGCGCCGCGCCAGTTCGGGCAGCAGGCGCCTCATGGTGACGGTGACGAAATCGGTGGCATACCCCTGCGCCGGGTCTTTGGCGCGGATGCGCGCCATGATCGACATGGTGATCTCGGCCAGATAGTCGAAGATCAGGTAATCGACCTCGCCCTGCGCCAGCAGTTGCGGCGCCGCCACCATGGAATCGCCCCAGAAGGCCGATGCGCCGCCGATGCGGATGGTCTTGCCGCTCCCCATACTGCCGCTCATGTGTCGTTTCCTCTGCCCGCTTTTTCTGCCACCATAGCCAGCATCGGCAGCGCCGTCATGCCTGACGCTGCGTCATACCCGGGTATCCATGCTGGCAAGTAACGATATCCCTGCCTTGCACGCACTTCGCCATGGCTGGCGCAGAGTCTGGCGCAGTGGTGTTGATGCTTTGCTGCCGCCGCAATGTATGCTGTGTACGGCGCAGGTCGACGAACCCGGCCGGCTCTGCCTCGATTGCTGGCCCAGTGTCAGCTTCATTGCCGAGCCCTGTTGTCCGGTCTGCGGCATTCCCTATGCCATGCCGGTACCCGATGGCCTGATCTGCGGTGCCTGCCTGAAGGACCCACCGCTCTTTGGCCGGGCGCGTGCGGCTTTCATCTATGCCGGCGGCGGTCGCGATCTGGTGCTGCGGTTCAAGCGCGGCGATCGTACTGATCTTGCCCCCGGCCTTGCCGCCCTGATGCGGATGGCCGGTGCGCCGCTGCTGGCCGACTGCGATGCCATTCTGCCGGTGCCGCTGCACCGCTGGCGCCTGTGGCGGCGGCGGTTCAACCAGTCGGCCCTGCTGGCCCAGGCACTCGGCCGGGCCAGCGACCGGCCGGTGTGGCTCGATCTGCTGGAACGGCCGCGGGCAACCCAAAGCCTCGGCCGGCTCAACCGCATGGCCCGGCAGCGGGAACTGGCGGGCGCCATCCGTGTTGCCCCCGGGCGTGCGCAGGATATCCGCGGCCGGCGCCTGCTGCTGGTGGATGACGTTTTTACCACCGGGGCGACGGCGAAGGCCTGTTGCCGCGCCCTGCGCCGGGCCGGTGCCGCCGAGGTGACGGTCCTCACCCTGGCCCGGGTTGTTCGGGCGGAGCAGGGCGCCATATAATCGGACATGACAAGCGAGGGGCGCTCGCTTAAAGGACACTGCCATGGCCCAGATTGAAATCTACACCACTTTCATGTGCCCCTATTGCGCGCGCGCTAAGGCGCTGCTCGACAAGAAGGGCCAGAGCTACAACGAGATCGACGTTTCCTACGACGCCGCCAAGCGCGAGGAGATGACCCAGAAGGCCGGCGGCCGCCGCACGGTGCCGCAGATCTGGATCAATGGCACGCATGTTGGCGGGTCCGACGATCTCTACGCGCTGGAGCGCGAAGGCAAGCTCGACCCGCTGCTCAACGCAGCCTGAAACAGGAAAGCACCGGCATGGCGCACAAGGTGAGGATCGGGCTGGTACAGCCCAATATCTGGGATGACATGGATGCCAATATCGCTCATGTCTCCGCCCTGGTGCGCAAGGCCAAGGCTGACGGCGCCACGTTCATCGCCACGCCGGAGAATTCCGGCTTCATGGGACTGAATGCGGCGGCCAGTGTCGCTGCCGGCCGGCCGGAGGAAAGCCATCCGGCGCTGCAGGCCTTCCGCAAGCTGTCGGAAGAGCTGAGCATCTGGCTGCTGGTGGGCTCGCTGGCGATCAAGCCGGAGGGCGCCAACCGCAACTTCAATCGCTCGTATCTGCTGGCGCCCGACGGCCAGATCGCGGCACGTTACGACAAGATCCATCTCTTCGATGTCGATCTGCCCTCTGGCGAGACCTATCGTGAATCCAATTCGATCGCGCCGGGCGGGGAGGGTGTGCTGGCTGCGCTACCGTTTGGCACGCTCGGCATGTCGGTCTGCTATGACCTGCGTTTCCCTGGTCTCTATCGCGGCCTTGCCCAGGCCGGCGCCGACCTGATCTCGATTCCGGCCGCGTTCACCCGCACCACCGGGCAGGCGCACTGGCATGTGCTGATGCGCGCGCGCGCCATCGAAACCGGCGCCTTCGTGATCGCGCCCGCCATGTGGGGCGATCATCCCGGCGCGCGGCAGACCTATGGCCATTCGCTGGTGGTCGATCCCTGGGGTCGCGTGCTGGCCGATATGGGGGATGGCGTCGGCGCCAAAGTGGTGGAAATCGATCTGGCCGAAGTGGCCAAGGCACGCGGCCAAATCCCCGCCTGGCGCCACGATCCGGCTTATACGCCGGCGCGCAGCCTGACGGGTCGCGCCGCGGAATAGAGCGGTAGATTGACACCCATCGCCTGCGCAAACGGCGTCCACAGCGCCGGTGTCAACATCAGCACCGGCTCGGCCTTTTCCAGACCGCCAGCCTCATAGTCGTTGGTGAGGCCACCGGCCTCGCGCACCAGGATCAGGCCGGCCAGCGCGTCCCAGGCCTTCATCTTCAGTTCGTAGAAGCCATCCAGCCCGCCCGAAGCGGTCAGCGCCATCAGCAGCAGCCCGCTGCCAAGCCGGCGATACTGGCAATGGGCACCCAGCAGGCGATCGATGATCGCCGCGTGCGGGCCCGGTGCCTCGCCATGGCCATAGCCGATTCCGATGCAGGCGCGGTCGAGCAGCAGAGTATCACTCACCGAGATCGGCTTGCCGTTGCAGAAGGCGCCATGGCCGTGGCGCGCGGTATAGAGCTTGTCGGCCACGGCATCGTAAATCAGGCCCAGTTCAATGCGGCCTTCCACCATCAGCGCGATGGCGACGCACCAGTAGGGCAGGCCGCGCACGTAATTCGCCGTGCCGTCGATCGGATCAATCACCCAGAGCGCATTGGTATCGCCGCCGCGGTGGCCGCGTTCCTCGCCCAGGATACCGTCATGCGGAAACACGGCCAGCAGGCGCGAGGCGATCAGGTCTTCGGTCTCGGAGTCTGCCTGGCTGACAAAATCCTGCACGCCTTTCAGCTGGACCACCAACTCGCTGCGGTTGTCGAAAAAGCTGCGCGCCAGTTTTCCGGCCTCGCGGATCACCTGGCTGGCATGCTGCAATCGGTGTTCGATATCGATCATCATGGGCCGGATGCTACGCCTCGGCACGCGGCGACCCAACAGCTAATTGGTAAAATTTACGCTTGCACACTTTCCGTTTGCAACGTGTTCCAGCTTTCGCGCGGCAGGTTGAACCAGCTCACGGTTTTTTCCCAGATCGGGCCTTCGCCGGTATAGGTGAAGCCGAGTTTCGTCAGCACGCGTTGCGATCCCCGGTTTTCCGGGGCAGTGAGCGCGATCAGCGTCTCCAACCCGGCACGGTCAAAGCCAAACTGCAGCGCCGCCCGACCGGCCTCACTGGCCAGGCCGCGCCCCCAGGCGGTCTTGGCCAGCAGATACAGCAGTTCGGTCTGTTCTGCCTCCGGCACCCAGCGCAGGCCGCATTGCCCGAGCAGTCGGCCGCTGGCGCGGTCCTGCAGGGCCCAGACGCCATAGCCGCGGCGATCCCAGTGGTCGTTGAAATTGTGGATGTTGCTTTTGGCACGCTCCTGCGCCTGGGCGCGCGGCAGGCCGCGTCCGGGCAGCATGTGGCGCATCACCTGATCGTCGGCGTAAAAGCGCGCCAGACCTTCAAAGTCGCGGCCTTCGAAGCGGCGCAGCAGCAGACGCTCTGTCTCGATCATGCGGGTTTCACGGCACAGATACGCTGCCGGACCGCATTGGCTTCCTCGCCCTGCTCGAAGGCGCGGATGTCGAAGGCAGTTTCGCGGCACCAGTCCAGCAGTTCATGAGGCATGAGCAGGAAATCGGGATTGCTCGGCTTGCCGAAGCGCTCGTTGCCCTGCATGAAGGTCTCGTAGATCAGCATGCCGCCCGGTGCGATGGCCGCGATCAGCCGCTGCATCAGCGGGCGCCACAGATAGTTGGTCACCACCAGGGCAGCGAACTGGCGCTGACCCAAAGGCCAGGGGCCGGTCTCGATATCGGCTTCGATCAGCTCGGCGGCCGGATTTGTCTTCAGGTCGACGACGCCGGCCAGCGTGCGGTCCAGGAAGACCACCGGATGGCCACGGTCGAGAAACAACCGTCCATGGCGCCCGCCGCCACAGGCAAGGTCGAGCACGCTGCCACCGGCTGTTACCAGCGGTGCGAAACGTACAACCCAGGCCGAGGGTGTGGTGCTACCGGCTGGCTGCACGCCCTCCCGATTTCCCCCCGGAAATCGCCCCCTTGTTGCGCCGCCGTGACAGCCCCATGTATAACCTGTTGCAGTATCTGGAAGAGTCCGGCACAGGCCGAATCACCGAAGCGCCATGATCAAGTACGAACTGAAATGCCGCAAGGACCATGTCTTCGAGGCGTGGTTTTATGACAGTGCCACCTACGACACACAGGCGGCTGGCGGCAAGGTCGTGTGCCCGGTCTGCAATTCGCGCAAGGTGACCAAGGCGCCGATGGCGCCGCGCATCGGCAAGTCGAAGAGCGAGGTTGCCGTCGCCGAAGCCAAACAGCAGGCCATGGCGCTCAAGGCGCTGGCCGAAATCCGTGACCATGTCGAGAAGAATGCCGATTATGTCGGCGACCAGTTTGCCGAAGAGGCGCGCAAGATCCATTACGGCGAAGTGGACAAGCGCAGCATCTACGGCGAGGCGACCAAGGAAGAAGCCAAAGAGTTGGTCGAAGAAGGTGTCGAGGTCGCCATGATCCCCTGGCTGCCCAGAGGAGATGCCTGACTGTGGGAAGCGTAAGTCACGCGTCTTTCACTGCCACCATCATGTAATTCACATCGGTATCGCGGCCGAGTTTCCAGCGGTCGTTGAGCAGGTCGTAGGTGACGCCCACCACCTCCTGCAGTGTCAGCCCGGCGCGACGCAGGCCGCCGGCCAGTTCATGCGGCTTGAGAAATTTCTTCCAGTCATGAGTGCCGCGCGGCACCCAGCCGAGGATGTATTCCGCCGCCACGATGCCAAGTGCATAGGATTTCGGCGTGCGGTTCAGCGTGGCGGCAATGAGAAGCCCGCCGGGCTTCACCATCTGGCCGCAGGCCTGCAGAAAGCCCTCCAGGTCGGCGACATGCTCCACCACCTCCAGCGCCAGCACCACGTCGAACTGCTCACCCGCGGCCGCCAGGGCCTCGGCGCTGGTGCAGCGGTAGTCCACGACCACATCGGCCTCGGCGGCATGCAGGCTGGCAACCCCGATATTGCGTTCGGCCGCATCGGCGCCGACCACCTGGGCACCCAGCCGGGCCATGGGTTCGGAGACCAGCCCGCCGCCGCAGCCGATATCCAGCAGTCGAAGTCCCTCCAGCGGGCGATTCCCCAGGGGGTCGCGACGGAAATGTGTTGCGATGCAGTCGCGAATAAACCCCAGCCGGACCGGGTTGAATTTATGCAGCGGCCGGAACTTGCCCTGCGGATCCCACCATTCCGCCGCCATGGCGGAAAAACGGGCGATTTCGGCGGGGTCGATACTGGCGGCAGACTGGGTCATGCGGCGACTCGCTGGGCCCCGACAAAGGGCTAAGGAAACAGGGGATTTTTCCACTCCGGTCGGCTTGCCCCGGGGCGGTCCCGAGAGTATTAAGTACCCGCCTTTTAACCGGCAAGGTTCACGCTGGTAACTATCGACAACGAACAGTGAAATAGGATCGAGCGACATGGCGCGCTTGGTGATGAAATTCGGCGGCACATCGGTCGGTTCGGTTGACCGGATCAAGAATGTGGCTGCCAAGGTGAAGCGCGAGGTCGACGCCGGCAACCAGGTTGCCGTGGTGGTGTCGGCCATGTCGGGCGAGACCAACCGTCTGGTCGACCTGTGCAAGCAGATCGACCCGGTGCACGACCAGCGGGAATACGACACCGTCGTGGCCGCCGGCGAGCAGGTCACCACCGGTCTGGTCTCGATCGCCCTGCAGGCGGCTGGCGTGAAGGCCCGCTCCTGGCAGGGCTGGCAGGTGCCGATCCGCACCAACGACATGCATGGCCGGGCCCGCATCGAGGACATCGACGGCACCGCGATGCTGAAGGATATGGCTGCCGGCGTGGTGCCGGTGGTGGCGGGCTTCCAGGGCGTTGGCCCGGGCGAGCGCATCGCCACCCTGGGCCGTGGCGGTTCGGATACCTCGGCAGTGGCGCTGGCCGCCGCGCTGAAGGCTGATCGCTGCGATATCTATACCGATGTGGACGGCGTATACACTGCCGATCCGCGCATCGTGAAAAAAGCCCGCAAGCTGGATAAGATCACCTACGAGGAGATGCTGGAACTGGCCTCCCTCGGTGCGAAGGTGCTGCAGACCCGTTCGGTGGAAATGGCGATGAACCACCGGGTCCGCACCCAGGTTCTGTCGAGTTTTGCCGATGTGGCCGGCACGCTCGTAGTGGATGAGGAAGAGATCGTGGAAAAGCAGATTGTCTCCGGCGTCACCTATTCCGCCGATGAAGCCAAGGTCACCCTGATCGGCGTTGCCGACCGTCCCGGTATTGCCGCCGGTATTTTCGGCCCGCTGTCGGATGCCGGCATCAATGTCGACATGATCGTCCAGAACATCTCCGAGGACGGCAAGAAGACCGACATGACCTTCACCATGGGCCGCAGCGATCTCGATCGCGCCGTGCAGATCCTGGAGAAGCAGGAAAAGAACCTCGGCTGGGCCAAGCTGGTGCCGGACAAGAACGTGATCAAGGTATCCGTGGTCGGCGTCGGCATGCGCAGCCATGCCGGTGTGGCGCATATCATGTTCAAGGCGCTGGCCGACAAGAACATCAACATTCAGGCGATCACCACATCCGAGATCAAGGTCAGCGTGCTGATCAGTGCCGATTACACCGAACTGGCGGTGCGCGCCCTGCACACCGCTTTCGGGCTCGACGCCGAATGAAGACGGAGGGCCGATGCGGGGAGGGCAAACCACACCAGCCTCTCCGGTAACTGGTAACGGAGAACGGCTGTGACGCCGGGCCGGGCAGCAGCCCCAGGGCCGCGCGGCTTATTGCGCCGTCTCCGCGAGGTGATGGCCGAGGCCGGCACCGTCGATGAACGCCTTGCCCGCGTGGTGCGCAACATCGCCGCCAACATGGTGGCCGAAGTCTGCTCCGCCTATCTGCTGCGCAACGATGAACTCGAACTCTACGCCACCGAGGGTCTGAACCCCGAAGCGGTGCATAAGACCCGCCTGAAGGTGGGCGAGGGTCTGGTCGGCGATATCGCCGCCCATGCGCGGCCGCTGGCGCTGGCCGACGCGCAAAGCCATCCGCAATTCGCCTACAAGCCGGAAACCGGCGAAGAGGTCTATCACTCGCTGCTCGGCGTGCCGATCCTGCGCGACAACCGCGTGATCGGCGTGCTGGTGGTGCAGAACCAGACCCGCCGGCAGTATGTCGAGGAAGAGGTCGAGGCGCTTGAGACCATCGCCATGGTGCTGGCCGAGATGGTGGCCTCGGGCCAGCTCTCGGGTGGCGAAGACCTGGCCAGCACCAATCGCGCGCCATTCGGCCCGTTCCGTGCCGATGGCCGCATGCTGTCGGAAGGTCTCGCCATCGGCGTCGCCGTGCTGCATGAGCCGCGCATCCATGTCGAGAAGACGATTGCCGACGACATTCCGTATGAGAAAACCCGGCTCGATGCCGCCGTGGCCTCGATGCGCGACCAGGTCAACCGCATGCTGGAGACGCCGGACAGCGATCTGGTCGGCGAGAGCCGCGACGTGCTCGAAACCTACAAGATGTTCGCCCATGACACCGGCTGGCTGGCCAAGCTGCACCAGGCTGTCGATTCCGGCCTGACGGCGGAAGCCGCCGTGCTGCGCGTGCAGGGCGATACCCGCCATCGCATGCAGGCGATCACCGATCCGTATTTGCGCGAGCGCCTGGCCGATCTCGACGATCTGGCCAACCGCCTGCTGCTGCATCTGGCCGGCAAGCCGCATCACTCGGCAGCCGAGAACCTGCCGGACAACGCGATCCTGCTGGCCCGCAGCATGGGGCCGGCCGAGCTGCTGGATTACGACCGTCGCAAGCTGCAGGGCGTGATCCTGGAGGAAGGTTCCAGTGCCAGCCACGTCGCCATCGTTGCGCGCGCGCTGTCGATTCCAGTGCTCGGCGGCGTCGAGGGCGTGATCGCCAAGGTCGAGCCAGGCGATATCGTGGTCGTCGACAGCGACCATGCCCAGGTCTTCGTGCGGCCCGCACCGGATGTGGTGTCGGCTTTCCACCAGAGCGTGGCGCTGCGCCGCGCGCGGCTGGCGAAATACGCCTCGCAGCGCGACGATCCGGCAATCACCGCCGATGGCACCAAGATCGGCATGCTGGTCAATGCCGGCCTGCTGATCGATCTCAACAATCTCGACGAGACCAATGCCGATGGCATCGGCCTGTATCGCACCGAGCTGCAGTTCATGGTGCGTCCGACCATGCCCAAGGCGGATGCGCAGACCGCGATCTATCGCCGCGTGATCGAACATGCCGGCGACCGCCAGGTGGTGTTCCGCACGCTCGATATCGGCGGCGACAAGGTGCTGCCCTATCTGGCGAAATATCCGGAAGAGAATCCGGCCATGGGCTGGCGTGCCATCCGTCTGACGCTCGACCGTCCGGCATTGCTGAAGGTGCAGCTGCGCGCGCTGCTGGAGGCGGCAGCCGGTCGCAGCCTGCATGTTATGTTCCCGATGATCGCCGAGGTGGATGAATTCCGCCGCGCCCGCCGCCTGCTCGACCGCGAGGTGCAGCGCCTGGTGTCCCTGCGCAAGCCGGTGCCGCTCAAGGTGCAGGTCGGCAGCATGCTGGAGGTACCGGCGCTGGCCTGGCAGCTGCCGGCCCTGCTGCCGCTGGTCGATTTCATCTCGGTCGGCTCGAATGACCTGATGCAGTTCATGTTTGCCGCCGACCGCGGCAATACCAGGCTGGCCGACCGCTATGATCCGCTCAGTCCGGCCATGCTCAGTTTCCTGCACTGGGTGGTGCAGCAGTGCCATGCCGCCAATACGCCGATCACCATGTGCGGCGAGATGGGCAGCCGGCCGCTGGAGGCTATGGCGCTGCTCGGCCTGGGCTTCCGTCGCCTGTCCATGCCGGCCAATGCGGTCGGCCCGGTGAAGGAAATGCTCCGTAGCCTGTCTGTTCCACAGCTTTCCGAATATATGTCTAAGTTGTATAGCTCGCCCGAGCACAGCGTCCGCGGGCCTCTTGAGGAATTTGCCCGGGAAAACGGTGTAATTGTTTGAAAATGCTGGCCTGATCGGCGCATTGCCGTAATATGTCGGCAGCGCAAAAACAGGCGGGACAATGAATACCCAGTCCGGCACGCAACCGGCCATGGCCGACGCCGCCACCGTAGAGGGGCGCTACGAAGGAGTCGGGCATAGCCTGAAAGTGGTACGTGAGCGGCGCGACCTCGCGCTAGCCGACGTGTCAGCGCGCCTGCGCATCCGCCGTCCCTATCTCGAAGCCATCGAGAATGGCCGCTTTGGCGAATTGCCCGGCGCCGTCTATGTCAGCGGCTTTCTTCGCCAGTATGCGGAATTTCTCGGCCTCGATCCCGAGCAGGTGTTGAAGAACTACCAGGCCGAGGCCGATGGCACGGTGCGCCGCACGGTGCTGAATTTCCCGATGCCGCGGCCGGAAGAGCGCACACCGCGCCTCTGGCTTGTGGTCGGCGCCCTGGTGCTGGCGGGCATCGTTTACGCCCTGTGGTATCGTCATCAGGAAGCCCTGCGCATCGGGCAGGATCTGATCCAGGCCGTGCCGGGCCGGCTTGCCGATCTGGTGCCAAGCCCGCAGCCGATTGCGCCGGCAGCGCCGATTGTCCTTCCGCCGCAGAACCGCATACCGGCGCCGCCGCCGCAGGTTGTCCAGACGCCGGCGCCTGCTGCCCCGGCCACACCGGCTCCTCCGGTACCGGCCCCAGCGACAGCCCCGGTGGCGCAGGCCCCGGCCCCTGTCATGCCAGCAGCACCAGCACCGTCGGCCACTGCTGCGGCGCCGCCAGCCGCGGTTCCGGTTGCGCCGCCTCCCGCGCCGGACAACGCCCCAGCCAGCTATGGCGCCGCCGAAGCCGGCCGTATCCGCGTCGAGGCCACTGCGCCGGCCTGGATTCAGGTGCGCGGCCCGAATAACGAGCAGATTTTCACCCGCCTGCTGAATACCGGCGAACGCTATCAGGTGCCCGATCGTGCCGGGCTGACCCTGCTGACCGGCAATGCCGGCGGGGTGCGGATCGTGGTCGATGGGCAGACCATCGCGCCGCTGGGCGCGGAAGGCGAGGTCAAGCGCGGCATCCAGCTCGATCCGGAACGGCTGAAAAACCCCGGCGGAGAGCGCCAGGGATAGGGTCATGTGACCCTGCCTGCCTTGCCATATCCCGGTAAAGACGCCATGTTACGCCGCGTCCGTCAGACCCGTGTGAGTCTTAGCTGAGCCGGACGGAACCAGACCATGAGCATCCGACCCTATCGCGATATCCAGCGCCGCACGTCGCGCAAGATTTTTGTCGGACCTGTGCCGGTGGGCGGCGACGCCCCCATCACCGTGCAGACCATGACGAACACGCTGACCAGCGACGTCAAAGCTACGGTGGAGCAGATTCGTCGTTGCGAAGAGGTCGGCGTCGATATCGTACGCGTCTCCTGCCCTGACGAGGATTCGACGCGGGCGCTGAAGGATATCGTGCGCCAGGTCAAAGTCCCGATCATCGCCGATATCCATTTCCACTATAAACGCGCCATCGAGGCCGCCGAGGCTGGCGCCGCCTGCCTGCGCATCAATCCGGGCAATATCGGCAACGCCGCGCGCGTGCGCGACGTGGTGCAGGCTGCAAAAGACCATGGCTGTTCGATGCGCATCGGCGTCAATGCCGGTTCGCTGGAAAAGCACCTGCTGGAGAAATACGGCGAACCCTGCCCGGAAGCCATGGTGGAAAGCGCGTTGGATCATGCGCGTATTCTGGAAGACCACGACTTCCGTGAATTCAAGATCAGCGTGAAGGCATCCGATGTCTTCCTCGCCGTTGCCGCCTATCAGGGTCTCGCCGAGGCCTGCGACTATCCGCTGCATATCGGCATCACCGAGGCCGGCGGCCAGCGCATCGGCACGGTGAAATCCTCCATCGGGCTTGGCATGCTGCTGTGGTCGGGCATCGGCGACACATTGCGCGTGTCGCTGTCGGCCGCGCCGGAGGAAGAGGTCAAGGTCGGCTTCGACATGCTGAAGTCGATGAACCTGCGCCATCGCGGCGTGAACGTGATTTCCTGCCCGTCCTGCGCGCGCCAGAATTTCGATGTGATCAAGACCGTCGAGGTGCTGGAACAGCGTCTGGCGCATATCACCACGCCGATGACGCTCAGCGTGATCGGCTGCGTGGTGAATGGCCCGGGCGAGGCGCGCGAGACCGATATCGGTTTCACCGGCGGCGGCAAGAATACGCACCAGGTCTATCTCGCCGGCCAGCCGGCACATCGGCTGCAGAACGAGGATATCGTTGCGCATCTGGTCAAGCTGGTCGAGAACAAGGCCCGCGAGATCGAGGCCGCCAAAACATCTTCTGAAGCGGCGGACGCCGCTTCCTAGCTTCCACCTTTCAACGACGGAGACACGCCGTGGCCCAGTTGCAGCCCGTGCGCGGCACACATGACATTCTGCCCGACGACTATGCCCGGTTCCGCCATGTGGTGGAGACCGCCCGGCAGGCCGCGCTGGTATTCGGCTATCGCGAGATGGCGACGCCGATTTTCGAATTCACCGATGTCTTCGCCCGCTCGATGGGCGAGACTTCCGATGTCGTGTCGAAGGAGATGTATTCCTTCACCGACAAGGGCGGCGAAGGCCTGACCTTGCGGCCGGAATACACTGCCGGCATCTGCCGCGCCTTCATCTCCAATGGCCTGCAGCAGCATGTGCCGTTCAAGGCTTTCGGCTGGGGCCCGATGTTCCGCTTCGAACGGCCGCAGAAGGGCCGTCAGCGCCAGTTCCACCAGATCGACGTGGAGGTGATCGGCGCCGCGGAACCGCAGGCCGATGTGGAAGTGATCTCGGTGGCGGCGGAAATCCTGCGCCGGCTCGGCATCCTCGACAAATGCGTGCTGGAACTGAACACACTGGGCGATCCGGAAAGTCGTGTCGGCTACCGCGATGCGCTGGTGAAGTATTTCTCCGGTCATGTCGAGAAACTGTCGGAAGACAGCCGCAAGCGGCTGGAGAAGAATCCGCTGCGCATTCTCGATTCCAAGGACGAGGGCGATCGCAAGCTGGTCGCCGATGCACCGCTGATTCATGACTATCTGACGCCGGCGGCGAGCGATTTTTTCAAGGCCCTGCAGGACGGCCTTGGTGCCAGTGGCGTGCCGTTCACGGTCAGTCCGCGTCTGGTGCGCGGCCTGGATTACTACACCCACACCGCCTTCGAATTCACCACTACCATGCTGGGGGCCCAGGGTACGGTTCTCGCTGGCGGGCGCTATGACGGCCTGATCGAACAGCTGGGCGGCAAGCCGACGCCGGGTATCGGCTGGGCCGGCGGCATCGAGCGACTGGTGATGCTGAGCGATCCGCAGCCGGTGGTGCCGCGCATCGTTGCCATTATCCCGATCGGCGCTGCTGCAGAAGCCGCTGCGGTGACTCTGGCTGGCGAGTTGCGCCGCGCCGATATCGCCGTCGAGCTGGGCTATGGCGGCAATGCCGGCAAGCGCTTCAAGCGGGCCGACAAGCTCGGCTGCGCGGCTGCCGTGGTGATCGGCGATGACGAACTGGCCAAGGGCATGGTCAAGCTGAAGGATTTCAAGAGCGGCAGCGAGATCGAAGTGGCGCGCGGCGACCTTCTGGCCAGACTGAAGGCCTGAACCGATGGATGTCGCCGGCCTGCCCGAGGCCAAGCTCGACAAGGTGATCGAGCGCTACGAGATGCTGCAAGCCCAGATGGCCGGCGGCGGTCTTGCTGCCGATACCTTCGTGAAGCTGTCGAAGGAATATGCCGAGATCGAGCCGCTGGTGCAGGTCATCAACGAATGGCGCCGGCTGCGCCAGGACGTCGCCGACCTGCTGGTCATGCGCGACGATCCGGCCTCTGACCCCGAGATGCGCACATTGGCCGAGGCGGAATGGAAGCAGGCCCAGGCCGCGCTGCCCGATCTTGAGCGCCGCGTGCTGGTCATGCTGCTGCCCAAGGACGAGGCCGACGAAAAGAACGCCATCCTGGAAGTGCGCGCCGGCACCGGCGGCGACGAGGCGGCGCTGTTTGCCCGCGACCTGTTCGAGATGTATCGCGGCTATGCCGCCAAGCATGGCTGGCGGTTCGAAGTGGAAAGCATTGCCGATACCGAACTCGGCGGTTTTCGCGAGGCGATTGCCACCATCACCGGCCGCAGCGTCTTTGCCCGGCTGAAATTCGAATCCGGCGTGCATCGGGTGCAGCGCGTGCCCGATACCGAAACGCAGGGTCGTATTCATACCTCGGCCGCGACAGTTGCCGTGCTGCCCGAGGCCGAGGATGTCGATATCGATATCAACGAGAATGATCTGCGCATCGACGTCTATCGCTCCTCGGGCGCTGGCGGTCAGCATGTGAACACCACGGATTCCGCCGTGCGCATCACGCATATCCCCACCGGCATCGTGGTGGCGCAGCAGACCGAGCGGTCGCAGCACAAGAACAAGGCCAAGGCGATGAAGCTGCTGCGCGCCAAGATGTATGAGGCCGAGCGGGAACGGCTGGCCTCGACACGGGCCGCCGACCGCAAGGGGCAGGTGGGTTCGGGCGACCGTTCCGAGCGCATCCGCACCTACAATTTCCCGCAGGGCCGCGTCACCGACCATCGCATCAACCTGACGATCTATAAGATCGAGCAGGTGATGACGGGTGAAGCACTCGATGACGTGATCGAGGCATTGATCGCCGAGGATCAGGCCAGCCGCCTGGCCGAACTCAACAATGCCTGAAGGATCGACAATCGGCGCCCTGCTGGCTGTCGCCACCGCGCGCATGAAGCAGGCCGATGTGGCCGAGACGCCGCGGCTGGATGCGATCCTGCTGCTGGCCCATGTCAGCGGCCTGACGGCCGACCGCATCCGCATTGCACCCGAGGCACCGGTCACGCCCAATGTGGGGGCCGCGTTCGAGATGCTGCTCAAACGCCGGCTGGCGCGCGAACCGGTCTCGAAGATCCTCGGCGTGCGCGAATTCTGGAGCCTGGAATTCCGCACCGGCCGTGACGTGCTCGATCCGCGCCCGGATTCCGAAACCCTGGTGGCG
Source organism: Ferrovibrio terrae (assembly GCF_943371255.1). GTDB lineage: Bacteria > Pseudomonadota > Alphaproteobacteria > Ferrovibrionales > Ferrovibrionaceae > Ferrovibrio > Ferrovibrio terrae_B. The sequence goes on along the minus strand of NZ_CALRUC010000035.1, from coordinate 18,997 downwards.
GGCGTGCTGGCTGCGATTCCGGACCGCAAGGCTGCCTTGCGGCTGGTCGATTTCGGCACGGGTTCGGGCTGCCTGCTGCTCAGCCTGCTGCATGAACTGCCCAATGCCACCGGGCTTGGCATCGATATCTCGCCGCCGGCACTGGCCATCGCGCAGGACAATGCGGCCCGTCTTGGCCTCTCGGCACGCGCCACGTTTCGCCGCGGCGACTGGGGCCAGGACAGCGACGGCAGCTTCGATATCCTGATCTCCAATCCGCCCTATATCGAAACTGGCGTGGTGCCGCAGCTGGAGCCGGAAGTGACGCAATACGACCCCCTGCTGGCGCTCGATGGCGGCCCCGATGGACTGCAGGCCTATCGCAAACTGATCCCGGATTTGGCGCGGCTGGCAGCGCAGAACGCCTTCGCGGCCCTGGAAGTGGGCATGGGGCAAGATGTCGCAGTGGGGCAGCTGATGGCGACCGCCGGCTTTGCTTCGGTTGCGGTTTTGCCTGATCTGGGCGGTATCGGCCGTGTGGTAACCGGCCGGAAATCCGTACAGATTCCGTGAAAAAGGGGTTGGCAGGGGGGCGGCACCCCCTTATCTTGGACTCCGGGATGACGCGCTCCCAAGGAACCAGCCCAAGGTCTTATCCGGGGTGTTAACCGGGGGCGAATAAGCAGGCAGCGTCATCGCCTCTTCGACTGAATGATCATCGAGAGGCCGACCGCGTCGGGCGCATGAGCGCCGGGATGCGTGTGCGCATGGTGCCTGATTGCGCTATTTGCTGAAAACAAGCGAGATGAACCTGTGAACAATAAGAATCGTCAACGTGGTGGCCGTCCTCAGGGCCGGAGGCCCCATGGTGGTGGTGGCAGCGGCGGGGGTGGCGGCGGCGGAGGAAATAACGGCGGGATGAACAATTCCCACCGCAATTTCGACTCCAACGGCCCCGAAGTTAAAGTCCGCGGCACAGCCACCAACATTTTTGAGCGCTATTGCCAGCTGGCCCGTGACGCCAATGCGTCGGGCGATCGTGTGGCCGCCGAGAATTACCTGCAGCATGCCGAGCACTATTACCGGATCATGCTGGCCCAGGGCGTGACGCCGATGCAGCGCGCCGCCAACCAGCAGCAGGGCGGCCAGGCGCCGCAACAGCAGAACGGCCAGCAGCCGCAGGCCCAGCCGGGCCAGGCGCCGGTCACCGAAGGTGGCGAACAGCCGAGCCTGGAGATGGAACTGGAAGCAGCGCTGGATCCGGAAGCCGAAGCCGCCGCGAAAGCCGAGCGCGACGCTGCCAACGCCGCATAAGCCGGGCAGCCTGATCGCTGCGACCAGTCAAGACAGCAAAAAGGCCGCCGGAGCGATCCGGCGGCCTTTTTAATGGGTCGGCTTTAAAACCGTCAGTTGGTCGGTGGCAGGCTGCCCTGATCGGCCTGGCTCCACATTGCCTCGTCGGCAATGGTGAGCTGGCGGATCGGCAGGCTCTCGGTCTCGGGCACCGTTGGTGCCAGCGCGATATCGATTTCCAGTTCCTTGTCCAGCAGGCCGCGATCGCCGCCCAGATGGCGCTCGAAGAACTCGACCGTGCGGCTGATGCTGTCTTCCTTGGCATCGCCACGGAAGGTATGGCCCTGGCCCTTGTAAATCTTCACTTCGTGCTCGGCGCCCAGCCCATCCAGCAGGTTGGCCAGTTCATAGGCGCGGCGCACCGGCACGGTGGCATCGCGGTCGCCATGCAGCACCAGCGTCGGCGGCATGCGATGCACGCCCTTGCGCTGCACTTCCGACGGCATCGCGCCCACCACATTCACCACGGCCTGCACGCGGTCATCGCGGCTGCCCAGGCTCAGCGCATGGAAGCCGCCGAGCGACAGGCCGAAAATGCCAATCCGCTCCGGATCGACATAGGCCTGCTTGGAAACATAGGAGATCGCCTCGCTGAGCACGCGCTCACGCTCGTCATGCAGATTGGCGGCAGCCTTGCGCACCTGGGGTACGCCGTCGAAGTAATGCACCACGAAAGCGGTGATGCCCTTCTCGGCCAGGGCCTTGGCCTGCGGATAGAACAGCGAGCCGTCGCCCAGGCCATGGGCGCCATGCAGGACCAGCACCGCCGGCGCGCGGCCATCGGGGCCCAGCAGGTCGGTCTCGGCCTTCACCACATCGACGCGCACCTTGCGGCCATCGATCATGAAACCATGGGTATTCTCGGCTTCGGCGGCGCGGCGGGCGCCTTCGGCGGATTTCTGCTTGCGCGGGGTGGCGGCCGCCGGCTTGGTGCCGGGCTTGGGCGTCGCCGCGGCCTTCTGGCTGGCGCGCGGCTGTGCCGTCGCGGCCGGAACGGCGGCGATGCTGCCCAGAATCAGCGCAAGCGCAGAAATGAAGCAGATGTGCCTGAATGCCCGAGTCTTGAACTGCCTGGCATTCAGCAGCGTCGTGGCTTGACCCCCGGCCATCGATCCCCCTGTAAAGCCTCTGTTAATCAACTCGCGGGTCCCCACCCGCTGTCCTGTTTCAAGTTGTAACAAGGCCCGGCGGACCCTGTCTACCTTTGATTTCACTGAAGATTCCCTGCTTTTTCAGGAAAATCATGGGGTTGTGGAAAAATAACCCCCGCTTGACCCCTGCCGGGCGGCTACTTACCTTAATGACCTTAGCTGGATTCGGGGTTTTCCTCCCGGGCCCCGCGCATCCCTTTCAACCGAGGATTCCCGCATGTCTGCGCCCACCAAAGTCACCGACGCTTCCTTCGAGAGCGATGTCCTGAAGTCTTCCGACGCTGTGCTCGTCGACTTCTGGGCGGAGTGGTGCGGCCCGTGCAAGCAGATCGCCCCGGCGCTGGACGAGATCGCCAGCGAGATGGCCGGCAAGCTGACCATCGCCAAGGTCAATATCGACGAGAACCCGATGACGCCGTCCAAGTTCGGCGTGCGCGGCATCCCGACGCTGATCCTGTTCAAGGACGGCAAGCCGGTCTCCACCAAGGTCGGCTCGATGCCGAAGAGCCGCATCGTCGAGTGGATCAACTCGGCGATCTAAGCATTCTCTGAGAGAATTCGGCCCGCGAGATACAGCGAGCCGGCGATGATGACACGCGCATGAGTGGGGGCCGGTGCTGACGCAGCATCGGCCCGTATCGTTTCCGCGATCTGCCGCATGGCCGCTTCGGGGCTGCCGGCGGGTTCTGCCGTCAGTCCGACAGCGCGGGCCGCAGAGACCAGTTCCTCGGCCGAAAGGCTGTTTGCCTCGCCCGGGATGGCGATGCAGCGTGCAGCCTGCAGTCCGGCTGCCAGAGGCTTCAGGAAGCCCGCCGCATCCTTGGTGTTCAGCATGCCGGCCAGCAGCCAGGTCGGCCGCGGCGGCAGCAGTTTCAGTGCCGCGGCCAGCGCCTCGCCCGCCATGGCGTTATGGGCACCATCGAGCCACAGCTCGGTGCCGGGCGGCAGCAGGTCGGGCAATGGGCCCTTGGTCAGCCGCTGCATGCGCGCCGGCCAATCCACCTGGCGCAGGCCGGTGGCGATGGCGTCGGGGCCGATCTCGAAACCCGGCAGATAGCGGGCACAGGCAATCGCCACGCCGGCATTGACCACCTGATGGGCACCGAGCAAAGCCGGGCGGGGCAGGGACAGTTCCACCATGCGGTCGCGCCAGATCAGGCCATCGGCCGTCTCGCGCACCGTCCAGTCGCGGCCCTGGCGGAACAGCGGCGACTTTGTCTCGGCGGCGCGCGCCTCGATGACAGTGATGGCTTCCGCCGGCTGCGGCCCCACCACGCAGGGCACGCCATCTTTCAGGATGCCGGCCTTGTTGGCAGCGATTTTCGCAATGGTATCGCCGAGGAAGGCGACATGGTCGATGCCGATGGGGGTGAGCGCGGTCAGTGCCGGCTGCGGGATTACGTTGGTGGTGTCGGCAATGCCGCCCAGGCCGGTTTCCAGCAGCACCAGATCGGCCGGCACCTCGGCGAAGGCCAGATAGGCGGCCGCCGTGGTGATCTCGAAAAAGGTGATCGGCGTGCCGGCATTCACCTGTTCGCAGCGCTCCAGCAGTGCAATCAGCTTTGCATCGTCGATCAGGTTGCCGGCCAGGCGGATGCGCTCGTTGAAGCGCACCAGATGCGGCGAAGTATAGGCATGCACGCGATAGCCGGCGGCTTCGGCCATGGCGCGCAGGAAGGCCGTGGTCGAGCCCTTGCCCTTGCTGCCGGCGACATGGAACACCGGTGGCAGATGCAGATGCGGATCGCCCAGCCGCGCCAGCAGGGCGCGGATGCGATCCAGCGACAGATCGATCGCCTTGGGATGCAGCGCCGTCAGGCGCTGCAGCACGGCGTCAAGTTCAGCGCGGGCGGGGGCGGGGAGCGCCATGCGGAATCTCCCCGGTCGGCGGAATCTCCAGGCCCGGCCGTGGCAGCGCCACGACATCGGCCTTCGGTGCCGGATCGAGCAGCAGGCCAACGATGCGGCCCAGGGTTTCGCGCAGCGCGTGGCGATGGGTAACCATGTCGAGCATGCCATGTTCCAGCAGGTATTCTGAACGCTGGAAGCCCTGCGGCAGGGTTTCGCGGATGGTCTGCTCGATCACGCGCGGGCCGGCGAAGCCGATCAGCGCGCCGGGCTCAGCGATCTGGATGTCGCCCAGCATGGCGTAGGATGCCGTCACGCCGCCGGTGGTCGGATCGGTCAGCACCACGATGAAGGGCAGATGCGCTTCGCGCAGGCGCTGCACGGCGATCACCGTACGCGGCATCTGCATCAGGCTGAGGATGCCTTCCTGCATGCGGGCACCGCCGGCGGCGGCAAACAGGATCAGCGCTGCGCGCTGGTTCACCGCCAGCGTGGCGGCGGCAATCAGGGCTTCGCCGGTCGCCATGCCCATCGAGCCGCCCATGAAGGCGAAATTCTGCACGGCAATGACGACATCCTGGCTCTGCAGCGTGCCATGAGCGACGGCGAAGGCATCCTTCTGGCCGGTTTTGGCGCGGGCATCCTTCAGGCGGTCAGGGTATTTCTTGGAATCGCGGAAATGCAGCGGATCCTGCAGCACATCGGGCAGTTCGATGGTCTGGTATTCGCCTTTGTCGAACAGCGCAGCAAAGCGATCCTTCGGCCCGATGCGCATATGGTGGTCGCATTTCGGGCAGACATGCTGGTTCTCTTCCAGTTCCTTGGAGTAGATCATCTGCCCGCAGCTGGGGCATTTCTTCCAAAGATTGTCCGGCGTGTCCTTCTTGGTGGTGAACTCGCGGATCTTCGGCAGGACGGTACGGGTCAACCAGTTCATCGCGAACTCCTTTGTCTCAGGCCGCGGCCTTGGCAACGCCACGGACGGCGGTGCTCAGCTCGCGCACCAGCTCCAGCACATGGGCCGCCGGATCGATCTTCTTCATCTGGGCCTCGGCCACGCGTTCCACAAGGGCAGTGCCGACCACGGCGGCATCGGCCACCCTGGCGATCTCGGCGGCACGCTTGCCGTCACGGATGCCAAAGCCAACCGCCACCGGAATCCTGGTGTGCTGTTTGATCTGCGCCACGGCCTTGCCCACGGCGGCGGGATCGGCGGCTGCAGCACCGGTGATGCCGGCAATGGAAACATAGTAGAGGAAACCGGAGGTATTCTTGAGCACGGCGGGCAGGCGCTGGGCATCGGTGGTCGGTGTGGCCAGGCGGATGAAATGGATGCCGGCCTTCACGGCGGGAATGCACAGTTCATCGTCTTCTTCCGGCGGCAGGTCAACCACGATCAGGCCGTCGACACCGGCGGCCTTGGCATCGACCAGGAATTTGTCGACGCCATAGGCGGAGATCGGATTGAAATAGCCCATCAGCACGATCGGCGTGTTGTCATCCTGCTTGCGGAAGTCGCGCACCAGTTTCAGCGTCATCTTCATGCTGGCGCCATTGGCCAGCGCGCGCAGGCCGGCTGCCTCGATCGAGGGGCCATCAGCCATCGGGTCGCTGAACGGCATGCCCAGCTCGATCACGTCGGCGCCGGCGGCCGGCAGGCCGGCGATCAGGCGGGCGCAGGTCTCATGATCGGGATCGCCGGCGGTGACGAAGGTGACCAGGCCGGCGCGGCCAGCGGTCTTCAGGGCGGCAAAGCGTTTCTCGATGCGGCTCACAGTTCCACCCCCAGGGCACGGGCGACATTGAACACGTCCTTATCGCCACGCCCGCAAAGATTCATGATCATCAGGTGATCCTTCGGCAGGGTCGGTGCCAGCTTGATCACATAGGCCAGCGCATGGCTGGGCTCCAGCGCCGGAATGATGCCCTCCAGGCGCGAGCAGAGCTGGAAGGCGTCCAGTGCTTCGCGGTCAGTGGCCGAGACGTAGTTGACGCGGCCAACATCATGCAACCACGCATGTTCCGGGCCGATGCCGGGATAATCCAGGCCGGCGGAAATCGAATGGGCCTCGGTGATCTGGCCGTCTTCATCCTGCAGCAGATAGGTGCGGTTGCCGTGCAGCACGCCGGGCACGCCCTTGGCCAGCGAGGCGGCGTGCTTCTCGGTCTCCAGGCCTTCGCCGGCTGCTTCGACCGCGTGAATTTTCACATCGGGATCGTCGAGGAAGGGGTGGAACAGGCCGATCGCATTCGACCCGCCGCCGATGCAGGCCACCAGCGAGTCAGGCAGGCGGCCTTCCTTGCGGATGATCTGCTCCTTGGCCTCGATACCGATGATCGACTGGAAGTCGCGCACCAGCATCGGATAGGGATGCGGGCCTGCCGCGGTGCCGATGATGTAGAAAGTGTCATGCACGTTGGTGACCCAGTCGCGCAACGCCTCGTTCATCGCATCCTTCAGGGTGCGTGAGCCGGATTTCACCGCCCGTACTTCGGCGCCCAGCAGCTTCATGCGGAACACATTGGGCTGCTGTCGCTCGATATCCACTTCGCCCATATAGATCACGCAGGGCAGGCCGAAACGGGCCGCAACGGTGGCGGTGGCCACGCCGTGCTGGCCGGCGCCGGTCTCGGCGATGATGCGGGTCTTGCCCATGCGCTTGGCCAGCAGGATCTGGCCGATGCAATTGTTGATCTTGTGGGCGCCAGTATGGTTCAGCTCGTCGCGCTTGAAGTAGATCTTCGCGCCGCCGAGATGCTCGGTCATCCGCTCGGCGAAATACAGCGGGCTCGGCCGGCCGACATAGTCGTTGAGGAAGTAATCCATCTCCGCCTTGAAGGCCGGATCGGATTTGGCAGCCGTGTAATGCTTTTCCAGGTCGAGGATCAGCGGCATCAGCGTCTCGGCGACAAACCGTCCGCCGAATTTGCCGAAATGGCCCTTCTCATCGGGGCCGGAGCGATAGGAATTGAGCGCGTTCATCGATCTGTCCTCAGAATGCATTCATCACAGGCGGCGCGCGGCGTCAAGAAAAGCGCGAATCTTCGCCGGATCCTTCTTTCCGGGCGCGCTTTCCACGCCGGACGATACATCCACCGCGCGGGCGCCGGATTTCTGCACGGCTTCAGCCAGATTGTCCGGGGTCAGGCCGCCGGCCAGCAGCCATGGCCGCTTGAAATCGGCGCCCTGCATGATGCTCCAGTCAAACGCCTTGCCGTTGCCGCCGGGCAGCGTGGCATCCTTGGGCGGGCTGGCATCGAACATCAGCCAGTCGACGATATCTTCGTAGTCTTTGGCCGCCTTCAGGTCGGCCTTGGTCGACACCTTGATCGCCTTGATGATCGGCAGGCCGAAATAGATGCTGATGGCGCGGCAGCGTTCCGGCGTTTCGTCGCCATGCAGCTGCAGCAGGTCAAGCCGCGCCTTGGCGAGGATCGCGTCGAGGAAATCGGTTTCCGGATCGACGAACAGCCCGACGCGGTCGATGCCGCTCGGCACTTCGGTCAGCAGGGCTTCCGCCTGTTCGGCGGAAAGATTGCGCGGCGAGGCCGGGAAGAACACAAAGCCAGCCATGTCGGCGCCATGCTCGACGGCGGCGGCCACGGCAGCCGGGTCGGTCAGGCCGCAGATCTTGGTGAACAGCGCCATCTCACGCTGCTCCCGACAGGCTTTCGGCCAGCTCCAGCGCAATCGCCTGCGCGCTGGCCTCCGGATTCTCGGCTTCGGTGATCGGCCGGCCGATCACCAGATGATCGGCACCCAGCTTCAGCGCCTCGCCCGGCGTCATCACGCGCTTCTGGTCGCCGGCCGCCGAACCCTTGGGGCGGATGCCCGGCACCACCAGTTTGAAATCCGGGCCGCAGGCCTGCCGCAGCATGGCAATCTCGGTGGCGGCGCAGACCACGCCATCGGCGCCATTGGCCTGCGCCATCTTGGCCAGCCGTACCACATAGCTGCTGACATCCTCGGTGATACCGATGGCAGCGAGGTCGGCAGCATCCAGCGAGGTCAGTGCGGTGACGGCGACAATCCAGGGGCGCTGGCGGGCCTGCTTCGCGGCATCCACCGCCTGGCGGATCATCGCCGGGCCACCGGAGGCATGCACGGTCAGCATCATCGGCCCCATGGCGGCGGCGGCGGAGCGCACGGCGCCGGCCACGGTGTTGGGGATGTCGTGGAATTTGAGATCGAGAAACAGCGGCGTGCCGACCGGCAGGATCGAGCGCACTTCCGTCGGGCCGTGGGCGGTGAAGAATTCCTTGCCCAGTTTGACGCCGAATCCGGCGGCGGCGGCGGCACGGGCGCAGCGGGCAGCGAAGGCCAATTCTACAGTGTCGATGGCGCAGAAAACCGGGGCGACCCGGCTGGAAAGGGGCATCTTGCTCATGGGGCGGGCTTATAGCCTAAAGCGATACGGAAGTCTCCCCTCGGCAACCGTGCCAGAGCGGCGAAAACCTGTCAGTTTTTCCCGGAAACAGCGCTTTTCTGTTCCGGCCCGGTGACGGCGCGATGCAGGGCCAGAGCCAGCGAATGCGCCCAGCAGGCATAGCCGAGATCGTTCATGTGGAGGCCGTCGGGCGAGACGAGATCGCCAGGCTGCAGATTGCCGCTGCGCAGCCAGTGCCGCATGGCGGCAAAGCGGCGATACAGGCCGGTCCCCTGTTCGGCCGCCACCTCGGCGAGGATGTTCTGCATGGCGGGATAGTCAGGATCCTGCAGCACTTTCGGTGCGTATTGCAGGTCGATCAGCACGACGTCGATACCAACAGCCTTCAGGGCCGCAACGCCCTGGCGAATATGGGCGCGATAGACCTCGACGCCCTGCGAGCGCAATACGGCATTGGTGCCAAGCTGCCACAGAACCAGATCGGGCCTGATATCGATGGCATCGGCGCGCAGCCGCGCGTTCATCTCGATGATGTCCTGTCCGTTGATGCCGTGGTTATGAATAACGACGCTGCCGCCCACCAGCTGCGGCCAGAGGGTGCGCAGCTGGGACGGGTAGCTATGGTTTTCCGTGCTGGCGCCGGCGCCACCGGTGGATGACGAGCCGATGGCAACCACAGTAACGGTTTCCCCGCGCGCCAGTCGCGCCGCCACGCGCGGCAACGGATGACCGAGATCGAGCAATTTGGACGGGGTCTTGCACCGGGTCTGCAGCGGCAGGTCTGCGCCGGCAGCCGGTAGCGCGGCCAGCAAAGAAAATGCTGCAATTACCGCAACATGCCGCATCACGGTGTTGCCAGTTTGGCGGCGGCGACGATCATGGCCGCCAGATGCTCGGCCAGGCAACGATTCTGCGCCTCTGCCTCACGCATCTGCCGGGCCAGATCAGTGCTGCGGGAATCAAAAACTTCAGCCTCTGCCCAGTGACGCATGATCTCGAAGCGTGGGAACAGGGCCGCATCCTCGGCAACGGCGATCTGCACCATTGCCGCATTATATGGTTCGACATCCACCATGGCTGACAGCCGCATGCGGAATTGCGGCGCCACCAGCAGGACATCGCTGCCGGCACTGCGCAGGCGCTGCAGTCCACTGTTCAAGGCTTCGGCGAAGCTGTTGATATCGACCTTCTGTGCCGCGTCGACATTGCCGGTCTGCCAGATCACCAGATCGGGCTGCAGTGCCGGTATTTTCTGCGCGATCGCGTCGGCCATCTGTGCCGCCGTGAAGGTACGCTCCGACAGGTTGTCGATCCGCAGGGTGGCGTCCTTCAGTCGCTGGCCGAGCGCATCGGGCAGGCCGACGACATACGAGCGCGGCAGTCCCTTGGTGGTCTGCAACGATGAGGAACTGCCCAGGATGACAATGCGCAGCGGTTCACCACTTTTCAGGCGCCGTGCCACCCGTGGCATCGGCTGCTCGTTGTATGTCATCAGGTCTGGCAAGGCGCAGCGCGGATCGTCAGCCGCCACGGCAGGCGGCAGGGCGGCGGCTGCCGCCAGCAGCAACCCGGCCATGCCGCGAAGGAACCACTGCTTATGAAGAAACCACCGGCTGCTCATGCGCCCACCTGACCGCTGGCCGTGCGACCACTTTCGACCGTCTTGTACCAGGTCATCAGCGCCGCCAGTGCGACCATCAGGCCGATACCGGTCAGGCTGACCACCATCTGCGCCACCAGGCCGGCGGCGATCTCGCTGAGTATGAAATGACCGGCGAAAGACAGGAAGATGCCGGCGCAGAAAACATGCAGTGAATGCCGCCCGCACAGGATCAACAGCTGGCTGGAGCGCCAGCCAAGGAAGGCGGCATCGGGCTTGACCAGCAGCACCACCAGCCAGGCCTGGGCCAGGAAGTGCAGCAGCCGCCAGATATCCATCTCGGTCTTGTCGATCGGATAGAGCAGGCGTGCCAGCGCATCGGGCACATAGCCGGCCCAGGACATATGCAGCCAGCTGAGCACGATCAGCAGGGCGAAGATCAGGTACAGCGCCGCCAGGATGGTGACCGGTGCCACAGGAAGCCGCCGCCATGGCGCGCTCTGGCGATGCATCGCGCACCAGGCGCCCAGCACGAACAGAAACTGCCAGGCCAGAGGATTGAAGAACCAGTTGCCATCCGGATAAGCGGGCAGGTTCCAGTGCTTGAACTGCACGGCGAGCCAGAGCAGGAAAGAGGCCGCCAGCACGCTATGCGGCCGCCGCTGCAGCAGCCACATGACCGGCGGGAAGGCCGCCATCAGGGCGATATACATCGGCAGCACATCCATATTGACCGGACGGAATTTCAGCAGCAGCGCCTGCAGCATCAGGATATGCGGCGCCTCGAACAGCGGCGCGATATTCATCTCCTCGGCGAGATCGAGATTGTAGCGCGTCGCCAGCCAGGCGATCTGGGCGATGAAGATAATGAACAGGAAGACATGGGCGGTATAAATCTGCCACACCCGGCGCCAGATGCGTGCCAGCCCGATCACGAAGCCCTGCTTCTGCATGGCGGCGCCATAGGCGAGGAAGACCGAATAGCCGGAGATGAAAACGAAGGCCTCAGTCGCATCGGAGAAGCCGTAATTGCGGTTGGAGATCCAGCTGACGGCATTGTTGGGGATGTGGTTGAGGAAAATGAACAGCAGGGCCAGCCCGCGGAAGAAATCCAGCCGCAGGTCACGGGTCTTTGCGGCCGGGGTGACGGCGGCGGAAGGCGGGCCCGATGCGGCCATGGTGAAGGCATCCTCCTGTTCGGCATTATCGGGAGCGGCTAGGATGCAGGCAATCCCTGTCCCGGTGCCCGGGCGCCCAGCCGCAAAGAATTCGCATGTTCCGCTCCCTTCTGATTGCTGCCCTGACCCTGACAGTAACCCTGCCGGCCGCCGCCGCTGATCATGCGACCATCCTGATGTACCACCGTTTTGGCGAGAACACGGTGCCGAGCACCAATATCCGGCTCGAGCAGTTCGACGCCCATATCGCCGAGCTGAAATCAGGCCCCTATAAAGTGATGGGCCTGCCCGAGATCGTGGCGAAGCTGAAATCCGGTGAAAGCCTGCCCGACCGTGCCGTGGCGATCACTGCCGACGACGCCTATATCTCTGCTTTCACCGAGGGCTGGCCGCGCCTGAAGAAGGCCGGCATCCCCTTCACCCTGTTCGTCGCCACCGAGCCGGTGACCAGCAAGCTGCGCGGCTATCTGACCTGGGACCAGATCCGGCAGATGAAGGCGGAAGGCGTCACCATCGGTGCGCACAGCCATCGCCATCCTTCGCTGCCGGCGCTGTCGCCAGAGAAGGCCCGCGAGGATCTGGAAACGTCCAGGACCATCTTCGAGAAGGAACTGGGCGAGCAGCCGGCGCTGTTTGCCTATCCCTTCGGCGAATGGGACACGCGCAGCCTGGCACTGGTGAAATCGCTGGGTTACAGCGTCGCCTTCGGCCAGCATTCCGGCGTGGCGCATAGCAAACACGACATGTTCTGGCTGCCGCGCTTCCCGATGAACGAGAGCTTCGGCTCGGTCGAACGCGTGCGCCAGGCGCTGAACGCCCTGCCGCTGCCGGTCAGCGATGTCGAGCCGGCAGATGTGCTGATCCGGCTGGGCCAGACCGCCAATCCGCCGGTGCTGCGCTTCACCGTGGCGCCGGGCATCGAGCGGCTGAAGCAGATGGTCTGCTACACCGGCGAGGGCAAGGCGATCCCGCCCAGGGAGATCGGCGAGCGGCGCTACGAGATGCGGCCGTCGGAAGCGATGAAGCCGCCGCGTGACCGGATTTCCTGCTCGGTGCCGAGCGCGGAGCAGGGGCGCTACCGCTGGTTCGGCATCCAGTTCACGGTGGCGAAATAAGTCTCTTCGCGCCTGCCGGACGCTTAACCGCGCTTATTTCACCCTAATTCCGGCTTATCCGCGCTTAAGTCGGGCTTATTTCGTCTTATCCCGCGCTAAAAGCCGCTTATTCCACTTTAAAGCCCGCCGGCAGGACTTTGCGGCGGCCAATTTTCGATCTTGACAAGAAAGAACATATCATGTACATATTAGAGGAATATAGTCAAGACATTTTTAGAGAAATCCATATTTCCACCTGCATAGGACACCTGCCATGTCGCTGCTGCCGCTGCCGGACGATCAAGATACTGGCCTGCCCGATTTCAGCCTTCCCGATCTGGATCCTTTCAGTCTGTCAGGTTCGGTCGGCCGCTTCGGTGACAACGACCGTAACGATGTGATCAAGGCCCAGGTGCTGTTCGGCAATACCGGCGATTACGACCTTGCCGCGCTGGGTGCGCCGACCGGCTGGCCCGGCGGCGAACTGGACCAGGCCATGCAGCGGTTCCAGAAGGATCGCGGCCTCACGGTCGATGGCATCATGCTGCCGGGCGGCGAAACGCTGCAGGCCCTGCAGGGCGAACTGGGCAATCGCCTGAAAGGCTACGCCGTGCCGACGCCGGATGTCGTCGACCGGTTTTATGATGGCCGCAACAGCTTTGGCGCCGAAGCCAAGCCGCTGCCGGCCATTGTCACCGCCGAGCAGCGCGATGGCCATCCCCTTGGCGTAATGCGGCCCGCGCAGCAGATGGTACCGCAGGCGGCATCGCAGGTGGTGATGAGCGATGCAGATGACACACCGTCTGCGCCGCTCTGGCGGGCCGGTGCCCAGCTGGCGCAGGCCGCGCCGACTGTCAGAGCGCCGTCGGCGCCGGCCACCAAACCCGCGGCATCCGTCGCTGCGGAACTGCCGGTGGTCAAGACGAGAGTGTTCAGCGACAAAGCCATCCCGCTGCCGGCGTCCAAGACCAGCACCTTCGATCAGCCAGAGAACAAGGGCGCCTGGGATGGCTTCCAGGCCGGCCTTGCACGGCAGCTGCCGAATTCACCGGTGTTGCGTCAGGCCTACAGCGATATCTACGCCGTGGAGGGCGGCAAGTTGCCCGATCCGAATACCGGCGCGGTGGGCGGCATCATGCCGGGCACGCTGCAGGATATGCGCAAACGCGGCAAGCTGCCCGATCTGCCCGCCGACCTGAAACCGGCAGATCTGAACCCGGCCCAGCAGGTCGAAGTGATGCATGCCTATGTCAACGATGTGATGCATACGTCCGGCGGTGCCGCGGCGCTGGAACGGCTCGATCCGGCCCTGGCCTTGGCCGTGGCAGACACCCTGTATGCCGATGGCCGCAGCAAGGGTGCTGAATTTCTGCAGAAAGCAGTGCAGAAGACCGGCGGCCAGATCGAACAGGACGGCAAGATGGGGCCGCAGACCTTTGCGGCAATCGTGGCGATGAATGGCGATCCGCAGGCACGCGATCGCCTGTTGTCCGCCCTTGCCGAGGTGCGCATCGGTGCGAAGGAACGACTGCCGGGCGAGATCACCCGCATCAATCGTCTGAGGCCGCGGTCCGGTAACTAGGTCAGTATCTTTTCTGGTGGCGCCTGATCACCGTCCAGATTTCGCCCTGCCTGCGCAGCTGGAGATACATGAGCGGTCGTTTCTCGACATTGAGGCCGCATTTTGGAGCGGACAGGCTGCCGACACATGTGTTCTCAATGACCCCGAGCAGAAGATCGCCGTCCTGCGGCTCGACCGGCCCTTCATTTTCGCGGTCGATCCGACTGTTGGCCGAAAGGCGCCGGCCTTTGACAATACGATATTCGTACCAGGAATAGACCATACGCGGAAAGTCCCGCGGATTGGGCAGTGTCGAGTATTGGATCAGTCGGCAAAGATCTGGCTCGGACCGTTCGATACAGGCATACAGCGTTGTCAGCGTGCAATGCACCGTTCTGGGATCGCCAACGCATTTGTGGCTGGTGGTCTCATTATCCGGAGTCACCCGGTGCCATACACCGGGTTTATCGACGGGCGGCAGGTCGGAATTACCGGCCTGCGCGACCGCGATGCAGGGCAGGCCGGCAAGCAGTAGTAGCAGCGGGAAAAAACGAGTGACCATGCCACCAGCATAGCAATGTGGGGCGCATGAGGCGAGATGGATAATGTCCCTCGCGCGTGTCATGCGCATGTATGTAAATGGCCGTCGCGCGTACCGATGGCAGGCGTGCAACTCCGCAAGATTTATCAAATCGGGTCATGCTAGCGTCTGTTCAATCAGAAACAGGAAATGCCATGTCCGATTTCGCCTCTTGTGATTCTGCCAGCCCTGACTCGCCGGGACAGGCCAGCTATATCCGCCGCTTCACCCGCGTCATCGAATACATCTATGCCAATCTCGACGCGGCGCCCGATCTCAATACGCTGGCGGAGGTGGCGGCCCTGTCGCCTTGGCACTGGCACCGCATCTGGCAGGCGGTTTACGGCGAAACCGTGGCCGCCACGGTGAAGCGCCTGCGCCTGCAGCGCGCGGCGGCCGACCTGGTGCAGACCGAACGCCCGCTTGATGAAATCTGGCCGCGCGCCGGCTATGGCAGCCTCGCTGCCTTCAGCCGCAGCTTCAAGGATGCCTATGGCATGCCACCGGCGGAATATCGCAAGACCGGCAGCCATACCCGCTTCACCATGCCTTTCTCTCCCAAAGGAGTGTCCGCCATGCGCGACGTCGCCATCAAAACCCTTGCCCCCGCCACGCTTGCCGTGATCCCGCATCGGGGCTCCTACATGCAGATCGGCCGAGCCTTTGAAACCCTGTTCGGCACGCTGGCGGCGCGCGGCCTGCTGCGGCCGGGCCTGTGCATGAAGGGGCTGTTCTATTCCGATCCGACCGCGGTGCCCGAGGCGGAGTTGCGGTCGGCCGCCGGCATCCTGCTGCCCGACGCCGATTTTCCGGTGGAGGCGCCGCTGGAGCGCGCCAGCCTGCGCGGCGGCGACTATGCCATCCTGCGCCATAAGGGGCCTTATTCGGATATGAGGGCGGCCTATGACTGGCTGTATGGCGACTGGCTGGTGCGTTCGGGGCGCGAGGCCGCCGATGCACCGGTTTTTGAGGATTATCTCAACAATCCGCGCGAAGTGGCGCCGACCGAGCTGCTCACCGATATCTGTCTGCCCCTGAAGTAATGGCGCTCGAATGAAAAGCTGGACCGACAAGCTGCACGCTGGCCGGCCACATCAGGTGAAGCCGGCGCCGATCGACATCGCCGGCATGAAGCGCGGTCAGATCATGCTGGTTCCTTCGCCACAGATTGTCGATGCCTTCATCCGCGCCATCCCGCAGGGCCAGGGCATGGATGTGCCCATGCTGCGCCGCAGGCTGGCGCGCAAATACAAGGCCGAGGTGACCTGCCCGATCACCATGGGGTTCCAGCTGCGCATCGTCGCCGAGGCGATGCTCGAGGCACACGCAAATGGTGCGCCGCTGAAAAACCTCACGCCGGTATGGCGCGTTCTGGATGAATCCGTGCCCGTGCTGGGGCGACTGGGCGCAGGCAAGACTGTGATCCTGGCGCAACGCAGGGCCGAGAAATTGTAGCCTGTAATTTTCTTGCTTGACGCTTTGCCGATCTGCGCATACCGTCCGCGTCACCATGCAGAGCATTATTCTCACCGTAGCTACCATTAAGGTTACCGCCGCCGGCGGTGCCATGGGTTGTTGCGCGTAGAGTAGGTCACGCATAGCAAGACACCCAGAGGCCCCGCCGGCGACGGACGGGGCCTCGGTGTTTCCGGGGCTTCGTTCATCACCGGCCGCTTCGCAACCCGGAGACGGACATGAACAGTTTCAGTCCCAGTAGCAGCCTGAATTCTCGGTTGAATTCCGAAACGGACCCCTATGACCACCGTGTGCTGGGCACGCGGCTGGACCTCTTCCACCAGCAGGAGGAAGGGCCGGGCATGGTGTTCTGGCATCCGCGCGGCTTTGCGCTCTATCGCGTGATCGAGGATTACATCCGTCGCCGCATGCGCGAGGTGGGATTCGCCGAAATCCGCACGCCGCAGCTGCTGAGCTACAGTCTGTGGGAGGCCAGCGGCCATGCCGACAAGTTCGCCAACGAGATGTACCGCCTGAACAGCGGCAACCGGCCGTTTGCGCTGAAGCCGATGAGCTGCCCCGGCCATGTGCAGGTGTTTTCCAAGAGCCTGCGCTCGGTACATGACCTGCCGCTGCGCTATTGCGAATTCGGCGCCTGCCATCGCGACGAGCCTTCGGGTGCCCTGCAGGGCCTGATGCGCACCAAGAGCTTCACGCAGGATGATGCGCATATCTTCTGCACCGAAGCCCAGGTGGAAGGCGAGGTGCAGCGTTTCTGCGAGCTGCTGCGCAGCATCTATCAGGACTTCGGTTTCGGCGCGCCGCTGGTGTTCTTTTCCACGCGGCCGGCGAAGCGCGCCGGCGACGATGCCACCTGGGACCGGGCCGAAGCCTCGCTGGCAATGGCGGCGCGGCGTGCCGGCATCGATTTCGGCATCAAGAGCGGCGAGGGCGCCTTCTACGGGCCGAAGCTGGAATTCCACCTGCGCGACAGCCATGGCCGCGCCTGGCAGTGCGGCACGATCCAGCTGGATTTCGTGCTGCCCGAGCGGCTGGGCGCCGATTATGTCGCCAGCGATGGCAGCCGCCAGCGGCCGGTGCTGATCCATCATGCCGTGCTGGGCAGCATGGAACGCTTCATCGGCATGTTGCTGGAGCATCACAAGGGCGCGCTGCCGCTGTGGCTGGCACCCGAGCAGATCGCGGTGGCCAGCGTGACCAGCGCGCAGGAGGGCTATGCCCGCAAGGCGGCGGCAGCGCTGGGCCGTGAAGGCTATCGCGTCAGTGTCGATGGCCGGCCCGAGCGGATCGGTCGCAAGATCGCCGAGGCGCATGACCAGGGCCTGCCACTGCTGGCGATTGCCGGTGAGCGCGAGATGGAACGCGGCACGCTGACCTTCCGCCGCCGCGACGGCAAGCAGGAAGAGATGTCGCTGGCCGATGCAGCGCGGCGCTATCGCGAGGAGGCGTTCCGCTAGGGTGGCGGGTTAGAAGCTGTAGCTGAACACCATCTGGCCAAGCCAGGTGGTGCGGTCGGTGGCATCCGTGGTGCCAAGCTGCTGGCGCCGGCCGTCGCCGGCCTTGGCTGCGCCCAGCACGGCGGCTACCGAAAAGCCCGGCAGCGGCGTGGTCCACAGGGCATAGACGTCGACCTCATCAAGCAGGCGTTCGGATCGTACGCCATTGGCATAGTCGCGCTTGGCGAAGTCATGCCGGTACCAGATCGCGCCGAGGCTCAGGGTTTCCATCGGCTGCAGCTTCAGATGCGTCATATGGCTGTTCAGGTTGGAATTGCTGCCGACATAGCGGGCATAGATCTCGCCCAGATCCCAGCTGCCATAGCCGCGCGGTCCGCCGGCGCTGAACAGCGAGTCCCAGCCATTCTCGACGGTGTCGTTGGCGTTGTTGTCGCCGCTGAAATGCATGTAGCGGTAGCTCAGGCGCGGCTGCCAGGGCAGGGCGGAGAAGGTGTATTGCGGTTCGACATACCAGGCCTCGGCACGCAGGCGCCGGCCGGTGGCGCTGTTGCGCTCGCGGGCGATTTCGCCATACAGCGCCGCATCCTGCCAGCCTTCGCCCAGTGCGCTGAGCAGTGCGCCGCCCGAGCGCAGGGCATAGACGGTCATGCCGTCGCGGCGCGGGCTGATGGCCTGGTCGGCATCGGTCAGGCTCAGCACGGTGGCGCCGATATACCACTGGCGCTCCTCATATTCGCTGCGGCCATGGTCGCGATGGCTGGAGGCGAACCATTCGATATTGCCGCCATGCAGGGAGGTCGCGGCGGCATCCTTGCCGCGCAGATACTGCTGGTCACTGTTGCTTTCGAGATGAAACAGATCGGCGCGCACCGGTTCGGTGTTGATACGCAGGATCGCGGTGCGGTCGAAGGCACTGCGCGGACCGAGCACGTAGTTGTTGCGGCGGAAACTGTCGAGCGTGCCATCGGCGATCAGGAAGCCGTCGCCGACCACGAAGCCCTGGCGGCCGGCGGAAATGTCGATGGCGTCCTCGCCGAGCGTGGCAAAGGCGAGGCCGGATTTCCAGCCCAGATAGGCTTCGCTGAGGCCGAATGCGCTGGGCCGCAGGTCGGTGACTGAATTGCGCTGTGCCTCGCCATCGCCGCGGGTGGCGCTGCCGGTCACCTTCACGCCGCCATAGAGCGTGGTGTCGTCGAGGAAATAGGCAGCATCGAGGCCGGGCGTGACATAGGCTTCGGCCCAGTTGCGGCCGCCCTTGCGCCGGCCATGCGAGGACAGGCTGCCCAGGCCGTTCTGCGCATTGCTGACGCCGAACAGGCCGAGGCCGGCATC
>NZ_CALRUC010000034.1:0-37138 GCF_943371255.1 Ferrovibrio terrae | reverse complement strand
CGGGCATTTCGGCCAGGATCGGCGGCGTCCATTCCTGGTCGGCATCCGACAGCAGGCGCCAGCTCGGGAAGGTCATCTGCGCCTGTGTGCCGCTGCCCACCGTGCTGCTCAGGCCGAGCGAACCGCCATGCAGTTCCATCAGCCGCTTGCTGATCGACAGGCCGAGGCCGGTGCCGCCATGCTGGCGCGCCACTTCAGCCTTGGCGAGCTGGAACGGCTCGAAGATATGCTCCAGCCTCTCGGTGGTGATGCCGATGCCGGTGTCGATCACGGTCAGCGACGGCGTGCCGTCCGGCAATTGGCGGAACACCACGTCGATGGTGCCGCCGGCCGGGGTGAATTTCACCGCATTGCCCAGCAGGTTGATCAGCACCTGCTTGACCACGCGCTCGTCGGCGCGCAGCTGCGGCAGGCTGTCGGGCGACAGGTTGCGCAGCGTGATGCCGCCGCGCTCGGCCTGCGGCCGCACCATGGTGAGCGCCGACTGGATCACCGCCGACAGGTCGACGGCCTTTTCATCCAGCGCGTAATAGCCGGCCTCGATGCGCGACATGTCGAGAATGTCGCCGATCAGGGCCAGCAGATGGGTGCCCGAGCCGTTGATATCGCGCGCATAGTCGACATAGCGCGGCACGCCGACCGAGCCGAACATCTGGTCGCGGATGATTTCCGAGAAGCCGATGATGGCATTCAGCGGCGTGCGCAGCTCATGGCTCATATTGGCGAGGAACTGGCTCTTGGCCCGGCTGGCTTCCTCGGCCTGGCGCAAGGCGGCCTCGATGCGGCGCTGCTGGCGATACTGCTCGGTGATGTCGCGGCCCGAGCCGCGATAGCCCATGAAGCGGCCATTGGCATCGAAGACCGGTTTGCCGTTGATCTCGATCCACAGTTCGGTGTCGCCCGAGAGCGAGCAGTAGCGGAAGCCGCGGAACGCCTCATGGCGCTCCAGCTGGCGCTTGTGCTCGTCCCAGAACAGCGTATCGGCCTCGGAATCGCCCTGCACGGCGACCTCCCAGCGGCAGCGGCCGAGGAACAGGGTGCGCAGCGCCATGGTATGGGGAGACGAGGAGTCGGAAATCCAGGTAAAGCGATGATCCGCATCGGTTTCCCAGAACCAGTCCGAAGCCAGTTCGGCGAAATCGCGCAGCTTGTACTCGGCGACCTGCAGGGCCACCTGGTGCATCTTTTCCGGCGTGCTGGCCTCGGCGATCACCATCAAGCCGGTGATGCGGCCGTTATTGTCATTGAGCGGGGCGACCGTGAGGCCCTGGCAGAGCCAGCCGTTGGCCCAGCGAATCAGGGTGTTGCCGATCTGCCGGCGGTTCTCCCGGCGGGTCATGTCGAGCAGGTCGCGCACCTTGGCGACCTCGCCAAGCGCAAAGCCGGCCGACAGGCCCTGGCCGGCCAGGGCCTCGGCATTCATCTCGGTCAGAGCAGCATAGGCGGTGTTGCACGACACGTAGCGGTAATCATCGCCAGGGCCATATTCAACCGTAAATGCCGGCCTATCGAGCCAGTCCAGTATGTCCTGCGTCAGTTTCCGCTGGTTCGGATCGAGCATGCCTTCAGCCCCCGGGAAGGGGCAGCTTAGGGGGCCGACCCGGGCGGCGCAAGCACAAGCCAAATCAATGCTTAAGGGGTCGAAATCGGGGGGTGCGGGAGCGCAGCGACAAATCGTCGCACAAGGGCTGCAGACGGCGTCCGGCAGACTGGGCGGGCGGCATGTGCCGGTGTATGGTCCGCCCTCGAAAGAGTTTAGACTCCCAAGTCATTAAACGAGGGTATTGAACGATGGGGTGGACTTCGTTTGCAGCCGTCCGCTGGGCTGCACGCCGTGTTACGGCTTTGACCACGGCTCTGGCCGTTCCCGGGCTGGCTCTTGCCGCCCTGATCTCCAGTGTCGCCCCGGGGGCCGCACAGGCGGCCGACGGGACGCCCGGCCTGCCGACGCCCTGGCATCTGGGCATGCAGCCCACGGTGAGCCCGGTGGCCAGGGAGATGCAGCATTTCCACGACCTGCTGCTCTGGATCATCATCCTGATCTCGGTCTTCGTGCTGGCGCTACTGATCTACGTGATGGTGCGCTTCCGCGCCTCGGCCAATCCGGTGCCCTCGCAGACCTCGCATAACACCCTCATCGAGGTGCTGTGGACCGTGGTGCCGATCCTGATCCTGATCGTGATCGCGGTGCCGTCCTTCAAGCTGCTGTACTTCGCCGACAAGACCGCCAAGCCGGAACTCACCGTCAAGGCGATCGGCAAGCAGTGGTACTGGTCCTACGAATATCCCGACAACGGCAACTTCACCTTCGACGCCACCATCGTGCCGGAGAACGAGATCAAGCCAGGCCAGCAGCGCCTGCTGGAGACCGACAATGTTGTTGTCGTGCCGGTGGACACCAATGTGCGCCTGCTGATCACGGCCGCCGATGTGATCCATGCCTGGGCCATGCCGGCCTTCGGCGTGAAGAAGGATGCCGTGCCGGGCCGCATCAACGAGACCTGGTTCCGCGCCGAGCGGGAAGGCGTCTATTACGGCCAGTGCTCGGAAATCTGCGGCGCCTATCACGGCTACATGCCGATCAAGGTGCAGGTGGTTTCCAAGGAGGCCTTCACCAAGTGGGCCGCCGAAGCCAAGACCAAATTCGCCACTGTCGACGGTCCGTCGCCGCGTCTCGCCGACGCGCGCGCCGCCCAGTAACCGCATCAGATTCGAGGAGTAGGGAACGCCATGGCTCAGCCTCATGCCCACGCGGCCCATGATCACGCGCACGCGGGTCACGACCACCACGACGATCATCACACGCCGACCGGCTGGCGTCGGTGGATGTATTCCACCAACCACAAGGACATCGGCACGCTCTATCTGATCTTCGCCGTGATCGCCGGCCTGATCGGCGGCCTGTTCTCGGTGCTGATGCGCGCCGAGCTGATGAATCCCGGTGACGGCATCCTGGGCGGCAACCATCACCTGTTCAACGTGCTGGTCACCGGCCACGGCCTGATCATGATCTTCTTCATGGTCATGCCCGCCATGATCGGCGGTTTCGGCAACTGGTTCGTGCCGCTGATGATCGGCGCGCCGGACATGGCCTTCCCGCGCATGAACAACATTTCCTTCTGGCTGCTGATCCCCTCGTTCGGCTGCCTGCTGCTCTCCACCATGGTGGAAGGCCCGGCCGGCGGTCTCGGCATGGGTGGCGGCTGGACCATCTATCCGCCGCTGTCGTCCGATGTCGGCCATCCCGGCCCGGCGGTCGGCTTCGCCATCCTCAGCCTGCATATCGCCGGTGCCTCGTCGATCCTGGGCGCCATCAACTTCATCACCACCATCTTCAACATGCGCGCGCCGGGCATGACCCTGCACAAGATGCCGCTGTTCGTGTGGTCGGTGCTGATCACCGCCTTCCTGCTGCTGCTGTCGCTGCCGGTTCTGGCCGGCGGCATCACCATGCTGCTGACCGACCGTTATTTCGGCACCGCCTTCTTCAAGCCTGAGGGCGGCGGCGATCCGATCCTGTTCCAGCATCTGTTCTGGTTCTTCGGCCATCCCGAAGTGTACATCCTGATTCTGCCGGGCTTCGGCATCATCAGTCAGATCATCTCGACCTTCTCCAAGAAGCCGGTGTTCGGCTATCTCGGCATGGCCTATGCCATGGTCGCCATCGGCGTGGTCGGCTTCGTGGTCTGGGCGCATCACATGTACACGGTGGGCCTGGACGTCGACACCCGCGCCTATTTCACCGCGGCCACCATGGTGATCGCGGTGCCGACCGGCGTGAAGATCTTCTCCTGGATCGCCACCATGTGGGGCGGTTCGATCCGCTTCACCGTGCCGATGCTGTTCGCCATCGGCTTCATCTTCCTGTTCACGGTGGGTGGCGTCACCGGCGTCGTGCTGGCAAATGCCGGCGTCGACACCTATCTGCACGACACCTATTACGTGGTGGCGCATTTCCACTACGTGCTCAGCCTCGGCGCCGTGTTCGCCATCTTCGCCGGCTTCTACTACTGGTTCGGCAAGATGTCGGGCTATGAGCTGAGCGAGACGGCTGGCCAGATCCACTTCTGGACCACCTTCGTCGGCGTCAACCTGCTGTTCTTCCCGATGCACTTCCTCGGCCTGCAGGGCATGCCGCGCCGTATTCCGGATTACCCGGATGCCTTCGCCGGCTGGAATTACGTCGCCTCGATCGGCGCCTATATCTCGTTTGCCTCGACGCTGTTCTTCGTCGGTTCGGTTATCTACGCCTTCATGAAGAAGAAGCAGGTGGCTGACAATCCGTGGGGCGAGGGCGCCACGACGCTGGAATGGACCCTGTCGTCGCCGCCGCCGTTCCATCAGTACGAGAAGCTTCCGGTCATCAAGTAAGGCCGGAGTTCCAGCCCCAGGAGTCCCAGTTTGTCCGACGCCAGTTTCATTGGACAGGGTAACGAGGCCGGCAATGCCGGCCTCGATGCCGCTTACGCCAAGACCGGTGATGCCCGGCCGGCCGACTATTTTGCGCTGCTCAAGCCGCGCGTGATGTCGCTGGTCGTGTTCACCGGCCTGGTCGGCATGGTGCTGGCGCCCGGTCAACTGCATCCCGTGCTGGCGCTCACAGCGCTGCTGTGCATCGCCATCGGTGCCGGCGCCTCGGGCGCGATCAACATGTGGTACGACGCCGATATCGACGCGGTGATGAGCCGCACCCAGGGCCGGCCGATCCCGCAGGGCAGGATCAGCCGTGACGAGGCGCTCGGTTTCGGCTGCGTGCTGTCGGTCGGCTCGGTGCTGGTGATGGGCCTGGGCGTCAACTGGGTGGCGGCTGCCATCCTGGCGCTGACCATCGGTTTCTACGTTTTCATTTACACGATGTGGCTGAAGCGCCGCACGCCGCAGAATATCGTGATCGGCGGCGCCGCCGGCGCCTTCCCGCCGATGATCGGCTGGGCCGCCGTCACCGGCGATCTCAGCCTGCTGCCGCTGCTGCTGTTTGCCATCATCTTCATGTGGACGCCGCCGCATTTCTGGGCGCTGGCGCTGTATCGTTCGGATGACTATGCCCGCGCCGGCGTGCCGATGCTGCCGGTCGTGGCCGGCGAGCGCGAAACCCGCCGCCAGATTCTGATCTACAGCCTGCTGCTGGTGCCGATCACGCTGAGCCCCTGGATGCTGGGTCTCGCCGGTCCGCTCTACGGCGGTGCGACTGCCGTGCTGGGCGCGATCTTCCTCGGTCTTGCAGTGCGCATCTGGCGCGGCACCGGTGATCGCGCCGCCAAGCATATGTTCGCCTATTCGATCCTCTACCTGTTCCTGCTGTTCGCCCTGCTGCTGGCCGAACGCGGGCTTGGCTGGGGGGCATGAGCGCGATGCCGAGGCATGACGAGCACAAGCGCCGCCGGGCGCGCAATATCGCCTTGGCCGTGGCGCTGTTTGCGCTGGTCGTGCTGTTCTATTCCATCACCATCGTGCGTATGAGCGGAGGTGTGCATTGAGCGCGCGCCGCGACAGCCTGCAGGTCAGGAACCGCCGCATCGCGCTGTATTGCGTATCGACGGTCGCGGTGATGATCGCCGGCGCCTTCGCCTCGGCGCCGCTCTACGACATGTTCTGCCGTGTCACCGGTTTTGCCGGCACGCCGCTGCGCGCCGCCGCGGCGCCGGGCGTGACCGATCCGAACGAGACGCTGGTGACCGTGCGCTTCAACTCGGATGTGGCGCCGGGCATGCCGTGGAAGTTCCAGCCGGTACAGCGCGAAGTGAAGGTGCGGCCAGGCGAGGAGACGCTGGCGTTTTACCGCGCCATCAATCCGACCGCGCGGGCGGTAACCGGCACGGCGAGCTTCAATGTAACGCCCGAAAAGGCCGGCCAGTATTTCAACAAGATCGCCTGCTTCTGCTTCACCGAGCAGCTGCTCGGCCCCGGCGAGACCGTCGACATGCCGGTGTCCTTCTTCGTCGATCCTGAAATTCTCAAGGATCCGAAGACCCGCGACGTGCTCGACATCACGCTGAGTTACACCTTCTTCCGCAAGGAAGATCCCACCCGTGTCTCCGACCGCGGCGGTGCCGCGCGGCCGGTCAACTAGAGTCTGTAAAAGGGGGTATCACCATGGCCAGTAGCGCCCGCAATCACGATTACCATCTCGTCGACCCCAGCCCGTGGCCGTTCATCGGCGCGATGGGCGCTTTCGCGCTTGCGATCGGCTCGGTCTACGCTTTCCATGGCCACAGCTATCTGTGGATCCTGCCCGGCCTGGCGGTCGTGCTCTACACCATGGCTGCCTGGTGGCGCGACGTGATCCGCGAAGCCGAGCATGACGGCCATCATACCCCGGTGGTGCAGCTGCATCTGCGCTACGGCATGGTGATGTTCATCGCTTCCGAAGTGATGTTCTTCGTCGCCTGGTTCTGGGCCTATTTCGGCGCCGCGCTGTATCCCACCGAGGCGATCGGCCACCAGTGGCCGCCGGCCACCATCGAGACCTTCAATCCCTGGGAACTGCCCTTCGTCAACACGCTGATCCTGCTGCTGTCGGGCACCACGGTGACCTGGGCGCATCACGCGCTGCTGCATGACGACCGCAAGGGTCTGGTGCAGGGCCTGACGCTCACCGTGATCCTGGGCGTGCTGTTCACCGCCTGCCAGGCGTTTGAATACAGCCATGCCGCCTTCGGCTTCACCGATGGCATCTATGCCTCGACCTTCTACATGGCGACCGGCTTCCACGGCTTCCATGTCATCGTCGGCACCATCTTCCTGCTGGTCTGCCTGCTGCGCGCGATGAAGGGTCACTTCAAGTCCGACCATCATTTCGGCTTCGAGGCGGCTGCCTGGTACTGGCATTTCGTCGACGTGGTCTGGCTGTTCCTGTTCGCCGCCGTGTATTGGTGGGGCTCGGGCACTCCGGCTGCACACTAGTGACCAAACCGATGGCGGCCGCGTTTTATCCGCCGCTGTCACCGTTCTCCACGGGGCTTCGCTGCAGGTGTCCCCGCTGCGGCGAAGCCCCGTTGTTTAACGGGCTGCTGACGATCAAGTCGCGCTGTCCGTCCTGCGATCTGGATTATGCCAAGATCGACGCCGGCGACGGGCCGGCTGTCTTTGTCATCCTCATCCTCGGTTTCATTGTCGTCGGCCTGGCGCTGTGGGTCGAATTGCGGTTCGGTCCGCCACTGTGGTTGCATCTGGTGCTGTGGACCCCACTTATCCTTGGCGGGTCGATTGGCATGCTGCGGCCGTTCAAGGGCGTGCTGGTCGCCCTGCAGTTCCGCCACAAGGCGTCGTCCGACATCGAATTGCTGCGCGAGTAATCCATTGAAAATCCTTGGTTTCCGGCCCGCCTTGGTGCCGACGCTGATCACCGTTCCGGCCCTTGTTCTGCTGCTGGCACTTGGCACCTGGCAGGTGCAGCGGCTGCTGTGGAAGCTCGACCTGATCGCCAGTGTCGAGGACGGCATGAAAGCCGCGCCGGTGGTGCTGCCGGCGGGACCGCTGGATGCCGAGGCCTGGCATTTCCGCCGCGTGGTGGTGAAGGGCAGCTTCGACCACAGCCATGAATTCCATCTGCTGGCGCATTCCGAACGCGGCAATTTCGGCTATCACGTCATCACGCCGCTCAAGCGCAGCGATGCGCCCGGCTGGGTGCTGGTCAGCCGTGGCTGGGTGCCGGTCGAGGACAAGGCCCCGGCGCGGCGCGCGCAGGGCCAGGTCGAGGGCGAGGTCACCATCACCGGCGTGGCGCATGCGCCCTGGGGCAAGGGCTGGTTCACGCCTGACAACGACCATGCGCGCAATCTCTGGTACTACGGCAACGCCGCCGAAATGCTGGCCCTGGCCGGGATCAAGGAAGCGCCGGTATTGTTCGTCGATGCCGATGCCGATGTGACGGTGCCCGGCGGCTGGCCGCGCGCCGGCCATACCCGGCTGACCTTCACCAACAACCACCTGGCCTATGCCTTTACCTGGTACAGCGGTGCCGTGGTCCTGGCCGTCATTTATGTGCTATGGCATCGGCGGCGGGCGCGCGAAAAGGCCGAATGATGAAAAGCTACAAGGCTCTGGAGAAGCAGTTCCACCGCATCGGCGCCATCAACGGCGCCCTTGCCATGCTGGGCTGGGACCAGGCGACCATGATGCCCGATGGCGGGGCCCGGGCGCGGTCGGAGCAGATGGCGACGCTGAACGTGCTGCGCCATGAATGGATCACCGATCCCGGCCTGGGCGACCGGCTGGGCGAGGCCGAGGCACAGAAGGCAAAGCTGAACGACTGGCAGCGCGCCAATCTGCGCGAGATGCAGCGCCAGTGGCGCCATGCCACGGCGCTGACGCCCAAGCTGGTCGCGCTGCGCTCCAGGACCACCATGGCCTGCGAGATGGTGTGGCGCAAAGCCCGCCGCGACGACGATTTCAAATCCTTCGCCAAGGGATTCAAGCCGGTGCTGGAGATGGTGCGCGAGGTGGCGGCGGCCAAGTCGGCCGCCTTTGGCGTTGGCGCCTATGATGCCCTGCTGGACGAATACGAGCCCGGCGGCAAGTCGGCCACCATCGACAAGCTGTTCGCCGATCTGGGCAGCTTCCTGCCCGATTTCATCGACCGGGCGCTGGTGAAGCAGGACAAGCGCAAGGCGCCGCTGCCGCTGCAGGGTCCGTTCGCCACCGAGACCCAGCGCGCGGTCGGGCTGAAGCTGATGAAGGCGCTCGGCTTCGATTTCAACCATGGCCGCCTCGATGTCAGCCTACATCCCTTCACCGGCGGCATCCCGGATGACGTGCGCATCACCACACGCTATTCGGAAGACGATTTCACCAAGGCGCTGATGGGCGTGCTGCACGAAACCGGCCATGCGCTCTACGAACTCGGCCTGCCGAAAGCCTGGCGCGACCAGCCGGTGGGTGAGTCGCGCGGCATGGTGCTGCATGAAAGCCAGAGCCTGCTGGTCGAAATGCAGGTCTGCCGCGGTGCCGACTTCCTGATATTCGCCGCGCCGCTGCTGCGCAAGGCCTTCAAGGGCAGCGGCGAGGCCTGGTCGGAAGCCAACCTGCTGCGCATCTATGCCCGCGTGAAACCCGACCTGATCCGCGTCGATGCCGACGAGGTCACCTATCCCGCCCATGTCATCCTGCGCTACCGGCTGGAGCAGGCGATGCTGAGCGGCGACCTGCCGGTCAGCGACCTGCCGCATGCCTGGCATGACGGCATGCAGACCCTGCTGGGTGTTGAAGTGCACAACGATGCGCAGGGCTGCATGCAGGACATCCACTGGCCGTCCGGCGCGATCGGCTATTTCCCCACCTATACGCTGGGGGCGATGGCGGCGGCGCAGCTGTTTGCAGCGGCCAAGGCGCAGGATGCGGCGATCCAGCCCGGCATCGCCAAGGGCGATTTCAAGCCGCTGCTGCGCTGGCTGCGCGCCAATGTGCATGGTAAGGGTTCGCTGCTCACCACCGACGAGTTGCTGCGTCAGGCCACCGGCAAGCCGCTGGGCACCGCGGCCTTCAAGGCGCATCTCAAGACGCGCTACCTGAACTGAGACAAGCGATGCGTTACGTTTCCACCCGCGGCCAGGCGCCGGACCTCGATTTCGAAGGCGTGCTGCTGGCCGGCCTGGCCAGCGATGGCGGCCTCTATGTGCCGCAGAGCTGGCCGCAGTTCTCCGCCGCCGACTGGCGCGCCATGCGCGGGCTGAGCTATGCCGAGATCGCCTTCCGCGTCATCAAGCCCTTCATCGGCGGCAGCATCCCCGATGCCGAGCTGCAGCGCATGATCGCCGAGGCCTATGCCACCTTTGGCCACAAGGCCGTGGTGCCGCTGCGCCAGAGCGATGCCAATGACTGGGTGCTGGAGCTGTTCCATGGCCCGACGCTGGCCTTCAAGGATGTGGCGCTGCAGCTGCTCGGCCGGCTGTTCGACTGGGCGCTGGCGCGCTCGGGCAAGCGGGCCACCATCGTCGGTGCCACCTCGGGCGACACCGGCTCGGCCGCCATCGAAGGCTGCCGCGGCCGCGCCAATCTCGACATCTTCATCCTGTTCCCGCATGGCCGCGTCTCGGATGTGCAGCGCCGGCAGATGACCACCATCGCGGATGCCAATGTGCATGCCATCGCGCTGGAAGGCACCTTTGACGATGCCCAGGCGATGGTGAAGGCGCTGTTCAACGATGCGACGTTCCGCGACTCCGTTGGCCTGACGGCGGTGAATTCGATCAACTGGGCGCGTGTGATGGCCCAGATCGTCTATTACGTGACGGCCTCGCTCAGTCTCGGCGGCCCGGAACGGGCGCCGGCCTTCTGCGTGCCGAGCGGCAATTTCGGCGATATTTTCGCCGGCTATGCCGCCGCCAGGATGGGCCTGCCAATCGCCAAGCTGATCGTCGCCACCAACCGCAACGACATCCTGGCGCGCTTCTTCGCCACCGGCGACTATCGCAAGGGCGGCGTCGAGCCGACCATCAGCCCGAGCATGGATATCCAGGTGGCGAGCAATTTCGAGCGCCTGCTGTTTGACATGCATGGCCGCGACGGCGCCCAGATCCGCCAGCTGATGGCCGATCTCGACAAGAATGGCGGCTTTACCGTATCGCCCAATGCGCTGGCCGAGACCAAGCAGCTGTTCGCGGCCGGCAAGGCCGACGAGGCCGCCACCAAGGCGATGCTCAAGACGGCCTTTGAGGCCGGCAACGGCCTGCTGGTCGATCCGCATACGGCCGTAGGGCTGGTGGTGGCGGCGCAGCAGCGCAGCAGCAAAGCCCTGCCGGCAGACACCGCCCTGGTGACGCTGGCGACCGCCGATGCCGCCAAATTCCCGGCCGCCGTCGAGGCCGCCACCGGCTGCCATCCGGCCCTGCCGCCGCGCCTGGCCGACCTGTTCGAGCGCCCGGAGCGCCAAACCGTGCTGGCCAACCAGTACGACACGGTGCGCGCCTTCATCGAAACGCGTAGAGTAAAAGCATGACAGTCAGGATCGGTACACTTTCCAACGGCATGCGCGTGGTCTCCGAGACCATGCCGCAGGTCAAAACGGTTTCAGTCGGTGTCTGGGTCGATGCGGGTGCGCGCGACGAGACGCCGGAGATCAACGGTGTCGCCCATATGCTGGAGCATATGGCCTTCAAGGGCACCGAACGGCGTTCGGCGCTGGCGATTGCCGAGGAGATCGAGGCGGTCGGCGGCCATCTCAATGCCTTCACCTCGCGCGAGCAGACCGCCTATTACGCCCGCGTCATGGCCGCTGATACCGGGCTGGCGCTGGATATCCTGGCCGATATCCTGCAGCACTCGGTCTTCGATGCCGATGAGATGGAGCGCGAGCGCGAAGTCATCATCCAGGAAATCGGCCAGTCGGAAGACACGCCGGACGACATCATTTTCGATCATCTGCAGGAAACCGCGTTTCCGGCGCAGTCGCTCGGCCGCTCGATCCTCGGCACCGTGGATCGCGTAACCGGCATGCAGCGCGGCGACCTGCAGGGATTCCTGGATCGCTTCTATCATGGCCCCAGCCTGGTGCTGGTCGCCGCCGGTGCCGTCGAGCATGAGCGGCTGATGGCCGAGGCGGAAAAGCTGTTCGGGGCCTTAAGCCGCACGTCGCGCCCGGCGCAGCAGACTGCGCTGTATGGCGGTGGCGGCGAGCGCCGCGCCGTCCGCGAGCTGGAACAGGCCCATGTCGCCATAGCTTTGCCGGGCTTGGCCTTCGATGATCCCGATTACTACGCCATGCAGGTCTATTCCACCGTGCTGGGCGGCGGCATGTCCTCGCGTCTGTTCCAGGAAGTGCGCGAAAAGCGCGGCCTGGCCTATTCGGTTTATGCCTATCCCTCGTCCTATCGCGACGGCGGCCTGATGACGATCTATGCCGGCACCGGCGGCGAAAAGCTGCCCGAGCTGATGCCGGTGCTGGCCGACGAACTGGGCAAGCTGTGCGGTCGCGTCGATGACGACGAGCTGCAGCGTGCCCGTGCCCAGCTCAAGGTCGGCCTGGTCATGTCGCTGGAAAGCTCTGGTGCGCGCATCGAGCAGCTGGGCCGCCAGATGCTGCTGTTCGGCCGCCCGCTCGATATCGATGAAGTGCTGGCGTCTGTCGACCAGGTCGATGGCGCCGCCGTGCGCAAGGTGGCCGAGCGGGTGATGCGGTCGGCGCCGCCGACCGTGGCGGCGCTGGGTCCGGTTGACCGGCTGGAAAGCTACAGCCGCTTCGCCGCCAGATTTGGCTGATCGGATCGGCGGGGCAGGGGGAAAGCATGCTGTTCGGCCGCTTCCTTCCTCCCGTTGCGCCCATCCTTCATGGCGAAAAGCTTTATCTTCGCGCGCCTGATCTCAACAATTATGAAGCCTGGGCGACCCTGCGCGCGATCAGCCGCGAGCATCTGCAGCCCTGGGAGCCAAGCTGGGCGGAAGATTCGCTGACCCGTGAAGGCTATCGCCGCCGGCTCGCCTGGTTCGAACGCCTGCGCCGCCAGGAACACGGCGAAGCCTATTTCATCCATCTGCGCCGCAATGACGCGCTGCTCGGCGGCATCACGCTGTCGAATATCCGGCGCGGTGCCTCGCAATGCGGCGAACTGGGTTACTGGATCGGCAAGCCCTATGCCGGCCAGGGGCATATGACGGCTGCGCTCGCCGTCATGCTGGGGCATTGCTTCGAGGTGCTGAAGCTGCATCGCGTCGAGGCGGCCTGCCTGCCGGAAAACACGCCGAGCCGGCAACTGCTGGACCGTGCCGGTTTCCGCAGCGAAGGTGTCTTACGCGAATATCTGAAAATCGACGGGGTCTGGCGCGATCACCAGCTTTATGCCCGTCTGGCCAGCGATCCGGTATCGGTCAGCGCCTAGGCGTGGCCGGAAACGCTCGACAGTTTGGCCACATCAATGCCGATCTTGCGCACGGCGCGATCCCACAGGCTGTCGAGATGCGAGTGGAACACCAGCTCGAAATCCGCCGGCACGGCCAGCCAGGCATTCTCCTGAATTTCGGTGTCGAGCTGACCGGCGCTCCAGCCGGCATAGCCCAGTGCAAACAGGCTGTGCTGCGGGCCGGTGCCGGTGGCGATGGCGCGCAATACATCCAGCGTCGCGGTGAGACCGATGCCAATGGACTCGTCGATCTTGACGCTACCCTGCCGCATGTAGTCGGTCGAATGCAGCACGAAGCCACGGCCGGTTTCCACCGGGCCGCCGAGCCGCACAACAATGTCGTTCTCGGCGGTGGATTCAATGCCGAGCTGGGTCAGCAGATTGGGGAAGGTGAGGCCGGGATAGGGCTTGTTGATGACGAGACCCATCGCGCCTTCGGCATTGTGCGAACACATATAGATGACCGTGCGCGAAAACCGCGGGTCGCCCATGCTGGGCATGGCAATCAGCAGCTGCCGTTCAAGATAGCCGGATATCGCCTTGTCGCTGGTGTCGGTCATCGCCACACTCCGGTTTCACCCGAATGTTACTCCACCCGGTCGGCTTGTCCATACGGCCGGGCCCAGACAAGCCTTGCAATTGGCAGGCCAAAAGCCAGAGTCGGGGCATGAGACAGGCCCTTCGCCGCCCCGCCCCGCTGGCCGGCATTTTTATGGCTGTAATTCTGATGATTTGCCCCCTGAGCATGGCTTGGGCGCAGGGGCTGCAGCTGCCGCACGTGCCGATCAAACTTGCCCTGATTCAAGGCAGCGGCGATGAGGCCGGCTTGCACATTCAGCTTGGCTCGGGCTGGAAATTCTATTGGCGGACTCCGGGCGAGGGCGGGGTACCGGCGCAGTTTGACTGGGCCGGGTCGCGCAATGTCGCGCGAGTCGATGTGGCCTGGCCGGCGCCGCGGCGCATCCCGCTCGGCAAATCGGATATCTATGGCTATGCCGATGAAGTGGTGCTGCCGCTGCGTGTCGAGCGCCAGCAGGGGGACAAGGGTTATGGTCTCAGCCTCACGATGGAATATGGCGTCTGCAAGGATATCTGCATCCTGCGCAACGACCGGCTGATGCTGACCAGTCGTGACAATCCCGCGACCAGTGATCTGGTACAGCTGGCGAAGTGGCGTGCCAAGGTGCCGCAACCGGCGGCGCAGGCCGGTGTGCAACTGGTATCGCACCGCCTGAAGCCCGACCGCCTGATTGTGATCCTGCAGAGCCAGATACCCTTGCAGCAGCCGGACCTGTTTGTGGAAGGCAGCCCGGACAGCTGGTTCGGCCGGCCCGAGACCACCCTGGGCGCCGATGGCCGCGAGGTGCGGTTCGACCTGACGGCGACATATCCGCCCGGCAAGGCGGGCCAGCCGTTGCGGCTCACCCTGGTCGATCCGGCCCTGAAAGCGGAGCTGGTGCTGCCGCCATGACCCTTGTGTCATACAGCAGAGCGGATCATTTTAGCCCCGCCGTATCCGCGGCTTTGTAACGGCCAAGATCCAAACCAAGACGAGGAAACCATGACCATCAAGGTTGGCGACCGCATTCCCGATGCCACACTGTATGTGATGTCCGATCAGGGCCCGCAGGCCGTGAAAGCGGCAGAGTTTTTCAAGGGCAAGAAGGTTGCCCTGTTCGCCCTGCCGGGCGCTTTCACCCCGACCTGCTCGGCCAAGCATCTGCCCGGCTTCATCGAGAAGTTCGACGACCTGAAGAAGAAGGGTGTCGAGACCATTGCCTGCCTGTCGGTCAATGACGCTTTCGTGATGGGCAACTGGGGCAAGGCCCAGAATGTCGGCGACAAGGTGGTGATGCTGGCCGACGGTTCGGGCGAGCTGACCAAGGCGATCGGCATGGAATTCGACCTCACCGCCCGCGGCATGGGCGTGCGCTCACAGCGTTACTCGATGCTGGTCGATGACGGCGTGGTCAAGCAGCTCAACCTGGAAAAGCCCGGCGCCTTCGAGGTTTCGGACGCCAATACCCTGCTCGGCCAGATCTAAGCCGCAGCAACGCGATGCAAAGCCGGTCCGGGTTTACCGGGCCGGCTTTTTCTTTTTCGGCCTGATAGTATCGCCGGCGATTTCGGTGGCGGCATTGCGCGCCAGCACGTCGACGCGCTCATTCTCGACATGGCCGTCATGGCCGCGCACCCAGTTCCAGCTTACCGTATGCGGTGCCACGGCCAGTTCGAAGCGCTGCCAGAGATCGACATTCTTCACCGGCTTGCGGTCGGCGGTTTTCCAGCCGCGCGCCTTCCAGGAGCGCAGCCAGCCGGTGGCACCGTCGATGACATAGCGGCTGTCGGAATACACTGCGACATTGCACGGCTTTTTCAGGGCTTCGAGGGCCATGATCACTGCCAGCAGTTCCATGCGGTTGTTGGTGGTCTGCGGATCGCCACCGCTCAGCTCTTTCTCGGTCTCGCCATAGCGCAGCAGGGCGGCCCAGCCGCCGGGGCCGGGATTGCCGAGGCAGGCGCCATCGGTGAAGACTTCAACGCTCAGCAGGTCGGGCATCTCAGCGTTCGATGCCATAGGCCGATGCACCCAGGACCTGACGGTGGAATTTCAGCTTCTGCCAGTATTCCAGCGGATCCTTGGGCTTCACCATCGCGCCGGGCACCTGGTTGAGCCAGTCATACAGCCGGGTCAGCAGGAAGCGCAGGGCCGAGCCGCGGGCGAACAGCGGCAGGGTATGCACCTCGCCGTCGGTCAGAGGCCGCACCGACTGATAGCCGGCCAGCAGCGCGCGCGCCTTGGTCACGTTGAAGGCGCCATCGGCCTCGAAGCACCAGGCATTCAGGCAGATCGCTAGGTCATAGGCGAAATAGTCGTTGCAGGCGAAATAGAAGTCGATCAGCCCGCTGAACTGCTCATCCAGGAAGAAGACATTGTCGGGGAACAGATCGGCATGGATGACGCCATGCGGCAGCGGCCGGTCGCCGGCGCGGCCCGGCGTATCGGGCCAGGCGGCTTTCAGGCCATCGTATTCGCGCACGATCTCACGGGCGAGACCCGGCAGCACGCTGTCGGCCCGGGCCTCGCAATCGCTCACCAGCTTGGCCCAGCCATCCACGCTCAGCGCATTGATGCGCTGCATCGGGAAATCGCGGCCGGCCAGATGCAGTCGTGCGGTGGCGGCGCCGAGTTGCTGGCAATGGCGGGCATTGGGTTTGCGCGGCCACACGCCTTTCAGGAAGCTGATGATGGCGCAGGGGCGGCCGGCCACCTCGTTCAGGGTGTTGCCGTCGCGGTCATGCAGCGCGGTCGGGCAGGCCAGGCCCTTGTCGGCCAGATGGTTCATCAGGCCGAGGAAATAGGGCAGGTCGCCGCGGTTCACCCGGCGCTCATACAGCGTGAGGATATAGGTGCCGGTTTCGGTCACCAGCAGATAGTTGGAATTCTCCACGCCCTCGGCGATGCCTTTGCAGGACACGGCGCGGCCGATCTGATAGCGGGCCAGCAGCGCGGCCAGCTGGTCGTCGTCGATTTCGGTGTAGACGGCCATGGGAATCAGTCCGAAGGGTCAGGCGGCAGAGGCGTCGAGGGCAACCGGCAGCTTGAACTGCACGGACTCGGTGGCGGTTTCGATTTCGCGCACGGTGACGCTATAGCGTTCGCGGAACGCGGCGATCACTTCCTCGACCAGCAGCTCTGGCGCGCTGGCGCCGGCGGTGATGCCGACGGATTTCACGCCGTCCAGCGCCGCCCAGTCAATATCGGCAGCACGCTGCACTAGCTGTGCGATCTGGCAGCCTTCGCGTTTGGCCACTTCAACCAGGCGCAGGGAGTTGGACGAATTCGGTGCGCCGATCACCAGCACGGCGTCGCTGTGGGCGGCAATCGCCTTCACTGCCACCTGGCGGTTGGTGGTGGCGTAGCAGATGTCTTCCTTCTTCGGCCCCTCGATCTGGGCGAAGCGCTGCTTCAGGGCCGCGATGATATGCGCGGTGTCATCGACCGAAAGCGTCGTCTGGGTGATATAGGCCAACGGCTCATTGTCGCGCGCGAGTTGCAGGCCGGCGACATCGGCCACCGTCTCGATCAGTACCACGGCGCCGGGCGGCAGCTGGCCCATGGTGCCGATCACCTCGGGATGGCCGGCATGGCCGATCAGTACGATGCGACGGCCTTCGCGGTGATGCCGCTCGGCCTCGCGATGCACCTTGCTGACCAGCGGGCAGGTGGCGTCCAGGTAGGACAGTTTGCGGGCCTCGGCATCGGCAGGCACCGATTTGGGCACGCCATGGGCGGAAAACACCACATGGGCCCCGGCCGGTACTTCATCCAGTTCATCGACGAAGATGGCGCCCTTGGCGGCCAGGCTGTCGACCACGAAACGATTATGCACGATCTCGTGCCGCACATAGACCGGCGCGCCGAATCGCTCCAGCGCGCGCTCGACGATCTGGATGGCGCGGTCGACGCCGGCGCAGAAGCCGCGCGGGGCAGCCAGCACCAGGGCTATCGAAGGACGGTCGGCGGGGTTCATCGGACGGGTGTCTCTTTGGGCGTCTGGTGTGATGCGGGCGTCAGGGGCAATGGGGTCAGGCTGCAGAATCAGTCATTTCGGATCAACGGGTTGCAGGCCTGTCGCTTGTCTCGGCCAAGCCCCTCTTCTATACAGAATGGGGCCCGGAAAACTGCCGGGCAAGCTAATACACTCGCCGTGCGAAGGAAAGGCCGCCATGACCGAACCGGTGCCGCTCCGCTCGCCCAGTTGCCCTCGATCCACCGCACCGGTAAGCGTTCTGCCATGATCAGCCTGCGCCTCTCCCGTTTTCCGTTTCTCACCGTGTTGGCCGTCGTCCTGCTGGCCGGCATCCTGTCGGCCTGCGGCGGCAACAAGCGCAATACGCCGCCCTGCCCGCGAGTCGGCATTCTGGGCGACGCGCAGAAGGCGACCCAGTATCGCGACGGTCCCGGCCGCGATCTCACCGACGTGACCTTCCAGACCGAGCTGCTGGACTACAACGGCACCTGCAAGTTCCAGGACAAGCAGGCCACCGTGGTGATCAGCTTCATCCTGCAGATCGGTGCAGCCCGCGGCCCGGCCGCGACCGGCACCGAGGCGCTGGTGCCGTACTTCGTCGCCCTGGTCGATACCCAGCAGAATGTGATCTCGCGCGAGCGCTTTGTGGCCCGCGTCCCGTTCAAGGATGCGCAGCGCCGCGTCGTGGTCGGCGACGAGTTCGAGCAGGTGCTGCCACTGAATGGCCGCCGCACCACCGAATTTGAAATCCTGGTCGGTCTCGAATTGCCGGCTGACCAGCTGGACCGGGTGCGCCAGCAGC
Source organism: Ferrovibrio terrae (assembly GCF_943371255.1). GTDB lineage: Bacteria > Pseudomonadota > Alphaproteobacteria > Ferrovibrionales > Ferrovibrionaceae > Ferrovibrio > Ferrovibrio terrae_B. Next base: position 18,968 of record NZ_CALRUC010000034.1, on the reverse strand, counting down.
GCGGCTTCTGATGCGCCGTCTGCCGCTGTTCGGCTTCCTCGGTCCGGTGCTGACCGGGGAAGAATGCGACCGTGCCATCGCCCTGACGGAAGCCGCAGCCCTGCGCCCCGGCACCATCGATGGCACCGTGACGACCGATGCGGCCCAGCGCAATTCCTCGATCACCTTTATCCCGCGCGGCGGCGATGCGGCCTGGCTGTATGACAAGATGATCGCCACGGCTTTGCAGGCCAACCGTGATTTCTGGAATTTCCAGCTCGATGGCGCCGAGCAGATCCAGATCGCCCGCTACGAGGTGGGCCAGCATTACATCGGCCATGTCGATATCGGCATCGAGGAGCCGTATTCCCTGCGCAAGCTGAGCGTGGTGGCGCAACTGACCGACCCGAACGAATACGAGGGCGGTGAGCTGGTGTTCCACAAGAGCAGCGAGAGCCTGGTGGCGGCACCGCGTGAACGCGGCGAGGTGATCGTGTTTCCCAGCTATGCGCTGCACCAGGTCAAGCCGGTCACCCGGGGGCGGCGGTATTCGCTGGCCCACTGGATCATCGGTCGCGAACCGTTTCGCTGAGACAGGCCGTGCCAGCATCCATTGCCATCATGGAGCGTCTGCGCAGCCTGCTGCCGGGCCTGACCGTTGCCGGCACCGTGGCGCTGGCGGTCGGCTTCATTTCCGAGCATTACGGCGGACCGCCGTTCCTGCTCGCGCTGCTGCTCGGCATGGCCTTCAATTTCCTCAGTGCCGATGCGCGCGTGCGCCCCGGCATCGATCTCTCGGCCCGCACCATCCTGCGGCTCGGCGTGGCATTGCTCGGCATCCGCATCACGGTGGACCGCATTGCCGATCTCGGCCCCGTGCCGGTGCTGCTGGCCGTCTGCGGCGTGGCAGTGGCGATCGGCAGCGGCCTGCTGCTGGCCCGGCTGGCCGGCCGCAGCCGCGAGGAAGGCCTGCTTTCGGGCGGTGCCGTCGGCATCTGTGGTGCTTCTGCTGCGATGGCGATATCGGCGGCGCTGCCGCGTTCGCCGCAGGCCGAACGGCTGACGCTGCTCACTGTCATCGGTGTCACCGCGCTGTCCACCGTGGCGATGATCGTCTATCCGCTGCTGGCCAAGACGCTCGGCCTCGACGAGACTGCATCAGGCGTTTTGTTCGGTGCCACCATCCATGACGTGGCGCAGGTGCTTGGCGCCGGCCTCACGGTGTCGCCGCAGGCCGGTGATGTCGCCACCTTCGTCAAGCTGGTGCGCGTCGCCTGCCTTCTGCCGGTGGTGATCGGCATCGGCCTCGTCTATCGCACCCGGCATACCGCCGCCAACACGCAGACCCAGCCGCTGTTACCGCATTTCCTGATCGGCTTCATCGCACTGGTCATCCTGGGCAGCGTGGTGCAGCTGCCGGCCATGCTGGTGGGTGCGGTGTCGGAGATCTCGCGCTGGTGCCTGCTGGTGGCGATTGCCGCCCTCGGCGTGAAGACCTCGTTTGCCGAACTGTTCGCGCTGGGCTGGAAACCGCTGCTGCTGATCCTGGCCGAGACCGTGATCCTGCTCGGCTTCGTGCTGGTCGGGCTAGTGTTCTTCCTCTGAGGCCCAGGTTTCGGCCCAGTCCTGCAGCGCCAGAAGGGTGGGCAGCAGGCGGCGGGCGGTGGCGCTCAAGCCATAGCCCTGGCCGGGGTCATGGCTGACCAGCCGGGCGGCGCGCAGCTCCTTCAGGCGCTGCTGCAGCACCGTGGGCGAAATTGCGTCACAGGCGCCCTGCAGGGCCCGGAAGGTCAGCGGCGCGTCCCGCAGCTCCCACAGGATACGCAGGCTCCAGCGCCGCCCCAGCAGGTCCAGAATGGCCATGATCGGCCGTCCGGTGGTCGAACCGCGGACCGGGCGATGGGGCAGGGGTGGCTCCGGGCTGGCCATGCAGGCTCCTTGCGCTATGAATTCAGTAGCGGTATCGTATGCTACAAATTCAGTAGCATAAAAGGAGCCGCCCTGCCATGCCCCGCCTCGCACCGCTTGCCAAACCCTATCCGCCCGAGGCCGCCGCCGAACTGGCGCAGATGCCGGCCGATATCGGCCTGTTCCGCACGGTGGCGCATAACCCGCGCGTGCTGTCGCGCTGGCGCGGCGGCGGGCTGCTGGACAGGGGCTCGATCACGCTGCGCCAGCGCGAGCTGCTGATCCTGCGCACCACGGCCCGGCTGAAGGCGGAATATGAATGGGGCGTGCATGTCGGCTTTTTCGGCGCCAAGGCGAAATTCAGCGAAGCGGAGATCGTCGCCACCGTGCATGGCGATGCCTCGGACTGGAACGCGGAGGAAGCCGTGCTGGTCGAAATGGCCGATGCGCTGGTCGACAGCGGCACGGTGGATGACGCGCTGTGGCAGCAAGCCGCCGCGCATTACAAAGCCGACCAGCTGATCGAGATCATCGCGCTGGTCGGCTTTTATCATCTGGTGTCGTTCACGGTGAACGCCACCGGCGTGGCGCTGGAACCGGGTGCGCCACGTTTTCCAGCGGCTCAGTAGGCGCCAATCTTAGTAAGCGAGTGCGCAGCCGTCCTTGCGCGGGTCGGAGCCGGCCTGCAGTACACCATTGGCGCGGTCGATCAGGATAGCCTGGCCGCCGCCATGGGGCATCTCGGCCCGCTTGATCTCATGACCCAGACTGGCCAGCCCCTGCAGCACATCCTCGCGGATGCCGCGTTCGGCCTCGAACTTGCCGGCGACATGGAAACCGCGCGCGCAGTCGATGGCTTCCTGCACATTCATGCCGAAGTCGACCATGTTGGTCAGCACATGGCTCTGGCCGACCGGCTGGAAGCCGCCACCCATCACGCCGAATGACAGCCAGGGTTGGCCATCCTTCAGCGCCATGGCCGGGATAATGGTATGCAGCGGCCGCTTCCACGGCTCGACGCAGTTCAGATGGCCGGGCTGCACCTTGAAGCCACAGCCGCGGTTCTGCAGCAGCACGCCGGTTTTCGGGCTGGTGAGTGCCGAACCGTAAGGCCAGAACAGCGAGTTGATGAAGGAGCAGGCATTGCCCTCGGCATCCACCACGCTCAGATAGACCGTATCGCGATAGGCTTGGCCGCCCACGGGACCCGGGGCCGTCATCGCCTTTTTCAGGTCGATGCGGCCGCGCAGCTCGTCGGCAAAGCCCGGCGACAGCAGTTTCTCGACCGGCACATCGGCAAAGGCCGGATCGGCCACGTAAAGGTCGCGGGCCTGGAAGGCCAGCCGCGTGGCTTCGGCCTCGATATGGAACCGCTCGACGCCGACCGGGTCGTATTTGCCCAGGTCGAAGCCGCCCAGGATGTTCAGCATCAACAGGGTGATGATGCCGACGCCGTTGGGCGGGATCTCCAGAATCTCGACATCCTTGTAGCGTGTGGCGATCGGGTCGACCCAGAAGGCTTCCTGGGTGGCGAAGTCTTCCAGGCTATGGGTGGCGCCGAGGCCATTCAGATATTTGACGATGTCTTCGGCCACCCAGCCGGTATAGAAGCCGTCGCGGCCCTTGTCGGCGATCTCGCGCAGCACCCTGGCATGCTCGGGCTCGCGGAAGACCTCGCCGGCCCTGGGCGGGCGGCCATCCTTCAGCCACATGCGGGCGGTGTTGGCATCGGCCTTCAGCTTGGCCTCGTTGCGGCCCCAGTCGGTGGCGACGCGCTCGGTGATCGGAAAGCCTTCTTCGGCAAAGCGGATTGCCGGCTGCAGCAGTTCGCCGAGCGGCAGCTTGCCGAACCGCTTGTTCAGCTTGCTCCAGCTGTCGACCGCGCCGGGTATAGTGACCGCATGCGGCGAGGTGAGCGGAATCTCCTTGATATCCTGCTTCAGCAGCAGATCGGCCGTCAGGCCCTTGGGTGCGCGGCCGGAGCCGTTCAGGCCATAGACCTTGCCGCCCTTGCGCGTATCGGTGCCGGCCGGCGCATAGAGCACGAAATTGTCGCCGCCGATGCCGGTCGAGCCGGGCTCGACCACGCCCTGCACGGCGCAGGCGGCAATCGCCGCATCGGTGGCATTGCCGCCGCGCTTGAGGATGTCGAGCGCGGTGATGGTGGCGAGGCTGTGCGAGGTGGCGGCAGCGCCGTGGCGGCCCATGGCCACCGAACGGCCGGGCAGATGCAGGTCACGCATGGCTGATCGGAACTCCGGAGAAGGCTGAAAGCGAAAGCCTACACCAGACTATTCAGCATGCGACAGGGCTTGTCTCAGACTTCGTCTCTTCTCGCGCGCTGCTTTGCGAAAGAATCTGCCGCCTGGGCCTCTTCCCGTTCGCGCATGCGCAATTGGTACAATTGGTCCCGCCCGGCCTCGTATTGTTTGGGCCAGGAAATGCCGCGCCAGTCGTAATCGGCGGCGGCATGCAGCGTGAAGTAGGGATCGGCCAGATGCGGACGGGCCAGCGCGCAGAGATCGGCGCGGCCCGAGGCCACGATGGTATTGACCTGATCGGCCGTGGTGATGGCGCCGACGGCGATGGTGGCGATGCCGGCTTCCTGGCGGATCGCATCGGCGAATGGCGTCTGGAACATGCGGCCGTATTGCGGTTTGGCTTCGGTGGTGGTCTGGCCGGCCGAGACATCGACCAAGTCGCAGCCATGTGCCTTCAGCAGTTTTGCGATCGCGATGGAGTCATCGATGCTGAGGCCGCGTTCGGGCACCCAGTCCACGGCCGAGAGCCGCACCGACATCGGCCGGTCGGCCGGCCAGGCCGCGCGCATGGCGTCGAAGACTTCCAGCGGGAAGCGCAGGCGGTTTTCCAGGCTGCCGCCATATTCGTCGCTACGCTGGTTGGTCAGCGGCGAAATGAAGGTCGAGAGCAGGTAGCCATGGGCGAAATGCAGTTCGATCATGTCGAAGCCGGCTGCGATGGCGAGCTTCGTGGAATTCACGAAATCGTCGCGCACCGCATTCATGTCGGCGCGGGTCATTTCGCGCGGCACTTGGTTCTGCGGCTGATAGGGCAGGGCAGACGGCGCGATGATCGGCCATTCCCGATCCTTGGGCAGCGGCTCGTCATAGCCGCCGGCCCAGGGCAGCGTGGTGGCCCCCTTGCGGCCGGCATGGCCAAGCTGGACGGCGATCTTGGCCGTGCTGTTGCCATGCACGAAATCGGTGATCCGGCGCCAGGCCTTCGCCTGCGCCTCGTTCCACAGGCCGGTGCAGCCGGTGGTGATGCGGGCATCGGCGGAAATATCGGTCATCTCGGTGATGATCAGGCCGGCGCCGCCAATGGCGCGGCTGCCCAGATGCACCAGGGTCCAGTCGTTGGGCGTACCATCCTCAACCGAATACTGGCACATGGGCGAGACCACCACGCGGTTGGCCACCGTCATGTTGCGCAGGCGGAAGGGCGTGAACATCGGCGGCGGCGGATTGCCGGCCTTCGCCAGCATGGCGCCCTGTTCCTTGGCGGTCTTTTCGGCGAACCAGCGGTCGATCTGGCCGATGAAGGCCGGGTCGCGCAGGCGCAGGTTCTCATAGGTGATACGCTTGGAGCGCGACAGCAGGCTGAGCGCCAGCTGGATCGGCTCGAAGTCGCGGTAGCGGTCGGTATGCTCGAACCATTCCAGCGACACCTGGGCGGCATGCTGCAGGATCGAAACTTCCGTCTGCCGGGCGTCTTCGAAAGCCTTCAGGGCGGCCTGCACGGTGGGGTGGCCGGCATTCAGCGCTCGGTTGAGCGCAATCGCATCTTCCATCGCCAGCTTGGTGCCCGAGCCGATCGAGAAATGCGCGGTGTGCACGGCATCGCCGATCAGCACGACATTGTCATGCACCCAGCGTTCGCATTTGATCGTCGGGAAGGTGCGCCAGATCGAGCGGTTGGTGAGCAGCTTGTGCCCTTTGAGATGCTTGGCGAACAGCGTCTCGCAATAGGCGATGGTATCGGCTTCGGTGGCCTGATCGAGGCCGGCGCGCTTCCAGGTTTCTTCGGTGGTCTCGACAATGAAGGTCGAAAGGCCATCTTCGAAACGATAGGCATGTACCTGGAACAGGCCATGCTGGTTGGCCTCGAAGATGAAGGTGAAGGTGTCGAGCGGCAGGCTGGTGCCGAGCCAGACGAACTTGTTCCGGCGCCAGTCCATGCTTGGCCTGAAGGTCTGTTTCCAGGTCTCGCGTACCAGGCTGTTGATGCCGTCGGCACCCACCAGCAGGTCGCAATCGCGACGCAGGCTTTCGAAGTCCTGCTGCTCGCTGTGGAATTTGAGCACGACGCCTTCGGCAGTGCAGCGGGCCTGCAGGATCTGCAGCAGTTTCTTGCGCGCCAGACCGCAGAAGCCGTGACCACCGGAGCGGATCGTCTCGCCGCTGGCGACCACATCGATCTCCTGCCAGTAGGCGAAATTGTCGCGGATCGCCTGGGCGGTCTCGGCATCTTCAGCCAGGAACTGGTTCAGCGTCTCGTCAGAGAAGACAACGCCGAACCCGAAGGTGTCGTCGGGCTGATTGCGTTCGTAAACAGTAATCTGATGTCCGGCATCTGCCTTTTTCATCAGCAGCGCCAGATACAGGCCGGCCGGACCGGCCCCGACAATCGATACACGCATGGCTATCCCCGTCTCTGCGGCCAAGATCCGGCCTGCCAATATATTTTATATTTAAAATAATTTCCGGCAAGCGGCACTTTTCATTGCAGGGCTGCCGCGATGTCGCAGGTTCAGCGGGCGCGGGATGCGGTCAGACCGAAGGCTGCGAGGGCGAAACCGAAGCAGATGCGCGACAGGCTCGCCGGTGCTATCGGCACGACACCGAGATAGCGATAGCGTGCCAGTTCCGCGAGTGCGGCCGCCAGTACACCGATCAGCAGCCAGCGGGCCGGCACCGGACGATGTCGCAGGCCGATCAGCACAGCCAGAAGCAGAATCCCGAGCAGGATCAGCGGCAGGGGCAGGCCGCCAATCGGCAGTCGATCCGCGGCCACGGCGATGGCGATGGCGATGCCAATGCCGGTGAACAGGATGAGGCGTTTGGAGCCTGGCGGGATGATCAGGCTGAAGACGGCACCCAGCGCGAGGCCGACAAAACCAATGCCGGCGGCAAGGTAGCGTAAATCCGCCTCCAGGCCGGCCAGGCCCGACCAGCCGATCAGGGCGGCCAGTTCCGCAGCGGCCACAGCCACATGCAGCACGGCGCCGATGCCCCAGAAGAGCGCGGCGGGGATCGGACTGCGGGCCACCAGAAACAGGCAGAAGGCACCGCCAAGCAGATAAACCGTTTGGGCGATCAAGGCGATGTCGGGCATGTCCGCACTATGCCGATCGGCCTGAGTCGCCGCAAGTCGGCGCCAAGACACGGCATGGGCAGTGAAAAATGCCAAAACTCCGCTTGGAATGCCTCTCTTGGCAGGGTTGACGCCTGCCGGGGGCGGGGCTATAACCCCGGCCTCGATTTGGCCGCAAGGCAATCTACAACTATCGGAAATCGCAAGCTATGGCTCAGCATAAGTCCGCGGAGAAGCGCGCCCGCCAGACCAAGAAGCGCACGGCCGTCAATCGCGCCCGTCGCACCAAGGTCCGCACGGCGGTGAAGTCCCTCGAAGCCGCAATCGCCAGCGGCGACAAGGCTGCCGCAACGGCCGCCCTGAAGAAGGCGCAGCCCGCTCTCGACAAGAGCGTGGGCAAGGCCGTGGTGAAAAAGCGTACCGCCTCGCGCAAGCTGTCGCGTCTGAACGCCCGCGTCAAAGCTATGGCTTGATTCCCTGGCCGCGCCTGCGCGGCCGAGGTCAGCTAAAGACGACATAAACATCGCCCGTCTGTTTTTGCAGCGGGCGATGTTTTTTTATGCGACTGCGAAGGTAAGCATCGCACGTCTGCCGTGTTCACAGACGTTTTATCGGTGAGGGGATTAGTCCGTGCGCTATGCGCCCATGGCGCAAATCGCACCAGCAAGTTCTAATTCTGCAACAGGGAAAATTTTTTTCGGGGAGTCTTCATCTGTCCGCTTGCGTGGCCTGTGTGATTTCCCTTTAATGCCCCGGCTGCCGCTTGTTGAAGAGCTTTCGAGGCCGCCTTGTGAAGCGCGAAAAAAGAACGCTTCCGTTTGGTAGAAGGCCTTTGTGAAGACCGCTCTGGACCACCGGTTGCACGCGTGACGAAAATATAGATTTTGAAACAAGAACGTGGCGCGAGGTTCGGGGATGTTGGCTTCGGTAATGGCGGGGGATGAAGACTATGCTGGCGATATCTCGACGACCGAAGCCTGGAACCAGCTGGCGACCGATCCCGACGCGCTGCTGATCGACGTTCGTACCCAACCTGAATGGAGCTTCGTCGGTTCGCCGGATCTCGGCAAACTCGGCAAGCGCCCCTTATTCGTATCGTGGCAAGTGTATCCTGAGATGAGTGTGAACCCTCGTTTTGCTGACGAACTGCGCGGTCAGGGCATCAAACCCGGCCAGGCGCTGTATTTCATCTGCCGGTCGGGGGCCCGCTCGCGTGCCGCCGCCAAGGCGATGACGGCCGCTGGCATGGGGCCCTGCTATAATGTCGCTGGCGGCTTCGAGGGCGATCTCGATGCCGAAAAGCATCGTGGACGATTGAGCGGCTGGAAGTCTGCCGGTCTCGCCTGGATTCAGAGCTGAGGTCGGATATGGTCAAGTCGTCGCAACCGCAGCCGCACTCTGTCTCCATGTCCGAATTGTCGGACAATCAGCATCCGTCTATCCCGGGTGAACCCCTGGATGTGCAGTGGCAGCGCGTCCGCGCCCGTCTGCGCGTATCGTTTGGCGATGCCGCCTTCAACTCCTGGCTCAAGCCGCTGGCGCTGGCCGACGAGGGCCTGGCCAAAGATGGCGATGTTCACCTGGCCGTGCCGACCCGCTTCATGCGTGACTGGGTCGCCAATCATTACAGCGAACGCCTGCGTGAAATCTGGCGGCTGGAAAATGCCGATGTCCGCCGGGTCATCATCCATGTCCGCCCGACCGGCGCCACCCAGCCGCCGCAGGCCAGCAAGGTCATGGCTGCTGCCGCCCCGTCGACCGATCATGGCGCGCCGTCGCCGCTGACCGGCCGCCCGGTCTCGATCAATGCGGCGCCGTCCCGTCCTGCCCTGCAGGTGCGCGACATGGACGATGTCGAGCGCGAGCTTTCCGCGCCGCTCGATCCGCGCTTCACCTTCGACAGCTTCATCACCGGCAAGTCCAACGAGCTGGCGCGCGCTGCCGCGCTGCGCGTCGCCGAAAGCCCGACGGTGACCTACAACCCGCTGTTCCTCTATGGTGGCGTCGGTCTGGGCAAGACCCATCTGATGCATGCGATCGGCTGGCATATCCGCCAGCGCTTCCCCGAGCGCCGGGTGGTTTATCTCTCGGCCGAGAAGTTCATGTACCAGTTCATCCGTGCCCTGCGTTTCAAGGACACGATGGCCTTCAAGGAGCAGTTCCGCTCGGTCGACGTGCTGATGATCGACGACATCCAGTTCATCGCCGGCAAGGAAAGCACCCAGGAAGAGTTCTTCCACACCTTCAACGCGCTGTGCGACCAGAACCGCCAGATCATCGTCTCGGGCGACCGTTCGCCGTCGGATCTGGAAGGCATCGAGGAGCGCATGCGCTCGCGCCTGGGCTGGGGTCTGGTGGCCGATATTCACCCCACCGATTTCGAGCTGCGCCTGTCGATCCTGCAGGCCAAGGCCGAGAAGAACGGCCTGACCAACATTCCGCAGGATGTGCTGGAATTCCTCGCCCGCCGCATCACGTCGAATGTGCGCGAGCTGGAAGGCGCCCTGAACCGCATCTCGGCCTATGCCAGCCTGGTCGGCAAGCCGGTGACTGTCACCTCGGCCCAGGAAGTGTTGCAGGATCTGCTACGCGCCAACGACCGCAAGGTGACGATCGAGGAAATCCAGAAGCGCGTGGCCGAGCATTACTCGATCCGCTTCGCCGACATGCATTCGCCGCGCCGGGCGCGCGCCGTGGCGCGTCCGCGCCAGGTTGCGATGTATCTCGCCAAGCAGCTGACCTCGCGGTCCTTGCCGGAAATCGGCCGCAAATTCGGCGGCCGCGACCACACCACGGTGATGCATGCCGTGCGTAAGATCGAGGAGCTGCGCGAGATCGATGCCGCCTTCGCGGAAGACATCGATTTGCTGCGCCGCAAACTGGAAAGTTGAGTTTTAAAAAAAACTCAATAAAATCATATAGTTAAAATGTAGAAGGGCTTGCCGCAAGGCAAGCCCTTCGCACATGCAAAAACGACCCCGGACAGGGGCAAATCCCTCGCGTACAAAAGGGGGCTTTGATATACTTAACAGACTCGGCAGCTCCTGCCGCAAACCAACAAAAACATGACCGGTTTCCAACCATGAAACTCACCATCGAGCGTGCCGTTCTGCTGACCGCCCTGAGCCATGTCCAGAGCGTGGTGGAGCGTCGCAACACGATCCCGATCCTGTCGAACGTGCTGCTGGAAGCCGATGGCGACAAGCTGGCATTGACCGCCACCGACCTTGATATCGCGGTGGTCGAAAAGCTGCCGGCCAAGGTATCGAAGCCCGGCGCCACCACCGTGGCCGCGCATACCTTCTACGACATCGTGCGCAAGCTGCCCGAGGGCGCCGAGGTCGAGCTGACCTTCACCGCGGCCGAACAGCGCCTCGATCTGCGCGCCGGCCGCTCCAGCTTCAAGCTGAGTTGCCTGCCGAAGGAAGATTTCCCGGTGATGGCCGCCGGCGAGCTGCCGCACAGCTTCACGCTGCCGGCCGACCAGCTGCGCCGCCTGATCGACAAGACGCGCTTTGCCATCTCGACCGAAGAGACGCGCTACTATCTCAACGGCATCTACTTGCACGCAGCCTCCAGCGCCGGCGTGCCGATGCTGCGCGCAGTGGCCACCGACGGCCATCGTCTGGCCCGCGTCGAATCTCCGCTGCCGGCCGGTGCTGCCGGCATGCCGGGCGTCATCGTGCCGCGCAAGACCGTAGGCGAGCTGCGCAAGCTGCTGGAAGGCGGTTCGAACGAGGCCCGCATCGAACTGAGCGACACCAAGATCCGCTTCGCCATCGGCGATCTGGTGCTGGTGTCGAAGCTGATCGACGGCGCCTTCCCCGAATACGAGCGCGTGATTCCGCGCGACAATGACAAGGTGATGGAAGTCGACAGCAAGGCCTTTGCCGCCGCCGTCGACCGCGTCGCCACCATCTCGACCGAGAAGAGCCGTGCGGTGAAGATGTCGCTGAAGCCCGAAGGCATCGAGCTGTCGGCGACCAGTCCCGACCAGGGCTCGGCGTCCGAACAGCTGACCGCGTCCTACAGCTCGGCGCCGATCGAGGTGGGCTACAATTCGCGCTACCTGCTCGACATTGCCGGGCAGATCGAAGGCGAGAATGCCCGCTTCCTGCTGGCTGATGCACTGGCTCCCACCGTTGTGCGCGACCCGAGCGACGACGGTGCGCTCTATGTGCTGATGCCGATGCGAGTCTGAGTTGCTGCGCAGCGCGGCGCGGGTTGCGGAACAGTCGTATGAGGGCACGACAGCAGGCGGCACCGCCGTCCTGTCACTCAATTTGCGCGACTTCCGCAATTACGCCGAGCTGCATCTGCGCCTGACGGGCGGGCCGGTGGTACTGACCGGGCCAAATGGGGCAGGCAAGACCAATATCCTTGAGGCGCTGTCCTTCCTCAGCCCCGGCCGCGGCCTGCGTCGCGCGAAGCTTTCCGATGTCAGCCGCAGCGGTTGCGGCAGCGCGGGTTGGGTGGCGCAAGCGGAACTCGCCAGCATGGTGGGCCCGGTGGCCATCGGCACCGGCCTGGCCGAAGGCGGCGAAGACGATGGGTCTGAGCGTCGCGTCGTGCGTATCAATGGCGAGGCGGCGCCCAGCGCCAACGGGCTGGTCGAGTATCTGGATGTGGTGTGGCTGACGCCGCAGATGGACCGTCTGTTCGTCGAGGGGCTGTCCACGCGGCGCCGTTTCATGGACCGGCTGGTCTATGGCCTGGATGGCGGTCATGCCCGCCAGGTGGCGGCCTATGAGAAGGCGATGCGGGAACGCAATCGCCTGTTGAAGTTCGGTGGTGCCGACCCGGCCTGGCTGGCGGCGCTGGAAAGCCAGATGGCCGAGCATGGCGTGGCCGTGGCGGCGGCGCGGCGCGATGGCCTGGCCCGCATCGAGGCCGGCATGGCGCTGGCCACCGGCCCGTTTCCGCGGGCAAGGCTGGCGGCGCAGGGACCGGTCGAGACCTGGCTGGCCGATATGCCGGCGCTGGCGGCGGAAGAGAAACTGCGGGCCCTGCTCGCCGACCGGCGCGGCATTGACCGTGACGCCGGTGCGGCCACTGAAGGTCCGCATCGCAGCGACATGGCGGTGTGGCATGCCGACAAGGACCAGCCGGCCGCGCAATGTTCGACCGGCGAGCAGAAGGCGCTGCTGATTGCGATTACGCTGGCGAATGCGCGCCTGATCCGCGCCCGCCGCGCCATGGCGCCGCTGATGCTGCTGGACGAGGTGTCGGCACATCTGGATGGCCGCCGCCGCGCGGCCTTGTATGAGGAACTGCTCGCCATCGGCGGGCAGGTCTGGTTGACCGGTACGGACGAAGACCTGTTCGAAGGCCTGTCCGGCCGGGCGGAATTTTTCACGGTGACCGACGGCGTGGTAACGCCGCGGGCCACCGTATCATGCTGATTGGCAGTTGAGGTTACAGGACGATGAGCGACGCAGTGAATCCGCAGGGCAATGAAGGCAACGGCGAGAATTACGATTCCTCCGCCATCAAGGTGCTGAAGGGCCTGGATGCGGTGCGCAAGCGCCCGGGCATGTATATCGGCGACACCGATGACGGCACCGGCCTGCATCACATGGTTTACGAAGTGGTCGACAACGCCATCGACGAGGCGCTGGCCGGCTATTGCGACGAGGCCTATGTCGGCCTCAATCCCGATGGTTCGGTGACGGTGCGCGACAATGGCCGCGGCATTCCGGTCGATATCCATCCTGAGGAAGGCGTGTCGGCCGCCGAGGTCATCATGACCCAGCTGCATGCCGGCGGTAAGTTCGACCAGAATTCCTACAAGGTGTCAGGCGGCCTGCACGGTGTCGGCGTCTCGGTGGTGAATGCGCTGTCGGTGACGCTCGACCTGCGCATCTGGCGTGGCGGCAAGGCCTATCACATGCGGTTTGCCCATGGCGAGCCAGTGGCGCCGCTGGCCGAGGTCGGCCCGGCCGATGGCAAGCGCGGCACGGAAGTCACCTTCCTGCCCTCGACGGACACCTTCACCAAGACCGAATTCGATTTCGCCACGCTGGAACATCGCCTGCGCGAGCTGGCCTTCCTCAACAACGGCGTGAAGATCGTGCTGGAAGACATGCGCGGCGTCGAACCCAAGCGCGTGGAACTGCGCTACGAGGGCGGCGTCGAGGCTTTCGTCGCCTATCTCGACCGCAACAAGACGCCGCTGCACAAGCCGCCGATCGCCATCCGTGGCGAGCGCGAGGGCATCAGCATCGAAGTGGCGCTGGAATGGAACGACGGCTATCACGAAACGATGCTGTGTTTCACTAACAACATCCCGCAGCGCGATGGCGGCACGCATCTGGCGGGCTTCCGCGGCGCGCTGACCCGCTGTATCAACAACTACGCCACCGAAACCGGCGTGCTGAAGAAGGAAAAGGTCTCGATCACCGGCGAAGATTCGCGCGAGGGCCTGACCTGCGTGCTGTCGGTGAAGGTTCCGGACCCGAAATTCTCGTCGCAGACCAAGGACAAGCTGGTGTCGTCGGAAGTGCGGCCGGTGGTGGAAAGCATGGTCACCGACCTGCTGGCCAACTGGCTGGAAGAGCATCCATCCGATGCGCGCCAGATCATCGGCAAGGTGGTGGAAGCCGCCGCGGCCCGCGAGGCCGCCCGCAAGGCGCGTGAACTGACCCGGCGCAAGGGCGCGCTGGATATCTCCTCGCTGCCCGGCAAGCTGGCGGATTGCCAGGAGCGCGATCCGGCCAAGGCAGAACTCTTCCTCGTCGAGGGTGACTCGGCGGGCGGCTCGGCCAAGCAGGGACGCAACCGCGCCAACCAGGCGGTGCTGCCGCTGCGCGGCAAGATTCTCAATGTCGAACGCGCGCGCTTTGACAAGATGCTGTCGTCGCAGGAAATCGGTACGCTGATTACGGCGCTGGGCACCGGCATCGGCCATGACGATTTCGATGTGGCCAAGCTGCGCTACCACAAGATCATCATCATGACCGACGCGGATGTGGATGGCGCGCATATCCGCACCCTGCTGCTCACCTTCTTCTTCCGCCAGATGAAGCCGCTGATCGATGCCGGCCATCTCTATATCGCCCAGCCGCCGCTCTACAAGATCAAGCGCGGCCAGTCGGAGCGCTATCTGAAGGATGAGGCGGCGCTGGAAGACTTCCTGATCAGCGAAGGCATGGAAGGCGCCGTGCTGCAGCTGCATGACGGCAGCCAGCGCGCCGGCGACGATCTCAAGATTCTGCTCGACCATGCGCGCGTTGCCCGCTCGCTGCTGACTGCGATCGGCAAGCGCTACAATCCGTGGATTGTCGAACAGGCGGCCATCCTGGGCATGCTGCAGGCCGATATCGTCACCGACCCGGCCAAGGCGGAGGCACTTGCCAACCGCCTGAACCAGATGACGCCGGACCTGGAGCGCGGCTGGGTGGCCGAAGCTGTGGGCGATGGCACGCTGATGGTGAAGCGCGCACTCCGCGGCTATACCGAAAGCTATGTGCTGGACGGCCAGCTGTTCCGCTCGGCCGAGGCACGCAAGCTGAACGAGATGGCCGGCGAGTTGCAGGCGACCTACATGCAGGCGGCCGAGCTGCGCCGCAAGGATGAGAAACATCCGCTGCGCGGGCCGATCGACCTGCTCGAGCGCGTGCAGGCCACCGGCAAGCGCGGCATCACCATGCAGCGCTACAAGGGCCTGGGCGAGATGAACCCCGAGCAGTTGTGGGAAACCACGCTGGATACCGAGGCGCGCAGTCTGCTGCAGGTCAAGATCGACCATGCCGAGGATGCCGACAACGTGTTCGAGACCCTGATGGGGGATGTCGTCGAGCCACGACGCGATTTCATTCAGGGCAATGCCCTGAATGTGGTGAATCTGGATATCTGAGTGCATGTGTGAGGCAATTGCCATATCTGTGGACGAGCTTTCCCCAGGATGGCACAGGAACTAGCTGACATCGAACTTGCCCAGCTCCGGCTGTTCGCCGAGGTGGCCGACCTTGGCAGCCTGACCAAAGCCGCGGTCATGCTGGATACGGCGCAGCCTGCCATCAGTCGCCAGATATCGGCTCTGGAACAGCAGTGTGGCGGTCGACTGTTCCACCGCACCGGCCGCGGCGTGGCGCTGACAGAGCTAGGTCAGCGCATTCTGCCCAGGGCTAAAGCCCTGCTACTTGAAGCCAGGCAGCTGCAGGAGGACATCCGAGCGAATGCCACAGTACCAGCTGGCGAAGTCTGTATCGGTATCCTGCCGTCTCTGTCTTTACCCCTGATTGAGCGGCTCTATACCGCGACGCGCGAGCGCTATCCGGGAATCCATTTACGGGTTCTCGAAGGGTCTACAGGTCAGGTCGACGAGTGGCTGGTCAGCGGACGTATCGATATCGCGCTGCTCTACCGCTATGGCAACGCCACGGCTAAGAATGAAACCCCGCTGGCGTCCGTCGATACCTATCTCGTGGGCCCGCCAAAGGGCATTCTGAACCGGGCCACCACCGTTCCATTCGAAAAACTGCATAAGCTGCCCCTGATTTTACCCGGTGCGCCAAATGCGCTGCGGGTTCTCCTCGACCAGCTCGCAAAGAAGAAGGGCATCACGCTGACGGTCGCAATCGAAGCCGACTCGATCCCGCTGCAGAAGCAGCTTTCGGCTAGTTCCGGCTGTTACACGCTGCTACCTGTCCATGCGGTTGCGGCTGAAGTCGATGCCGGCCGCCTGCAGGCGGTTCAGCTCGTGAGCCCGGGCATTGTCCGCACAATCGCCCTGGGTACCACGACGCAACGACCATTGACTGCGGCATGCCATGAAATGACCAGGCTCATTCAAAGCACTGTCAACGACATCGCAGACCACGGTATCTGGAGAGCTTTGCGCACTACGAAAGCGTCCCGGGCAACGAAGAGTTAGAGGGACGGCTGGTTATAACAAAAAACGCATATCTGATTTGAGTGCTCCCCATCTAGGAGCATACCAATTTGCCTGCGTAAGATGCCTCCAAATCAAGGAGGGTGCTCCAAGCAGGGCCCTTCCAATCATGAGGAGGAAACCATGTTCAGGCATATTCTGCGCTCGCTCTCGGTGGCGGCGCTGTCGCTTTCCGCTATCTCTGCACCCGCTCTGGCCCAGGCTTGGCCCAACAGGCCAATCCAAATCATCGTCCCGTTCCCGGCCGGCGGGCCCGTGGACATTCTGGCGCGCGTCCTCGCCCCGAAGATCAGCGAAAAGGTCGGACAGCCGGTCGTCATCGAGAATCGCGGTGGCGGTGGCGGGACCATCGGCATTCAGGCTGCTGTCACTGCACAGCCTGACGGTTACACCTTTGGGTTTGGAACTCACGGCGCGCTCGCGGCTCTGCCCCATATCATGAAGGTAGCCTACACCCTTGATGATATTCAGTTCCTGACCGTGGTCGCCCGTGTGCCGCAGGTTCTTGCAGTAAGCAAAGAATCCGGCATCAACAGCTTCCAGGATCTGCTGCGGATGGCCAAGCAGTCGCCTGGCAAGCTGAACTATGGCTCGGCTGGGAAAGCAACCACGACACATCTGGGTGGCGAACTCATCAAACAGGAAACCGGCATCGATATCGTCCACGTGCCGTATCGTGGCGCGGCGCCCGCGGTCATTGGTCTGATGAGCAATGACGTTCAGATCTTCCCGGCAGATCTATCCGCGGTCCTGGAATTCGTCAAATCCGGCAAAATCAATGCGATTGCCATCAATGGCCCGAAGCGGGCCGACCAGTTGCCCAATGTTCCGACCACCACCGAGCTTGGCTTTCCCAATATCAACGTCGAAACAATCTACGGGCTAATCGCCAATAAAAGCGTGCCGAGCGATATTGCGAACAAGTTCCGCGAGGCTACGGTTGCCGCAATGAACGATCCTGCGACCAAGCAGCAGATTGCCAACCAGGGTGCGACGGCATCGGCCAGCACAGGCGATGAATACCGCCAGATCATGCAGGCAGAATTCAAGAAGTGGGGTGAAGTCATCAAGAAGGGTGGCATCACGCTCGACTAGTCAGTGAGCGTTCGCGGCCGCGGGTACTCCCCGCGCGCCGTGGGTGCCTGGTCGGGCTCCCGCAGAGTATCGAGGGACTGCGTATGGCAATTACCTACGAGATTGTGAAGGCTGTCTCTGCCGACCTGTATGGCAGCAGCCTCAAGAAAATCCCCGAGGACACCAAGGCAGCCCTCCGCCAGGCGCGTTCTAGCGAGTCCGACGACAATGCCCGCGCCACGATCGATACCATGCTGAGAAGTGCCGATGCGGCCGAACAGACAATGCAGTTCGTCTGCTCAGATTCCGGTGTGCCGGAATACCTGGTTCGGATTGGGACCGAGGCTCAGCTCTCGGGAAATATTAAGCAGGCTTTCGTCGATGGCTTTGCTTACCTTGTCGAGATGATTGAGCCGCCTTTGCTGATGCATGTCCAGAACCCGCTGACCCGTGAGCGCGGCTATGCAGGCAAAGATATGCCGCTCGTCAGCTACGACCTGATAGATGGCGCGGACTACATTGAGATTATTTGCTCGCCGAAGGCACTCGGCTCTGGCCGCTGGGCTGCCATGGAAATATTCACGTCACCGCCATTGGACGTCATCGAGAAGTATATCCTCGAATGTGTTCTCAAAGCTGGATCTCAGGCCTGCCCGCCTGTCGTCATCGGCGTCGGTATCGGCGGGAGCTTTGACTACTGCGCCAAGCTTGCAAAGCAGGCGACCTTGCGCGAGCTGGGAAAGCGGAATCCTGAACCCGCTGTCGCGGCCATGGAAGAGCGGCTTCTGAAGGCAGTGAACAAGACCGGCTTCGGCCCCATGGGTACCGGCGGAGATTCCACCGCTTTTGCGGTGCACGTCGAGTATGCGGCTGGGCACGGCTTCACGCCGGTCGCTGTGTCCTTCAATTGCTGGATTAATCGCAAGGCAGGCGCACGGATATACAACGACGGCCGAATCGAGCGCTTCGAATGACGCACGTCAGCCACCTCCAGCTGCCACTAGATGAGGCGACAGTCCGCAATCTCTCAGTGGGAGACCTCGTCACCCTGACCGGAGACATTATCGTCACGGCAGGTCTGCCGACTCACGAACGCATCCTGGAATACCTGGATCGCGGGCAAGATCTTCCCATGGACCTCAGAGGCGCGACACTTCTCCACCTGGGCAGCTATAGCCGGGATACGGGCGACACTCTCGAAATCCTCTATATGAATCCGACGACCAGCACGCGATTTAATCCCTTTATGCCGAGGTTCATCCGGGAGTTTGGTCTACGCGTTGTAGGTGGGAAAGGTGGTTTGGACGCGGCTTCGACCGAGGCGATGCAACAAACCGGATGCATCTATCTTTCGTTCCTAGGGGGCGGTGCGGCGCTTCATACCACCGCAATCAAGCGCGTCGTTGACGTGGCATGGCCGGATTTCATTGCACATTTCCGGTTGACCAAATTGGAAGTTGAGAAGCTGGGCCCCCTGACCGTGGCGATCGATGCCCATGGAAACAGTGCCTATGACCGTCTGCGCAATAACGCTGAAGCGCTTTTTCCAGAAATTCTAAAAGAACTTGAGGCCGACCGGATTCGCGCGTCCACCACAAATTCCTGAGATGGAAATTCCATGTGCACCATAGCTATCGTCAATTCTCCGGCAGGTCTCTCATGATGACACTTCACTGGTCGCCGCGATCACCTTTCGTCCGAAAGGTCATGATTGCCGCCCATGAGCTTGGACTGGTCGACCGTCTGGAACTCCGGCGAACCGTCGTGCAAATGAGCTCGC
>NZ_CALRUC010000033.1:0-37270 GCF_943371255.1 Ferrovibrio terrae | reverse complement strand
CTGTGCAACCTGATGGAAGCGATGGCGCGCCAGACCTCGACAATCGGCGAGGGCACGCGCTTCGTGGTGGTCACCCACCATCCGATCACCATGGCACGCATGGACCGCCTGTTCGGTGTCACCATGGCCGAACGCGGCGTCTCCACGCTCGTCTCGGTCGATCTCGGCGGCGTCAACGAGCTGAAGGCGATCGCGTAGATCGCTGAAATGGCGAGTGGAGAGCCACAGGTGATACTCAATGAGGCTTCCAGCTAAGGCTTCTCAATGGGTAACGCTAGCTGTAGCAGTTCTTTCTGCTGGCTGGTTCTGTGTTAGTCCTGATTTCGAGCCAGCTATCGCTTTGGTCGCTAGTTTGGGTGGTCTTTACACAGCGTACAAACCACAAAACAGCGTACCGATAGAAAATGGGGTCACTGGAGTTATTTCGGGTGTCGGCATTTTGGGTTTAGTACGGAATGCCTATAATTCTGATATTCCAAGTATCGTTAAGGATAACATTGACGCGGTTGCGTTCATCTCGCCCGCTGATGCGGTAGAGGTGTTGGAACTGGCTTATATTTCTGACCGCCCCAAGATTCTTTTTGAGCTAGCTAAGAAAATTAAACCTCTCCCAACGGATGGGGAGGCGAATAGAATTTTGAATTTACTTTATATTTCTGATCGTCCGAAGGGTGCTAAGGCCATAGCGTCAATTCGCTAAATAAAAATGGGGCTCACAAACTCCCGCTCGGCATGAAGCCGAAGGCGCCGTCCAGCATGGCGCCGCGGAAATCGGTTTTCTCCAGCACGCTGCGGCTCAGATTGGCGCCGCGCAGGTCGGTGCAGATCAGCTTGGCACCGCTCAGATCTGCGCCGGCCAGGTTGGTCTCGCTCAAATCCGCGCCGCTCAGGTCGGCGCCGACAAAGCGCCCGCCGGCCATGTTGAGGCCGCGCAGCACGGCGCGGCTGCCGCGCCGCCCGTCGCTGTGAATCCATTCCAGATGCTGGGCGATGGCTTCGGCCAGATTCTCGATGCTCATCGGCCGGTCCACCTTGCCGCCGGCGGATTCGATCATCTCGGCCATGCCGGAGCCCAGATCGGCCTTGGCGAAACTGGCGCCGCGCAGATCGGCGCCACGGAAGCTCACATTGTCGAGCCGCGCATAGGCGAAACTGGTGTCCTGCAGGTTGGCCTTG
Source organism: Ferrovibrio terrae (assembly GCF_943371255.1). Classification (GTDB taxonomy): domain Bacteria; phylum Pseudomonadota; class Alphaproteobacteria; order Ferrovibrionales; family Ferrovibrionaceae; genus Ferrovibrio; species Ferrovibrio terrae_B. The sequence goes on along the minus strand of NZ_CALRUC010000033.1, from coordinate 36,094 downwards.
TCGAAAGCGGCTTCATTCAGCATGGCGCCCGAGAAGCTGGCGCCCTTGATCTTGGCGGAATGCAGTCGGGTCGCCTGGCTGGCGATATCCTGCGATGACTGATACGGCCCGAGCTGGGCATCGTTGAAACGGGTATTGGTCAGCACCGCGCGGCTCAGGTCGGCGCCGCGCAGATCGGCCTTGGCGAAATTCGCCGATGTCAGGTCGGCGGCACTCATGTCGCAGGCCATCATCTCGGCCTCGACGAAGTTGCTCTCGCGCAGGTCGGCGCAGCTCAGCTTGCACATCGGCAGCGAGGCGCGATGCAGGTTCTGCTTCATCAGCTTGATGGCGCCGAAATCGATGCGCTCGCATTGCAGCCGTCGGCCCATCGGCACCTGGCTGCCGAGCGAGGACACAAAACGGCTGTGCGATTCCAGCAACTCGCTGAAGCGGGGCGGGCAGGGCGCGTAAAGGCTAATGGCGGTCATCCGGGGCGGCTGTCTGTTGGCCCGGAGTATGGCGCAGGCGCCCGGCAACTGGGAATGGAAATTTCCAGATATCCGGTCGCGGCCCGCTCCGGTAGAGCAGACCGGCCGGAAAAAGACCCGTCCGGCGTGATTCGGCTATAGCAGCCCGGCGATCACCCGGTCCGGCGGGGCATGGCCATCGGCGAAGGTCTTGATGTTGATCAGAACCTTCTCGCCCATGTCGATGCGGCCTTCCAGGGTGGCCGAGCCCATATGCGGCAGCAGGATCACGTTGTTGAGTTCCAGCAGCTTGGGGTTCACCGCCGGTTCATGCTCGAACACGTCCAGGCCGGCGCCGGCGATCTCGCCCTTGCGCAGTTTCCGCACCAGGGCGTTTTCGTCGATGATCTCGCCGCGCGCGGTGTTCACCACATAGGCATGCGGCGGCAGCAGGTCGAGCCGGCGCGCCGACAGCAGGTGGAAGGTGGCCGGGGTATGCGGGCAGTTCACCGAGATGATGTCCATGCGGGCCAGCATCTGGTCGAGGCTTTCCCAGTAGGTCGCCTCCAGCTCCTGCTCGATGCTTTCATGCACCCGCTTGCGGTTGTGATAGTGGATCGACAGGCCGAAAGCCTTGGCGCGGCGGGCGACGGCCTGGCCGATACGGCCCATGCCGATGATGCCCAGCCGCTTGCCCCAGATGCGCTGGCCCAGCATCCAGGTCGGCGACCAGCCTTCGAACTTGCCCTCGCGCAGCGCCTGCGCGCCCTGCACCAGGCGGCGCGGCACGGCCAGGATCAGCGCCATGGTCATGTCGGCGGTGTCTTCGGTCAGCACGCCCGGCGTGTTGGTCACGGTGATGCCGCGCTGGCGCGCAGCGGCCAGGTCGATATGGTCGACACCGGTGCCGAAATTGGCGATCAGGCGGAAGTTCGGGCTGGCATGGGCCAGCACGGCGCCATCGATCTTGTCGGTGATGGTGGGCACCAGCACATCGGCCGTCTTCGCCGCGTCGATCAGCTCGGCATGGCTGAGCGGCTTGTCGGCGATATTCAGCCTGGTATCGAACAGCTCCATCATCCGGGTTTCGATCGGATCCGGCAGCTTCCGGGTCACGATCACCAGAGGGCGCTTTTTCGGCGTTGGCATGGCAGACGTTTCCGCTTCCCGGCAGGAGATTTCTCGGCCCTCTCTAGCAGATCGACCCGGCCGAGACAAACCTCGACCGGGTCGAAAACAACTGCCTAAAGAATGACCTAGCGGCAGGCTGGCGCAGCCCCCGGGCGGCACACCGTTCGCATACGAACGGCCGTCGCGTCAGGGCCCGCCGGCTTACCGGACGTAAAGCGGCATATACTGGCGGATATTGCGCTCCAGCTCGCGGTTCACGTCCATCATGGTCTCACGTACCAGGGCGTGGATCAGGCCGTCGCGGTCGTTCAGCGTGGCCTTTTCGCTGATCGAGTTGGAGCGGCGCGCCGAGGCCTGCGCCTCGCCGACGCGGAAGCCGCGGGCATCGCGCACTTCCACAGCCATTTCCACCTCGGTATCGAAGCGGGCGACCTGGTCCTCGGTGAAGCTGCCGCGCAGGCCCGGGGTCTTTTTCAGGTCGATCTCGGTGACGCTGGCCTTTTTAACCACGACGGTGACGCGGTTCTGCTGGCTGTTGTCCAGCGCGATGCGGTCGCGGGTCCAGCGGGTGGCCACACTGGCCGGCGGCTGCGGGATCGCCAGTTCGATATGCGGCGGCTGCGCGGTCGGCTGGTATTCCAGGATGGTTTCCACCGAGCTGGCGGCGAAGGTCAGCTTCGGCTGCCCCTCGAAGGTGATCTCGGGCAGGATGGATTTTTCCAGCGGCGTCGAGCAGGCGGCCACGGCGAGCGAGAGGCCGAGAACGGCAAGCACAGAGGCAAGGCGGATGCGCATGGGTCGTTTCTCCTTGTTTTCCGCCCCCTAATAGGCGGCGAAATGGGGCAAATTCAAGGCCCGGCGATGGCATCAGCAGGACCGATTTTGCCAGGATATGGCAAGATCGGCAGTGCGCGGATGAAGGCCGGCCTGAGAGAGAAACGCTCCAGCGCCGCTTTCGTCAGCCCTTCACGGCGTCGGGGGGGAAACTGTAGGTGTCGCTGCAGAACTGGCAGGTCACGCTGATCAGCCCGTCCGGGGTCGTCATCTCGGTGATTTCCTCGGGACTGAAGGTCGAGAGGATGCCGCGCACCTTGTCCTGCGAGCAGGTGCAGCGGTCGGTCAGGGCGCCGGTCTCGAACACCCGCACCCCGTCCTCATGGAACAGGCGGAACAGCAGCTCGTTATGGCCCAGCGCCGGATCGCTCAGCTCGTCGGCCTTGGCGGTGCCCAGCAGGGCGGTCACTTTTTCCCACGCGAAGGTTCTATCCTCCGTCGACAGGCCGCCGGCCTGCAGTGGCAGCTGCTGCAGCAGGATGCCGCCGGCCCGCCAGTGCTTGCGGCCGTCGACGCCCTTGCGATGGGCGGCGCCCAGCACGACGCGGGCATTCAGCTGTTCGGACTGGGCGAAATAGGCATGCGCGGCATCGGCCAGGGTGGCGCCCGACAGGTCGACGATACCCTGGTAGCGCTCCATATCCGGCCCCTGCGGGTCGATGGTGAAGGCGAGATAGCCGCCGCCGAGCAGCAGCGGCACCAGGGTGGCGGTGGCGCCGGGGCCGAGCGCCAGCGCGTCCAGCCGCTCGGCATCGTAACGCGCATAGGCGCGCAAATGGCCGGGCGTGCGGTAATCCGCCACCAGGGTCGAGACCGGTCCGTCGCCCTTGGCCTGCAATGAAAAGATGCCGTCGAATTTCAGCGCCGCCGCCATGGTGGCGACCAGCGCGGTGGCTTCGGCCAGCAGATGCGACACCGGCTCGGGGTAGTCGTGGCGCGCCAGCATGCGGTCGAGCGAGGGGCCGAGCCGCACCAGGCGGCCGCGCGTATCGCACTGCTCGATCTGGAATGGCAGCGACAGGTCGTCGTGAAGGGCGGCGCTACTCACGGGAACAATATACTGCCGCTCAGGAGCCGAAGCACCAGGCCAGGATCGCCTTCTGGGCATGCAGGCGGTTTTCCGCCTCGTCGAACACCACCGACTGCGGCCCGTCGATCACCTCGGCGGTCACTTCCTCGCCGCGATGGGCGGGCAGGCAGTGCATGAAGATGGCATTGGGCGCCGCCTGGCGCATCAGGTCGGCATTGACCTGGAACGGTGCCAGGATCTTGTGGCGGCGCTCGGCGTCTTTCATGCCCATCGACACCCAGGTGTCGGTGATGACGCAGGCGGCATCCTTCACCGCTTCAACCGGATCGGAGGTGACGCGGATCTGGCCCTGCCGCTCGGCTGCCCATTTCAGCACCTTGGGATCGGGCTGCAGTTCCGGCGGGCAGGCGAGGTCGAGGCGGAAGCCGAACTGCACGGCGGCATGGATCAGCGAGGTGGCCATGTTGTTGCCGTCGCCAACCCAGGCCAGCTTCTGGCCTTTGATCGGCCCGAGCTTTTCTTCAAAGGTCATCACATCGGCCATCACCTGGCAGGGATGGCTGTCATCGGTCAGGCCGTTGATCACCGGCACGCTCGCATTGGCCGCCAGCTCGCGCAGGTTCTGCGCCTTGCTGGTGCGCATCATGATGGCATCGACATTGCCCGACAGGATCTTGGCGGTGTCGGCGATGCTTTCGCCGCGGCCGATCTGCAGCTCGTCGGCGCGCACCACGATGGTCTCGCCGCCGAGCTGACGCATGGCGCTGTCGAACGACAGCCGCGTGCGGGTCGACGGCTTCTCGAAGATCATCGCCAGAATCCGGTCGCGGCCCGGCCGGTCCTTTTCCACCATGCCCTTGGGCATGCCCTTGCGACCGGCCTTCATGCGCATGGCATGGCTCAGGATTCCGCGCAGGGTATCCGGCGCGAACTGGTCGAGATCGAGGAAATGGCGGATTCCGTTGCCGTTCATGCCGCGACTTTCGCCTTGTCCTGCAGCTTCTGGCAGGCGGCCTCCAGCCGGCGGATGCCTTCCACCAGATCCTTTTCCGGCGTGGTCAGCGGCGGAATCAGGCGCACGGTGTTGTCGCCGGCAGTGACGCCGAGGATATGCTCGTCGCGCATGGCGGCCTGCAGCTCGGTGTTGAGCGGCTTGGACTTCACCGCCAGCAGGAAGCCCTGGCCGCGCACATCCTCGATCACGTCGGGATAGCGGTCCTTCAGCATCACCAGCTGCTGTTTGAAATACGAGCTGCGCTTCTGCACGCCATCGAAAAAGCCGTCTTCCAGCATCACGTCCAGCACGGCATTGCCGGCCGTCATCGCCAGGATGTTGCCGCCAAAGGTGGTGCCATGGGTGCCGGGCACGATCCCGGAGCAGGCCTCGTTGGTGGCCAGCACGGCGCCGACCGGGAAGCCGCCGCCCAGCCCCTTGGCCAGCGACATGATATCCGGCGTGATGCCCGACCATTCATAGGCGAACAGCTTGCCGGTGCGACCCATGCCGGTCTGCACCTCGTCCAGGATCAGCAGCATGTCGTTTTCGTCGCAGAGCTGGCGCAGGCCGCGCAGCATCTCGGTCGGCACGGAACGGATGCCGCTCTCGCCCTGGATCGGCTCGATCAGGAAGGCGGCGGTTTCCGGCGTGATCGCGGCCTTGGCGGCTTTCAGGTCGAAGGCGACCTGGTCGAAGCCTTCCACCTTGGGGCCGAAGCCCTCCAGGTACTTGGCGTTGTTGGTCGCCGCCAGCATGGCCAGCGTGCGGCCATGGAAGGCGCCCTCAAACGTGATGATGCGGAATTTCTCCGGCTTGCCCTTCGACGCGAAATACTTGCGCGCCACCTTCACGGCGCCCTCATTGGCCTCGGCGCCCGAGTTGCAGAAGAAGGCCTTGTCGGCAAAGGAGTTGTCGACCAGCCGCTGCGCCAGCTTCTCCTGCTCCGGGATGCGGAACAGGTTGGAGGTATGCCACAGCTTGGCCGCCTGCTCCTGGATCGCCTGCACCAGATGGGGGTGGCTGTGGCCGAGCGCGGTGACGGCGATGCCGGAGCCGAAGTCCAGATAACGTCGACCGTCAGCGGTGTAGAGGTAGGAACCCTCGCCCCGCTCGAACGCAAGGTCCTGCCTCGCGTAGGTCGACATCAATGCTGCGCTCACGACACCTCTCCTTGGGTCAAACCGGCGCCGGACAATCCGGAGCCTGAAAAACAATGACGCCAGCCCCGGGTTTTACGCGGCCGGGCTGGCGGTAAGGCCGGACTCTACGGGCCGATAAGGCCTTGTGTCAATTCAGCGAATGTAGGGGGACATTGGTTGCCAGAGGGTTGCCGGGCGGGGGATTCCAGCCGGCCCCCGCATGCCGCAGGGACAGCCGCTTCCGGGGCTGGCCGGGGCCCGGGGCTCAGGCTAGTGTCAGGAAAACACTCAACTATTACCGGGAGACCCGCCATGACAACCTTGAGCTTCGAGACCACGCGGCGGGTCTATTGCGAACCGGGCGCCAGCGCGAAACTGGGCGCCCTGATGGCCGAACTGGGCGCCAGCCGCGTGGTGCTGGTCACCGATCCCGGCGTGATGAAACTGGGCCTGCCCCAGGCCGGGCTGGAGAGCCTGAAGGCCGCCGGCATCGCGGTGACCATCTACGACCGCACCGAGGCCGACCCGCCGGAAAAGCTGGTGCATGAGGCCGTACAGGTGGCCAGGGACTTTAAAGCCGACGGCGTGATCGGCTTCGGCGGCGGCTCGTCGATGGATATCGCCAAGCTGGTCGCCTTCCTGCCCGTCGCCACGCAGCCGCTGTCCGAGATCTACGGCGTCGGCAATGCGCGCGGCAAACGCCTGCCGCTGATCCAGGTGCCCACCACGGCCGGCACCGGCTCGGAAGTCACCGGTATCGCCATCATCACGACAGGGGAATCTGAGAAGAAGGGCGTGGTCTCGCCGCTGCTGCTGCCCGATATCGCGCTGCTGGATGCCGATCTCACCCTGGGGCTGCCAAGGGCTGTCACGGCGGCGACCGGCGTGGACGCCATGGTGCATGCCATCGAGGCCTATACCAGCAAGCACAAGAAAAACGCGATGTCGGATGCGCTGGGCCGCGAGGCCCTGCGGCTGCTGTCGAAAAACATCCGCACGGTGTGTTCGCCCGATGGCATGCAGGATCGCACGGCGCGCTCCGAGATGCTGCTCGGCGCCATGCTGGCCGGCATGGCCTTTGCCAATGCGCCGGTGGCGGCGGTGCATGCGCTGGCCTATCCGGTCGGCGGCCATTTCCATGTGCCGCATGGTCTGTCGAATGCGCTGATGCTGCCCCATGTGCTGCGCTTCAATCTCGAAGTGCCGAAAGCAGCCGAGCAGTATGCCGAACTGGCGCCGATACTTCTTCCTGGTAAAAGTTTCTCAACTGCATCTGCAGGCGCCGGCGCCTTGCTGGCCGAACTGGAAGCGATCATCGACGATGTGAAGCTGGAAAAGCAGTTGCGCCAGGTCGGCATCAGCCACAATCACCTGCCGATGCTGGCGAAAGACGCGATGAACCAGCAGCGCCTGCTGGTCAACAATCCGCGTGATGTAGCCTATGACGACGCCCTGAAAATCTACGAGCAGGCCCTATGAGCACCGATCCTGTGAGCGATGCGAAAGACCCGCGCACAGAAACGCGCGACAACTACCGCCACAGCCTGCTGATCCCGACGCGGCTGTCGGATATCGACGTCTACCAGCATGTCAACAACGTGCAGTATTACGCCTATTTCGACACGCTGGTGAATGACTACATGATCCGCTTCGGCGGCCTCGACATGGTCAACGACAAGATCATCGGCCTGCTGGTGGAAAGCGGCTGCCGCTTCCACCAGTCGCTGAACTATCCCGAAACGGTGGAAGGCTGGCTGCGCACGGTGAAGCTGGGCAATTCCTCGGCCCGCCATGAGATCGCGCTGTTCCGGCAGGGCGAGCCGCATCCCGCCGCCACCGGGCATTTCGTGCATGTGTTTGTCGAACGCGGCGTGCAGAAACCGGTGCCGATCCCGGCGAAAATCCGCACCGCGCTGGAAAAGCTGCTGGTCGCCTAGCGGATCAGGCCGCCCTTGAGCGTGTGCTCCACGCAGCTGTCGATATGGATGCGCAGGATCTGTTCCGCGCGCTCGGCATCGCGCCGCAGCGCGCAGTCCAGCAGCCGTTCATGCTCGTCGGCGGCCAGCTGGCCGCGGAACACCACGGCGATCATCTGGTAGCGCAGGTATTTGTCGTAGATCGCGGCATGGGTCTCCAGCAGCGTCTTTGAGCCGCAGGCCGAGATCAGCGCATGGTGGAATTCCCAGTCATAGCGTTTCCAGGTTTCCGGATCGCCGCGGTCGCCCGCCAGCATGCGCTTTTCCATCAGGGTGAGCTTGTGATGGGCCGAGACCACGCGGCCTTCCCATTCCATGTCGCCGGCGGCAAAGGACTGCCGCATCGCATGGCCCTCCAGCAGCAGCCGCAGCGCCGCCACCTCCTGCATGTTCGCGGCCGAGACCGGCGCCACCTCGAAGCCGCGCTGGCCCTCGGCCACCACCAAGCCTTCCGATGACAGGCGGTTCAGCAATTCGCGCAGCGTGCTGACGCTGGCGCCGTAGTCGTCCTTCAGCTTTTCCAGCTTCAGCTTCTGCGCCGGAGCGAGTCGGCCGAACAGGATGTCGCCGCGGATCTGCCGGTAGGCTTTTTCGCCCGCGGTCTCGGGCAGAAGGGGCTGGTGGAGCATGGCTGGACTCGTGCTGGGAAGCCGGAATCGTGGAGAAGGCTGGCGGAAAACCGGCAGATATTCAATGCAATCAGTAGAAAGTCATTCATTTACAAGGATTTGAATGACTTGTTCATCTATCATACAAATATAGAAATATCATATGAAAATCAATTTACCTATTGATTCCGGTTGATCGGGACGGATAACTGTCTGCGACACCGGACCAAGCAAAGGTCACGGGCAGAAACGTCCTGGGAGGACACCACCATGCGCATTTCCGTTATCCGCAGTCTCACAGCCGCGCTTGCCGGCGCGGCCCTGGCGATCGGCGCCGGCCATGCCGCCATGGCGCAGAGCAAGCCGAAGCTGCGCTTTTCCGCCGTGATCTCCGAACAGGATATCCGCGCCGAGGCGATCAAGATGTTCGCCGCCGATATCAAGAACGACTTCGATTTCGAGCCGTTCTTCAACGGCACGCTGTTCAAGCAGGGCACCGAGCTGGTGGCCATGCAGCGCAACAACCTGGAAATGGCGATCCTGCCGCCGCAGGATATCTCCAAGCAGATTCCCGCCTGGTCGATCATGACCGCCGCCTACCTGTTCCGCGACGCCGACCACCTGCGCAAGACCTTCAAGGGCGATGTCGGCAAGGAGATGAACAAGCTGGCGCGCGACCAACTCGGCGTGCAGATCCTCGGGCCGGTCTATTTCGGCACCCGCCAGGTCAATCTGAAGCCGAACAAGAAGATCACCACACCGGCCGATATGGCCGGCATCAAGCTGCGCATGCCGCCGGGCGAGGTCTGGCAGCTGCTGGGCGAGGCGATGGGTGCCAACCCGACGCCGGTGGCCTTTGCCGAGGTCTATACCTCGCTGCAATCCGGTGCCATCGACGGTCAGGACAATCCGCTGCCCAACAGCCGCGTGATGAAGTTCCATGAAGTGACCACGCAGTTCGTGCTGACCGACCATCTGGTCGGCTATGACCTGCTGTCGGTCTCGGCCAAGATCTGGGATGCCATGCCGGCCGCCAAGCAGGCTGCCTTCCAGGCCGCCGCCGACAAGGCGATCGACTGGAGCACCGCCAAGCATGTCGACCAGGAAAAGGAACTGGTGGCTTATTTCAAGTCGCAGGGCCTGCAGGTCTATGCCCCCGATGTCGCCGCCTTCCGCGCCAATGCGCAGAAGAAGTATCAGGAATCGGCCTTCGCCAAGGATTGGCCGAAGGGTATGCTCGAGCGCATCAACGCGGTGAAGTAAGCCGCATCAGGAACAGTATGGTATCGGCCGGCTGCGCAAGCAGCCGGCCGCTGCATGAGTGGGGGATGGTATGAAGCTGTTTTCAGCGCAGACGGCCAACTGGCTGCGCCAGCGCGCCGAGAATGTGGCCGCCGCGCTGCTGGTGGCGATGTTCCTCGCCTTCATCTTCCAGATTATTGCCCGCTATGTCTTCAACTGGCCTGTCGGCTGGACCACCGAAGTCTGCATTCTGGCCTGGCTCTGGGGCGTGCTCTGGGGCGCGGCCTTCGTGCTGCGCGAGGATGATGAAATCCGCTTCGACATTCTCTACAGCGCGGTGAGCGACCGCGCGCGCCGCATTTTCACCATCGCCACCGGCGTTGCCCTTGTGGTGCTTTATACGGTCGCGCTGCCGGCCGTGACCGATTATGTCACCTTCATGAAGGTGGAGCGCTCGGCCTTTCTCAAGATCCGTTTCGACTGGCTGTTCAGCATTTATGTGCTGTTCGCCGTCGGCGTGATCCTTCGGTATGTCTGGCTCACCTGGCGCGCCATCCGTGGCGATGTTCCTGATATTGATCCGACCAAGCCGGGAGCAGCCCTGTGACTGGAGTCAGCCTGTGAATTTCGCCAGCCCCTTCTCGATCACGCTGTGGACGCTGTCGCTGCTGTCGCTGTTCGGCCTGCCGATTGGTCACGCCATGATCGCCAGCTCGATCCTCTACCTGTTCATGGTCGGTCAGGATATGGGTACGGCGGCCGAGCAGCTCCTGAACGGCCTGTATAACAGTTATGTGCTGCTGGCCGTGCCGCTGTTCCTGTTTGCCGCCGAGCTGATGAACATGGGCAGCATGACCGACCGACTGACGCGCTTCTGCGACATGCTGGTCGGCCGCTTCCGCGGCGGCATGGGGCATATCAACATCGTGCAGAGCATCATCTTCGCCGGCATGTCGGGTTCGGCGATTGCCGATGCGGCCGGCACCGGCCGCGTCGCCATCGCCATGATGACAAAGGACGGCCGCTATCCGGTCAGCTATGCGGCGGCGATCACCGCCGTTTCGGCCGTGATCGGCCCGATCATTCCGCCGTCGATCCCCATGGTGCTCTATGCCCTGATCTCCGATGCCTCGATCGGCTATCTGTTCCTCGGCGGCGTGGTCCCAGGCCTGCTGATGGGCTTTGCCCAGATGGGCATCAACAGCTACATGGCGCACAAGCATAACTTCCCGGTCGAGAAGGGCATCGGCCTGCGCGAACTGCCCGGCGTCACGCTGGAGGCGCTGCCGGCCCTGCTGATGCCGGTGATCCTGCTGGGCGGCATTTACAGCGGCGTGATGACGCCCACCGAGGCCGCCGCCGTAGCGGCAGCCTATGCCTTCCTGGTCTCGGCCGTGCTGTATCGCAGCATCACCGTCCGCAACACCTATCAGGCCGCGCTGACCAGCGCGCGTTCCACCGCCTCGATCGGCATGCTGATTGCCGGGGCGCTGGCCTTCAATTACGTCATCACGATCGAGAATATCCCCGAGACCGTGCGCGTGCTGCTCGGCGGTTTCGACCTCACGCCCACCACCTTCATGCTGCTGGTCAATGTGATTCTGCTGGTGCTGGGCTGCCTGCTGGAAGGCAGCACCATTCTGCTGGTGGTGGTGCCGATCTTCATTCCCACCGCCCAGGCGCTCGGTATCGATCTGGTGCATTTCGGCGTGGTGGTCGTGGTCAACATCATGATCGGCCTGATCACGCCACCCTATGGCCTGCTGCTGTTCATCGTTGCCAAGATTTCCGGTACGCCGCTCGGCCCCATCGTGCGCGATACCCTGCCATTCCTGTGGGCGATGATCGTGGCATTGGCGCTGATCGCCTTCGTGCCGGAAACCGTGCTCTGGCTGCCCAAGCTGATGGGCTACAAGGGCTGATTTTAATAAAGAGTCGAGGGAATACGATGGCGATGCGCGTGATGATCCTGAACGGCCCCAATCTCAATCTGCTGGGCGTGCGCGAGCCGAAGATCTATGGCTCGGTGACGCTCGCTGCCATTGAGAAAAGCTGCCGCGAGTTCACCGATTCCATCGGCGCGACGCTGGCTTTCCACCAGACCAACTGGGAAGGCCAGATGGTCGACTGGATTCATGTCGCCCGCCAGGAGGCCGATGCCATCATCATCAATCCGGCCGGCTTCAGCTTCTATTCCATCGCTATCCTCGATGCGCTGAAGATGTTCGAGGGCCCGATCATCGAGCTGCATATTTCCAACATCCATGCCCGCGAAGCCACCTACCAGCATTCCAAGATGTCATCCGCGGTGCGCGCGGTGATCTGCGGCCTCGGCGCCTATGGCTATGTCGTGTCCCTGCAATGCGTGGCCCGCATGCTGGACGCGCTGCCCGACAGCCTGCCGCAGCCGCTGCGCGTTGGCCCGGTTTGACAAATATTCCTAATTAATGTATTCTATATGTTCTATATTACTGCCGTGAAGTGGCAGTGGTGGTTACGGTGTCCGTAGGGCGCGAACCCGAACGAACCTCAACGAACCCGAACGAACCTCAGCGGACCTCAGCGGACCTCAACGAACCCCAGGGAACCTGTACGAACCCGAACGGGCCTGAACGAAGCGCTTACGGTCGCAGGCGATAGCCCCGGCGCAGCAGCAGGTAGCACAGCGCCCACAGCCCCACGGCCACCAGGCCCAGCACGCTGGCGCCCAGCACCACGTCGCCATCGGTATGCCCGGTCAGGCCGTAGCGGAAGCCGTCGATCATGAAGAAGAACGGGTTGGCATGGGCGGCGGCATACCAGAAGGGCGGCAATGCCTGTACCGAGTAAAACGTACCGGAGAGAAACGCGAGCGGTGTGACGATGAAGTTGGTCACCGCCGCCATATGGTCGAATTTCTGGCTCCACAGGCCGGCGATAATGCCGATCAGGCTGAGGATCAGCGAGCCGGCCAGCACGAAATACAGCGCCGCCGCTGCGTCATACAGGTGGATGGCGGCAAACGGCCAGATCGCCAGCGCCACCGCCAGTGCCACCATCAGGCCGCGGGTCACCCCGGCGAGCGCATAGGCGACCAGCAGTTCGCCGGGGCTGATCGGCGGCATCAGCACGTCGACGATATTGCCCTGCACCTTGGAGATCATGATCGAGGAGGAGGTATTGGCAAACGCGTTCTGCGTGGTCGCCATCATGATCAGGCCGGGCGCCAGGAAATCGACAAACGGCAGCCCGGCGATATGGCGTACGGCGCCGCCCAGCGCCAGCGCGAAAACGGCGAAGAACAGCAGGGTGGTCACCATCGGCGCCAGCACCGTCTGCGTGATCACCTTGAGGAAGCGTTGCACTTCCTTGACATACAGCGTCCACAGGCCGAGCCAGTTGACCAGGCCGTATTCACGGGGAGCAAGGATGGGGGCCGGCATGATGCGGACGAACCTCGAGGCTGCTTTTCGGACGTCTACATAGCGCGTATGGTGCAGCGATGCAAAAGCATGCCGAATCCGCCACGTCAGAGGCTGGGCCAGAGGCCATTCCGGACTGGCTGCCGGCGCTGCTGGCCGGTGACCGGGCGGCACTGGCCCGCGCCATCACCGCGGTGGAAAACGAGACCGACGAGGCCCGGCTGGTGCTGCAGGCGATCCGCGGCCGGCTTGGCCGCGCTCTGGTGGTCGGCTTCACCGGCGCGCCCGGCGCGGGCAAGTCCACCCTGGTCTCGGCCTATGTCGCCGAACTGCGCAAACGGGCCCAGAGCGTCGGCGTCGTCGCCGTCGATCCTTCCAGCCCGCTCACCGGCGGCGCCATCCTGGGCGACCGCATCCGCATGAGCCAGCATGCCACCGACGCCGGCGTATTTATCCGCTCGCTCGCCAGCCGAGGCCATCTCGGCGGCCTGTCGCGTACCACTGCACGCGTGATCGATGTGTTCGATGCCTCGGGCCGCGATGTCGTGGTGGTGGAAACCGTCGGCACCGGCCAGTCGGAAGTCGAGATCGCTGAGATCGCCGATGTGCGCGTGGTGGTGAACGCGCCCGGGCTGGGCGACGACATCCAGGCGATCAAGGCCGGTATCCTCGAAATCGCCGATGTGCTGGTGGTGAACAAATCCGACCTGCCCTATGCCGAACGTTCCGCGCGCCAGTTGGCCGCCATGTCATCGCAGCGCGGCGGCGGCCCGGTGCCGGTGCTGCAGACCAGCGCCATGGCCGGGCAGGGCGTGCCGGAGCTGGCCGATGCCATTCTTGCCATCGGCCGGCGCAAGCGGCCAGATCCGCGCGCCCGCACCCGGCGCCTGCTGCAGAATCTGGTGCTCGACCGCCTGCGTCGGGGCCTGAGCGATCTGCCAATCGACCGGCTCGACGCGCTGGCCGATGGTGTGCTGTCCGGCAAGCTCGATATCGAGGCTGCCTCCTTCCAGATCATCGACCTCCTGGTTTCCAACCTGCCCAAAGAGAAGTGATTCTATTTCTATGACCATGCTCGACGCCCGTATCTGCCAGTCCATTCTCGATCTGCCCGGTTCCCGCATTCGTGTTGTCACCCGCGCCTCGGCCGATATCCCCGACATCATCAAGCTGTGGTTCGGCGAAGGCGACGAGCCGACGCCGGAATTCGTGCGCAAGGGCGCCATTGCTGCACTGGACAAGGGCGAGACCTTTTATGCCGCCAATCGCGGCATCGCGCCGCTGCTGCAGGCGATCAGCGACTATCTGAAGCGCGGCTACGGCGCCGAGATCGGTTCCGACCGCATGGTGGTCACCGCCTCGGGCATGAACGCCATCATGATCACCATCCAGTGCCTGATCGAACCCGGCGACAGCGCCGTGGTACTGGGCCCGATCTGGCCCAACGGCCGTTCGGCGATCAAGGCGATGGGCGGCGAGCCGCGCGATGTCTTCCTGAAGGCGCAGGAGGATGGCCGCTGGAAGCTCGATCTCGATGAGCTTTTCGATGCCTGCGACGAGACCACCAAGCTGATCATGATCAACAGTCCGGGCAATCCGACCGGCTGGGTGGCCAGCGAAGCCGAGCTGATGGCGATCCTGGAGTTTGCCCGCAAGCGCGGCATCTGGATCCTGTCGGACGAGGTCTATGGCCGCATCATCTATGGCGGCGCCAAGCATGCGCCGAGCTACTACACGCTGGCGCAGCCGGAAGATCCGGTGGTGATCGTCAATTCATTCTCGAAAAGCTGGTCGATGACCGGCTGGCGGCTCGGCTGGATCGTAGCGCCGCCGCGGCTGTGTACCGCCGTCGAGAAGATGACCGAGTTCAACATCTCGCATCCCACCACCTTCGTGCAGTGGGGTGGCGTTTCGGCGCTGAACGAGGGCGACAGCTATATCGAAGGCCTGGTCGAGCGCTACAGTCGCGCTGCCGACATGGTGTATCAGGCGCTGGCGCCGCTGCCGCGTGTGCGGCTGGCCAAGCCCGAAGGCGCCTTCTATGCCTTCTTCGCGCTGGATGGCATGACCGACAGCCTGAACACCTGCATCGATCTGGCGCGCAACACTGCCGTTGGCCTGGCACCGGGCATCGCCTTCGGCCCGGCCGGCGAGGGCCGCATCCGGCTTTGTTACGCCGCCTCGCTGCCGAAACTGTCGCAGGCGCTCGAACGCCTGGTACCGCAGTTAAAATAAGAAAAACACCGTGGAGGAAACGAATGCGGACGATCTACGAGAGCGACGATCACGCAGCCCTGCGTGAACAGATCGCCCGCTTCGTCGACAACGAGGTGCGTCCGCATGGCGCCCGGTGGGAAGAGCAGGGCATGGTGCCGCGCGATGTCCTGCGCAGGATGGGCGCGCTCGGCTTCTTCGGCATCCGCTATCCGGAAGCCTATGGCGGCAGCGAGCAGGCGCCGGTCGCCGCCGCCATCCTGGCCGAGGAATGTGGCCTCTCGGGCTTTGGCGGCTTTTCCGCCACCGTGCTGGTGCATACCGACATGGCCTCGCCGCATCTCGCCCATGCCGGCAACCAGGCACAGCTGGATCGCTGGTTCGCGAAAGTCATCGCCGGCGAGCTGATTACGGCGGTCGCGGTCACCGAACCCGATGCGGGCTCTGATGTGGCGGCGATCCGTACCCGGGCAAAACGTGACGGCGATGCTTACGTGCTGAACGGCGCCAAGATGTTCATCACCAATGGCGTGCATGCCGATCTGTATTTCGTCGCCGCCAAGACCGATCCCGATGCCAAGGGATCACGCGCCATCTCGATCTTCGCCGTCGAGAAGGGTACACCGGGTTTCAGCGTCGGGCGCAGTTTGCGCAAGCATGGTTGGCTCTGCTCCGATACCGCCGAGCTGGTGTTCGACAATTGCCGCGTGCCGGTCGAGAACCGGCTGGGCGAGGAGAACCGCGGCTTCTATGCCATCATGCGCAACTTCCAGAACGAGCGTCTGGTGCTGGGGGCCATGGCGGTGGGCGAATGCCGCCGCGCGCTGGAGATCACCCGGCAGTATGTGACAACCCGCAAGGCTTTCGGCGGCGTGCTGGCCGACAAGCAGGTGATCCGTCAGCGGCTCGCCATGCTGGAGGCGCGCGTCGAGGCGGCACGGCAACTGGTCTATCATGCGGCCTGGCTGGTGGGCGAAGGTCGCGATGCCGTACGCGAGGTGTCGATGGTCAAGGCACTGTGCGGCGAGCTGGTCAATGCGGTCACCTACGACTGCCTGCAGTTCCATGGCGGTGCCGGTTACCTGCGCGATTCCGAGATCGAGCGTATGGCGCGCGATGCTCGCATCCACCCCATCGGTGGTGGCGCCACCGAGGTGATGCTGGAAGAAATCGCCAAACGCTGGCCGATCAGCTAACGCGCGCGTAAAGCTGCCGTAGCGTAAGGTTTGCGCTGCGAAAAGATTGGCGCTAGCGTTCGGCCCAAGAATGCTTATGGCCAAGTCCTGGGAGGATAAAATGCGCGAAGCCGTCATCGTTTCCACTGCCCGCACGCCGATCGGCAAGGCTTATCGCGGCGCCTTCAACAACACCGATGCAGCCACGCTCGGCGCCCACGCAATCCGCGAAGCGGTGAAGCGCGCCGGCATCGAGGGTGCGGAAGTCGATGATGTCATCATGGGTGCGGCTCTGCAGCAGGGCTCCACCGGCGGCAATATTGCACGCCATGCCGCCATCGCCGCCGGCCTGCCGGTTTCGGTGGCCGGCATGAGCGTCGATCGCCAGTGCGGCTCGGGCCTGATGGCGATTGCCACGGCGGCCAAGCAGGTGATCCATGACAACGTGCCCATCGTGGTCGGCGGCGGTCTGGAATCGATCTCGCTGGTGCAGAACGAGCATATGAACACCTTCCGCGCCCGCGATGAATGGCTGATGAAAAACAAGCCCGACATCTACATGGCGATGATCGACACCGCCGAGACGGTGGCCAAGCGCTATGGCATCAGCCGCGAGGTGCAGGACGAATACGCGCTGGAAAGCCAGAAGCGCACCGCTGCCGGCCAGGCGGCCGGCAAGTTCGATGCCGAGATCGTTGCCATGCCGAGCAAGATGGCGGTGGTCGACAAGGAGACCAAGGAAGTCTCCTACAAGGATGTCACGCTGACCAAGGACGAGGGCAACCGCGCCGATACCAAGCTGGAAGGCCTGGCCGGCCTGCAGCCGGTGCGCGGCCCGGGCAAGGTCATTACGGCGGGCAATGCCAGCCAGCTTTCCGATGGTGCCTCGGCCTGCGTGGTGATGGACGCCAAGCTGGCCGAGAAGAAGGGCCTGCAGCCGCTTGGCATCTATCGCGGCATGGCGGTGGCCGGCTGCGAGCCCGACGAGATGGGCATCGGTCCGGTTTATGCCGTGCCGAAGCTGCTGCAGCGCTTTGGCCTCAAGATGGATGATATCGGCCTGTGGGAGCTGAACGAGGCCTTTGCCGTGCAGGTGCTGTATTGCCGCGACAAGCTCGGCATCCCGAACGAGCTGCTGAACGTGAATGGCGGTGCGATTTCCATCGGCCATCCCTATGGCATGTCGGGCGCGCGCATGACCGGCCATGCCCTGATCGAGGGCAAGCGCAGGGGCGCCAAGTATGTGGTGGTGACCATGTGCATCGGCGGCGGCCAGGGTGGCGCCGGCCTGTTTGAGGTGGCTTAAAGCTGCGAGGGTGCCTGATCAGCCGAGTGCGAGGCGGGTGAGGATCAGCTCCGCAACCCCGCCGCGCGGATAGTACACGACAGCGAACTGGCCATGGCGCTCCGCAAGCGTCATGGCCTTTTCGGTTTCCAGGTCCAGCACGGCGAACCCGGGCTCGGGCCGCCAGTTGCGCCGGTCAGGCACACCAAGCTGGGGCAGCGCGACATAGCCTCGCTGGGCCAGATCTCGGCGCAGGCCCTGATGCGCCGCCATGTTGCGGCTGACCGGCCAGCGTTTGCTGCGCGGGTTCCAGGCATTCAGGCAGGTCAGCGACTGCGCCTTGCATCGGCGCAAAAACGCCTCGGCCTGCGGGCTGGATTCGTCCAGCCGCAGGCCGATCAGCGTGCCATCGGGCATAGTCACCGCATAGGTGGTGGCGCGATAGCCTTGCAGGGTAGCAGGTGTAATCACGGCATCTCCGCCGCGGCCAGCGCCTGGCGCAGCGCATTGGTGCCGGGGTTGCTCACCATGTTATCATACAGGATGTTGCGCGGATGCGCTTCCTTGCCGTAGTAGGCGGTATTGCGGCCATGGCGCGCGGTAATCACCGCGCCTTCCACCGATATGCCGGCGGCAAGGCCTTTGGTCTTGGCAAAGGAATAAATATCGGCGCCGAAATTGGTGGTGGTGGCGGCTTCCACCCCCATGCCGACCGGGCCGGCGGCCACGGTGGCATCGGCACCGAGCTTGAACTCGTTGCGCAGAATGGCGCTCACTGCATTCTCGTTCATCAGCACCAGTATGACCTCGGATGCCTCGGCGCCGATCTGCAGGCCGATCGAGCCGGAGCCCATGGTGTAGATCGCCGGTTCGCTCCAGCCGTTGGCGGTCTTGGCCAGCAGCACGCCGCTGCCGCCTTCGCCGCCGATGATGAAGCTGGCCTTCAGCAGCTGTGGCACCACGAAGGCGCCTTTGGCCTGTGCCAGCTTGCGGCGCAGATCGCCCATCTGGCTGTCATTGGTGAAATGATCGACGGTGATGCGGGCGGAATCGATCAGGCTCTGGTCGTCGGAGGCGGCAAGCGCCGGCAGCGGGCCGAAGGCCAGGATACCGGCACCGGCGAGGGCGGAGGCGAGCAGGGTACGGCGATTTGTGGTGAGGCTGGGCATGGCATTGTCTCCCTTGGCGGGTTGGCAAATTATACAGCGCGTTATATTGCTTCGGCCGCGTCCAAACGGCCCGAATCGGCCGGCCGGCGCGGGTTGTTGCGTTGTAAGCTAGACCTTAAACTGTGGCGGCTTTGTGGAACGGAGGCGGCATGTCCAAGGCTGATAAAGACGCCCATCAGGAGATCATTCCGCCGGATATTGCGGCAATGAGCTTCGAGGCTGCGCTGAAGGCGCTGGACGAGATTGTCGCCAAGCTGGAAAGCGGCCGCGTCGATCTGGAAGATTCGATTGCGCTTTACGGCCGCGGTGCCCTGCTGAAGCGCCATTGCGAAGCCAAGCTGAAGGCCGCCGAAGAAAAGATCGAGAAGATCGTGGTCGGCGGCGACGGCCAGGCCGGCACCCAGCCCTTCAAGGCCGACTGAAATGACGATGCAGCCGTCGCCCGCACTTGCGGCGGCCATGCAGGAGGTCACCGCCGCCGTGGAGGCCGCGCTCGACCACCTGCTACCGGCCCCTGCCGGCGCCACGGCCAAGCTTGATGATGCGATGCGCTATGCCAGCCTGGGCGGCGGCAAGCGCCTGCGCGCCTTGCTGGCGGTCGCAGCGGGCGATCTGTTTGGCGTGCCGCGCGAGCGCTCGTTGCGCGTGGCGGCAGCCATTGAGATGTTGCACGCCTATTCGCTGATTCACGACGATCTGCCCTGCATGGATGACGATGACCTGCGGCGCGGCAAGCCGACCGTGCACAGGGCCTTCGATGAAGCCACCGCTGTGCTGGCCGGCGACGGATTGCAGGCCCAGGCCTTCCTGGTGCTGGCCGATCCGGCCACTCATCCCGAGCCCGGCGTGCAGGCCGCCCTGGTGGCTGGGCTGGCCCTGGCGGCGGGGCCGCGCGGCATGGTCGGCGGTCAGGCCATCGACCTGGATGCCGAAGTGCGCACCGCAGCCGGCCGGCCGCTGAACTACGACGAGATCGCCCGGCTGCAGGCGCTGAAGACCGGCGCCCTGATCCGATTTTCCGCCGAGGCCGGTGCCATCCTGGGGGAGGCGAAATCGCTGGATCGCACGGTCCTGCGTGACTATGCCGCAGAGCTGGGGCTGGCCTTCCAGATTGCCGACGACCTGCTGGATCATGAAGGCTCGGCGGCCGAGCTGGGCAAGGCGGTGGGCAAGGATGCCGCCGCCGGCAAGGCGACTTTCGTGGGCCTGCTAGGCCTGGATGAGGCCCGGGCCAAGGCCCGGTCGTTAACCAATTCCGCCAAAAGCCGGGTTGCGACGCATTTTGGCCCCGGTTCCATGGTTTTACAGGAGCTGGCGGAGTTTGTTATAACCCGCCGCTCGTGACACCATTGGCCCCAGAATGATCAGCAATCGCACGCCCCTGCTGGATATGGTGCGGACCCCGGCCGATATCCGGGAGTTCGACCAGGACCAGCTCAAGCAACTCGCCGACGAAGTGCGTCGCGAGATGATCGATGCTGTCTCGGTCACCGGCGGCCATCTCGGTGCCGGCCTTGGCGTGGTCGAGCTGACGGTGGCGCTGCATCACGTATTTGCCACGCCGGTCGACAAGCTGATCTGGGATGTCGGCCACCAGGCCTATCCGCACAAGATTCTCACCGGCCGGCGCGACCGCATCCGCACGCTGCGCCAGCCCGGCGGGCTTTCTGGTTTTACGCGCCGCAGCGAGAGCGAATACGATCCCTTCGGCGCCGCGCATTCCTCCACCTCGATTTCTGCCGGGCTGGGCATGGCGGTGGCGCGCGACTTCAAGGGCGAGACGAACAATGTCATCGCCGTGATCGGCGATGGTGCCATGTCGGCCGGCATGGCCTATGAAGCGATGAACAACGCCGGTTCGATGGATACCCGGCTGATCGTCATCCTCAACGACAACGACATGTCGATCGCGCCGCCGGTTGGCGCCATGAGCGCCTATCTGTCGCGGCTGCTGTCCTCGCGCTCCTATCTCGGCCTGCGCCAGCTGGCCAAGCAGATCGGCGAGAAGATCCTGCCCAAGAGCCTCGCCTCGATGGCCGAGAAGGCCGAGGAATATGCCCGCGGCATGGTGGCCGGCGGCACCATGTTCGAGGAGCTGGGCTTCTATTATGTCGGCCCGGTCGATGGTCATAACCTCGACCACCTGGTGCCGGTGCTGAAGAATATCCGCGACACCAACAAGACCGGCCCGGTGCTGATCCATGTGGTGACGCAGAAGGGCAAGGGCTATGGCCCGGCTGAAGCCGCCGACGACAAGTATCACGGCGTATCGAAATTCGACGTCGTCACCGGCACGCAGGCCAAGCCCAAGGCCGGCCCTCCCAGTTATACCAAGGTGTTTGCCGAAAGCCTGATCGCGGAAGCCGCACGTGACGACAAGATCGTGGCGGTGACGGCGGCGATGCCGTCGGGTACCGGGCTTGACCTGTTTGCCAAGCGCTTCCCCGAGCGCTGCTTCGATGTCGGTATCGCCGAGCAGCATGCGGTTACTTTCGCTGCCGGTCTCGCCACCGAGGGCTTCAAGCCGTTCGCCGCGATCTATTCCACCTTCCTGCAGCGCGCCTATGACCAGGTGGTGCATGACGTGGCGATCCAGCGGCTGCCGGTGCGCTTTGCCATCGACCGTGCCGGCCTGGTCGGTGCCGATGGCGCGACCCATGCCGGCAGTTTCGACATCGCCTATCTCGGCTGCCTGCCCGACATGGTGCTGATGGCGGCGGCGGATGAAGCCGAGCTGATGCATATGGTGGCGACCTCGGCTGCCATCGACGACCGGCCGTCGGCTTTCCGCTATCCGCGCGGCGAGGGTACCGGTCTGGTCATGCCTGAGCGCGGCCTGGTGCTGCCGCTGGGCAAGGGCCGTGTCATTCGCGAAGGCAGCAAGATCGCCATCCTCTCCTTCGGTGCCCGCCTGGCCGAGGCGCTCAAGGCCGCCGACGACCTTGCCGCGCGTGGCCTCTCGACCACCGTGGCCGATGCGCGTTTCTGCAAGCCGCTGGATACCGATCTGGTGCGCCAGCTGGCCCGCAATCACGAAGTGCTGATCACCCTGGAAGAGGGCTCGGTTGGCGGCTTCGGCAGCCATGTGCTGCATTTCCTCAGCCATGACGGGTTGCTCGATCACGGCCTGAAGATTCGCCCGCTGGTGCTGCCCGACCGCTTCATCGATCACGACAATCCGATGAAGCAGTATGACGAGGCGGGGCTGAATGCACCGCAGATCGTCGCCACGGCCTTGTCTGCATTGGGCCGCGCCAACGACGCCACCGCGCGCGCCTAGCAGGACAGCACAACATGATCCTCAAGGAAGCGCGGGCCACGCTCACGCTGTCGCTGCCCATTGTCGGCACGCAGCTGGCGCAGATGGCGATCCACACCACCGATGTCTGGCTCCTGTCGCATTACAGCGCCGAGGCGCTGGGGGCTGCGGCACTCGGCGTGGCGATTTTCAGTTTCCTGTGGATGGCGGGGCTCGGCCTAGCCACCGCTACGCCGGCACTGGCGGCACAGGCACGCGGCCGCGATCCGGATGACATCGAAGGCGTGCGGCAGGCTGTGCATGACGGCCTGATCTCCACTGGGATTTATGGTCTGGTCTGCACCCTGCTGCTCATTTTCAGCGAACCCTTCCTGGTGCTGATCGGCCAGCCGCCGGAACTGATCGCGCTGGCTGTGCCCTTCATGCAGGCGGTCAGCGGCATGTTCATCACGGCTTTATGGTTCATGGTGCTGCGTGGCTTTCTCGCCACCCTGGAGCGTCCGCGCGCGGCCCTGGTGCTGACACTGCTGGCGGTGCTGCTCAATGCCGCCGTGAATACGGTGCTGATCTTCGGTTTCTGGATTGTGCCATCGCTCGGCGTCGTCGGTGCCGGCATCGGTTCCAGCCTGGTCAATCTGCTGATCCTGCTGGTGTTCGGCTGGTATATCGCGCGCGACCCGCAGTTTGCTGCCTATCACCTGTCGCGCGGCTGGTGGCGCACGACGCCTGAGCGCATGAGCGCCTTCCTGCGTGTCGGCGCGCCGATCGCGCTGGCGCTGGGCGCCGAGATCGGCTTGTTTTCGGCCGCTGCCCTGCTGATGGGGCGGCTCGGTGCGGCCGAGGTGGCGGCGCATCAGGTGGCGCTGCAATGGGCGGCGCTCGCCTTCATGGTGCCGATGGGCCTCAGCCAGGCCGCCACCGTGCGGGTTGGCCTTGCGGCCGGCGCACGCGACTATGCCGGCGCGGCGCGTGCCGGCTGGATCGCCATCGCGATGGGCATGTCCTTCATGCTGTGTACGGCGCTGATCTTCCATTTTGCCGGTGGGCTGCTGGTGCGGGTGTTTGTCTCCGATGCCGCCTCCACCGTGTTCACCCTGGCGGTCACCTATCTTGGCATCGCGGCACTGTTCCAGCTGGTCGATGGCGCCCAGGGCGTTGCCAATGGCGCGCTGCGCGGCCTGAAAGACACCGCCGTGCCGATGGTCATTACGCTCGTCGGCTACTGGCTGATCGGTTTTCCGGTGGCGATCTGGTTCGGCTTCTATACGCCGCTGCGCGGCATCGGCGTCTGGGCCGGCCTTGTCGTCGGGCTGGCGGTGGTGGCGGCGTTGCTGCTCTGGCGTTTTTACGCCATGACCCATAGGCTGCAGCGGCTAGACAGAGTGCCGGCCCGATGAAAGCCCCGAAGCAGCGCCTGGATCAGATTCTGGTGGAGCGCGGCCTGGCCGAAAGCCGGGCCAAGGCGCAGGCCGCGATCATGGCGGGTCTGGTCTTCTCGGGCGAAAAGCGTCTCGACAAGCCGGGCGTTTCGCTCGCGGCCGATGTGCCGCTGGAACTGCGCGGCAAGCCGCATCCCTGGGTCAGCCGCGGCGGCATCAAGCTGGCGCATGCGCTGCAGCATTTCAGCCTGTCGCCGCAGGACCGCACCGCCATCGATGTCGGCGCCTCCACCGGCGGTTTCACCGATGTGCTGTTGCAGCATGGCGCGGCGAAGGTCTATGCCGTCGATGTCGGCGAGGGCCAGCTCGACTGGCGGCTGCGCAACGACGCCCGTGTCGTCGTGCTGGAAAAGACCAATGCGCGGCATCTTGATGCCACCCTGATCCCCGATCCGATTGCTTGCGTGGTCTGCGATGCCAGTTTCATCGGCCTGCAGACCGTGTTGCCGGCAGCACTTGGCCTGGCGCAGCCGGGCAGCTGGGCGGTGGCTCTGATCAAGCCGCAATTCGAGGTCGGCCGTGGCCGTGTCGGCAAGGGTGGCGTGGTGCGCGATCCGGCCCTGCATGACGAAGTCTGCAAGACCATCCATGACTGGTGGTCGGGCCTGCCCGGCTGGCGCGTGCTGGGCATCGAGCCGAGCCCGATCACCGGCCCGGAAGGCAACCGTGAATTCCTGATCGCCGCCGAAAAGCAAACAGCCGGGGAAAACCATGCGTGACGTGGATGGTGTGATCGAGCGCATGGGCGGGCAGGGCCATGGCGTGCTGTCGAAGGACGGCGAGCGTTTCTATGTGCCCTTCACCGTGCCGGGCGACCGCATCGCCGCCAAGGTGGGCGAGCCGCGCGGCGATGGTTTTGCCGCCCAGCTCAGCGTGCTGGAAGCCGCCGGGCCCGATCGCATCGACGCACCCTGCGGCCATTTCCAGACCTGTGGCGGCTGCAGCCTGCAGCACTGGGCCGATGCGCCCTATCGCGCCTGGAAGCGCGACAAGCTGAGCGCCGCACTCACGCGCCGCGAGATCGCCGATGTGACCGTCGGCGAACTTGTCGCCGTGCCGGATCACACGCGGCGCCGTGCCGAATTCATCACCCGCCGCGTCAAGGACAAGGTGCTGATGGGCTTCCATGAGGCGCAGAGCCGCAAGATTGTCGATCTCACCGAATGCCTTGTGCTGAAGCCGGAACTGCCGGCCCTGCTGCCGAGCTTGCGCGCCATGATGATGCCGGTGCTGGGCGATGGCTGGGCCGTCGACCTGAAGGTGACCTGGACCGAGACCGGCGCCGATGTGCTGATCACCGGCAAGCTGAAGATGCGGGTGCAGGAGCGTATCGAGCTGAGCAAGGCGGCCAAGGCCATCGGTCTCGGCCGGCTGAGCCTGCGCTTCGACGAACGCGGCGATGCCGAGCTGCTGTATCAGGGCGAGCAGGTGCCGCGTGTGCGCTTTGGCAACGTGCCCGTCACCCTGGCGCCGGGCGGCTTCCTGCAGGCCACCGCCGAGGCCGAACAGGCGATGGCCGATCTGGCGCTGGACGCACTGCAAGACGCAAAACGCGTCGCCGACCTCTTCTCGGGCTGTGGCGCCTTTGCGCTGCGGCTCGCCGCCGTGGGCAAGACCGTCTGGGCGGTGGATGCCGACCGGCCGGCGATTGCCATGCTGGGGGCCGCCGCCAAGACCGCGGGCCTCAGCCGCCTGACCGCGACGGCGCGCGATCTCGAACGCCAGCCGCTCAGCCGGGCCGAGCTGAAAAAACTGGATGCCATCCTGCTCGATCCGCCGCGTGCCGGCGCCAAGGCCCAGGTGCAGCAGATCGCCGAAGCCGCCAAGCTGGGCGAGGCGCCGGGGCTGATCGTCATGCTGTCCTGCGACCCCTCCAGCTTCTCGCGCGATGCCCGGGGACTGGTCGATGCCGGCTACCGGCTGGAAAAGGTCGTGCCGATCGACCAGTTCCGCTGGTCGCCGCATCTGGAAATCTTCAGCATTTTCAGGCGCTAGCAGGGCACGCCCGGCACAGGGAAGAAGGGTTGCAAAGCCCGGCGGGACGGGCTATATCCCGGGCCCGACCCGATCCCTGCTGGGGGATCGTCTAACGGTAGGACCCCAGACTCTGACTCTGGTTGTCTAGGTTCGAATCCTAGTCCCCCAGCCATCGCGCTTTATCAACAAAACCTATGGAAACGCGCTTTCATCCGCCTTGGGCGGGGCGAAGGCGTTTCGCAGCCATTCGCACTGGTTCGCATCCTTTCGTGGGCCTGCGCACCTGTATGTGGCCCAAGGGTGGCCCATTAAGGGCTTTGACGGCAAAAGGCAGGCTTAAACGAAACTTGGCCTTTAATGGGAACGAGTGGTGGCATAAACTTAAAAAACCACAACCAGAAATCCTTTAGGTCGCGCGGTGCTAGAGCCAGAAAGTCATGCCGCCTTGAGGCGGGAAATCGAACTCCAGATCGCGGCTGATGGCGTTCTGCTGGATCAGTTGCGGGCGGAAATCCGGCCCCTAAAAGACAAGGTGCGGCGCATTATGCCGCAGACCACGACGTCCATTTCCCTGGTCGCTGCTGATGGCGGGAACAATCAGCTCAGATTTGACCCGTTCTTTATCCAGCTAGTGCGAGTGGTGGACAGCAGTGCCAATGAGCATTGCTTGGAGGTGCTATCTCCAACCATGAGCGTCACTGCACTGTCGCAGAGACAATTTAATGCGGCAGGTGAACCAGTAACTGCTCTCGGCCGGATGATGAAGTATCTCGGCGTTACCGATCTTTCGGTATTAAGTCACATGATCCGCAGTGACAAGGACGACCGCCCTAAAAGTCCTAGCTGGGTTCAGGTTTATCGCGAGCTGGTCGAGTGGGCGATTTTATTTTCGATTGTTCGCGATAAGGATTTTGCCAGTGACACGCTGATCGTCTTTGATGGTTTGCTGAGAAGCAAAGCATTCGCGCATGACTATTTTGTTAGGTACCGCCAAGGCATAGAGGAAGGGATTGCCAAGCATAAAAAGAATCGCCGCAACATCTACCTCGTCGGCTTGGCAAAGCACAGCAAGGTGCTGGAGCGGTATCGTCTTGCAATGGCCCTCGAAGGAGTGATGCACACGCAATATCCGTGCTACCTCCCCGTTCCATATGAGTTGGAGCAAAAAGCCTACGTGTGGCCGGAATACGCCCGTGGAGATGAAGAAGCGGAGCAAGGTGGAGAGATAAACAAATTCGTGGGCGGAAAGATGTTTCTGGTAAAGTTCGGCGCGGGTACGCGCGATCCAATTTGGCCTGTGGATATTCTTTCCTCACAGGCCAATGACGTGGCGAATGTGCTGGGATATTTGCTTGCCGATTCCATTAATGGCTTCCCGGTTCCGCATTATCCGAGGTGCCTGCAGAAGGCCCATGAGCACGCGGCGTTGGTCGATTTCGATATGGATGTTTTGCAAGATCAGATTTTTGATGGGCTGAGAAAGTCTCTAGGGGCAGAAGCTTCAACCCTTGATGCTTTTCGATTGCAGGACGCAGACCCAGCGCAAAGTCGCTATAGCTGATAATTGATGGGGGGATCAATGGAACTTTTCCCGGCTGATCAAGTCGTCGGTGTTTTTCGTGGCTTTCGCGAGGGTGGCATGGAATTTCATGCCGACCTCGCATTGCCGTATCGAAATGAATTTCAAAGCACGCCGATGCACGGGCAGTTCCTTTTGGTTCAGCTTGAGACCCCTAACGAGGCAGTGCTCGGTCGTATCGCGGCATTTTCATCCGAGGGGAAGCTATCCTCGGGGAATGGCGAGGAATTCAATATTCGGGCGGTTCAAGAGAACCGTGAGGTACCTGACGACCTGAGAAGGCAGTATCTGAAGTATCGCATAAACATTCGAGTGTTGGGTGTTCTGCGGTCAAACGGCAAAGGGCTGACATTTGTCCCCTCTCATCGGCGTCTACCCCATGTCGGCAGCAAGGTCGCCTTCCTGTCAGGGGAAGTTCTGAGGGAGGTTTGCGGTCACAATATTCCCGGAGCTGAAATGGGGCATTTTGCCTTGGGTGAGTATGTATATGCCCATGGTAGTGAGCACATTCAGCCATTGGAGTGGATGCAGATCAAAGATCCTGAGGTTCTGATCCGCTTTCAAGTCGAGAACCTTGTTGCCAGACGTACATTTATTTTTGCGCGGGCAGGATTCGGTAAGTCGAATTTAAATAAGCTGCTTTTTAGTCGTCTTTATAAAGAGACGCCCACGGTTGAAAAACGCCAGGGACGAAAAGTACCAGTAGGGACGATCATCTTCGATCCAGATGGCGAATATTTTTGGCCGGATGACAAGGGGCGGCCAGGGCTGTGCGATGTGCAGCATTTGGAGGACAAGCTTGTCGTTTTCACAAGTCGCAAGGCGCCTAGCGAGTTCTACGGATCATTTGTGGCGGGTGGGATAAGATTAGATATTCGCCAACTAAGGCCTGCAGATGTTATCTCCATAGCACTTCCTCCTGAACGGCAAGACCAACAGAACGTCGCCAAATTGAGATCGCTTCCGGCTGATCGCTGGAGTCGATTGGTTGATTTGATTCAACGCAGCAAGAATCTTACCTCGACTGAAGAGGTTGGAGATATTCTGGGCCTAACCATGCCCAATCAGGAAGCGGAAGCGGTTGCTGCGCGTTCGAACATGACGAACGTCGTGAACATGCTTCATGACCCGAGTAGCCAGTTAATGGGACTTCTGGTGAAGGCGCTAGAGGCAGGCAAAATCTGCGTGGTCGATATTTCTCAGATGCGCGGAAACCAAGGATTTGTGCTGTCGGGCATTATCTTACGAAGGATATTCGATAGGAATCAGCAGGAATTCACTAGCGCTGATCCCAAAACCATTCCCACGATTGCGGTGATTGAGGAGGCGCAGTCCGTTTTGAACGATAAGGCGGCTGCGGCTGAACCATATATATCGTGGGTGAAAGAAGGTCGTAAATATGACCTTGGTGCGTTGCTTGTTACTCAGCAGCCAGGATCAATTCCCAATGAAATTCTTAGCCAGGGTGATAACTGGTTCATTTTCCACCTTCTCTCCGCCGGTGACCTAGTGAGCGTGAAAAGAGCAAACGCTCATTTCAGTGATGATCTACTTAGCTCTCTTCTAAATGAACCTATTCAAGGACAGGGAGTGTTCTGGAGTTCAGTAGGGGGAAAGCCATACCCAGTCTCGATGCGTGCACTATCTTTCGAGCGGCTTTATAAAATGCGAGATGTCGATGGTAAACTTCCTGCCATCAAGACTTTCGCAACGCAGCTTCGCGAGGCTGATGAAAGTATTCGGGCTGAGGCGGTCGATGCGTCAGTGGCTAGAGATAATTCCGCTGATGGAATTGGCGCGGTATTGGATGATTTGCTGGGGGATACTGTGGAGCCGCCAGTGGATATTGAGGCGGCCTACCTCCGTCGCGCCGTTACCGCAGTGAAGGGGAATAATGGATTAATGAAGAAGCTGGAGGTTGAGGGGGCGTACTGGATGGCGGTCCAAAGCGAGATTGAAAAATCTTTGCCCGGTACGGTGGATGACGCACGAAAGAAGGCATTTGAGTTAACTCCACAGGTTATGACTGAAATATTTGGGAAGCAGGGCCAGGGGTGGCATAAATTTAAGAACCAGAATAACAAAGCACTCCTCAAAAAGGGGGCGGGTTGACAATGCGTGCCGATGTAGATGTTGCCGGGCCGGCTGCATTGAATGCTATCTGTCCCTATTTCACGATGTTTCCGTTGGAGTTTCCGCTCAGGATACTTAAGCGATACGCGAACGAAGAAGATGTTGTTTTAGATCCTTTCTGCGGTAGGGGAACGACAAACTACGCAGCTCGGATGCAGGGATTGTATTCAATAGGTATAGACTCAAACCCCGTTGCGGTGGCTGCGACAAAATCCAAGCTTGTTTCTGCGGAGCCGGACGAAATCGTTTCAGAAGCAAGGCGATTGCTGTCAATGGTCAGGCAGGCTGAAACTCCTTCGGGAGAGTTCTGGAAGCGTGCGTATCACGCTCAAACTCTCACGAACATTTGCCGGCTGCGAAAGGCGCTGTTACTTGGGCACTCCACGCGACGGCTGGGGGCGGCACTAACGGGTATAGTTCTTGGCGCACTCCATGGCCCAATGCGGCAGAATGGCTCAAGTTCGTATTTATCAAATCAGTGCCCTCGCACGTATGCACCAAAGCCGAAATATGCGGTCAACTATTGGAAGCGTCATAAAATGGCGCCCCCGAAGATTGATGTATTGGAGGTCATTGGTCAGCGCGCGAAGCGATACTACCCCTCTAGGGATGTCGGAGTGCAAGGACTGGCGGTGGAGGGGGATAGTCGGTTCTCTTCACCGTACTATGGCCTTAAGAAATCTGATCGCCAGGCTTCGTGGATTATTACATCGCCTCCGTATTATGGCCTGCGGACATACGTGCCTGATCAATGGATTCGAAATTGGTTCCTGGGTGGAACGGATGCGGTTGACTATTCTTCCGAGCGCCAGCTCAGTCACGCCGGGCTGTTGGCATTTCAGGACGATTTGAGACGCGTCTGGCTAAATTCGGCGTCTGTTTGCGCGCCCCGCGCACGCTTGGTAATTCGCTTCGGCGCTATCAACGATAGGAAGATTTCGTCACCGCTTGAAGTTATTCGCGATTCTCTCGAAGGAACCCCCTGGCGAATTGTTACAGCGCGGTCTGCCGGGGCTGCGTCAGAGGGTAAACGCCAAGTAAACACTTTCTATTCCGGTGCGCCAAAAGCGGTAACCGAAATTGACCTGTGGGCTTATTTGGATACTTGAGGGCCATATTGATGCGGCACACTCTATGGAGTGCCGTTCAATCGTGTTTTAAAGGCCATGGAGCACTAAGCGGACTATTTCGGACCCTTTTCCCTCAGTAGGCTTAAGGCTCCACAAGAGAGAGGGGATTTAATCTATCATCCTCTTTCTTTTTTCTTTCTTCAGTAAAGGCAAGAAGGAAAGAGGCACTACTTAGGTGTATAAATTCGCATATATAAGAAATACAAACATCAGGGGTATCTATAGATAAAGTATATATAGGAATTTACCCAATCGACTAGCGTCGGTTCTCCTTCCAAAGGAGACACCTATGGCTAGAACCCCCTTACAAAGACTGCTTCAGAATATTACTCCTATTGATGGCTTGTCGTGTTTGAGCGATTTCTCCACCTTGGTCGAGATCGATTTCTGCGATTGGCCCGGAGAGGCTTTAAAGTCCTGCTGGATATGGAACGGACGAATGAGCCGTGCCACGAGCCGGGTGTTCCGGGCAACTCGAAAATCATCGCGTGAGTCCGCACGTGCCTACTCGCAACTGCTTATCCCGCGACCGACCATTCAGGTTCAGGTGAACGTCGCGATCCTCGACGAGGAGACGCTTTTGCCTACCGGCGTCACTCGACGCTCAGCTAAACGTATTTCTGGGGCGCGTTACTGTTGGGGCGTGATCAGGCCGCATGAACCGCTGCACAGGTTGCATGAGCTAAGGAAGAAGCCGGAGCTTTGTCGCAACGCTCTATGCGTAAATCCGTTTCATCATCGTATTCACACGTTAGCAGACCATCGTTGGGAAGGACTTAAGCCAGACGAGCAAGCGCTCAACTACATTCCCAGCGCACACGACGATATTGCGGATTTGACAGACTTGTTGTTCGGGCTGAAGGAGTCGGGATTCCATCCAGAATCCATCGACGATATTTTGGATAAATTGCCTGATTTCACCGCCTCCGAAATCGCCTTAGCGGTTGCTAGGGGAAGGTTGAAGTCCTGGGCGAATTTGTAGTCACCGACAAAAAGCATAATGTGAAAAGGAAAAGATAACCCGCATCTAAGGAGGCGAGATTCGCTTCGAATAAAGCATGTCGGCATCCTTACTCGGACTTTGAATGTTCCTGAGAGATGCCGCACCATGAAGAATCTTCATTATATCTCACGCCAGCAGTTCGCATCCGTGATGGGGGCCGGGGTAGTTTCTTCGAAAATTTCTGCGAAAAAAATCGACACCTATTCAGTATCTGCAGCGGAATATCCACAGAATATCGTGGTACCCTTTCTCTTTGTGTCGGCTTTGCCGAATTGGATACTTGTTCAGAGATGTTAACGCGAGTGGCGCTCATGCTGCTTGGGTCACTGGCTAGTATGCAACACAAAATTGATGCTGATACACGATGCGCCCTATAAAGCGAAGTTGGATCATTAAGGGCGTAAAAAGAACGGCGTGGCAGTTCAGATACAAGGATGCTTCTGGGAAGCGGCGGCGCGTTCAGAAGCCCACGCTCAAAGAGGCTGAAGCGGAGATGCGCAGGCTCCTGGCAGAGCCTGGAGCAGGAGCTATTCGATCTAAGCTCACCCTAGCGGATGCAGGGGATCAATGGTTGCGCTCAGCCGAAGTTGGTCGCAACGGCCGTCCTCCTTGTGAAGCTGCGACATTAGAGCAGTATGAAAGTCATTTGCGTGTGCACATTAAACCGCTGTGGGGGCATCTAAAGCTAGCAAGCCTTGATGCCTTTAAAATGCAGGATATGCGCGCTGAGCTATTGGCCTCAGGAATTTCGCGATCAATGGCAATCAAGATTTGGACTAGCTTGAAGGGCATTCTAAATGAGGCAATGATCCGTGGGGTCATTCTGGGAAATCCTGCGCAGCCTATAAAAATTGGGCGCCATCGGTCTGCTGAAGCCCCGGTGCAAATTCCTAGCCCTCATGAAATGAGGCTTATCCTTGAAGCCGCTGATCGATTTACTATGAGCAATCACTTGCAGGTGCGAGAGGCCTGGGAGAGGTGGCGGCCATTTCTCTACACAGCGGCGTTGACGGGTTTGCGAGCTAGTGAATTGCGTGGCTTGCCTTGGTCGGCAGTGGGAAGCGATGAGATTAGAGTCGTTCAACGAGCAGATCGTTATTCCAAGATTGGTCCGCCAAAGAGTGCTTCCGGGTATCGGGCAATCGCCATTACGGCAGAGCTACAGGATATACTGCGAGAATGGCGGCAGAAGTGCCCTGTAAGTGAGCTTGATTTGGTGTTTCCTACTATTAGTGGAACCGTTGAAAACTTGCCTAACATCACCAATCGGTGCTGGAGGAAGGCTCAGGAAGCCGCACTCAAAACAACGAAGTATGGATTCCATGCGATTCGGCATTTTCGAGCTTCAATGGTGATCGCCGCCGGATGGACACCAAAGGAGGTGCAGGTAGAGATGGGTCACAGTTCGATTCAGGTGACTTTCGATATCTATGGGCACTTGTTCGGTAGCGGCGATAAGCGCAGAGAACGCGCGCGGATGGCCCAAGAATGGCTCAAAACCGCGTAAGCACTTGACATAACGAGTATAAATGTCGGACTCTGACTCTGGTTGTCTAGGTTCGAATCCTAGTCCCCCAGCCAATCTCGCTGATCCCGACATCCTTTACGGCCCCCGGCCACACCAGATGCCTGGATGCAGCGGAATGAAATCCCGCCTCACATCGTGGCGCCGATCTGCCAGGGCACGAATTCGGCATCGCCGAAGCCGAGTTCTTCGCTTTTCGACGGCTTGCCCGAGGCAACGTCGATGATCTTGTCGAAAATCTTCTCGCCCATCTGCGCCACGCTGATACCTTCATCCAGGATGGCGCCGCAGTTGATATCCATGTCGTCTTCCATGCGGCGATACATGGCCGAATTGGTCGCCAGCTTGATCGACGGCACCGGCTTGGCGCCAAACACCGAGCCGCGCCCGGTGGTGAAGCAGATCACATTGCCGCCGCCGGCGATCTGGCCGGTGGCCGAACAGGGGTCGTAGCCGGGCGTGTCCATGAAGACGAAGCCCTTGGTATCCACCGGCTCGGCATATTTGAACACGCCGCGCAGATTGGTGGTGCCGCCCTTGGCCGCAGCGCCGAGCGACTTTTCCAGGATGGTGGTGAGGCCGCCCTTCTTGTTGCCGGGCGAGGGGTTGTTGTCCATCGAGCCGCCGTTGCGTTCGCAGTATTCCTCCCACCAGCGGATGCGCTCGATCAGCTTCTCGCCGATGGCGCGGCTTTCGGCGCGCCGCGTCAGCAGATGCTCGGCGCCGTAGATTTCCGGTGTCTCGCTCAAGATCGCCGTGCCGCCATGACGCACCAGCAGGTCGGCGGCGGCGCCCAGTGCGGGATTGGCGGTGATGCCGGAATAGCCGTCCGAGCCGCCGCATTGCAGGCAGAGCGTGAGATGCGAGGCCGGTATGGTGGTGCGCTGCAGCGCATTGGCGGCCGGCAGCATCTCCTTCAGCATGGCAATGCCGCGCTCGACGGTCTTTTTCGTGCCGCCGCTGTCCTGGATGGTCATGCTCTGCAGGCGCGGGCTGTGTTTCAGGCCCTGCGCCTCCATCATGAAATCGATCTGCGCCACTTCGCAGCCCAGCCCCAGCATCATCACGCCGGCGAAATTGACATGCTGGGCATAGCCCCACAGCGTGCGCTGCAGGTTGCCGAAGCCCTCACCCTTGTCAGCCATGCCGCAGCCGGTGCCGTGCACGATGGCCACCACGCCGTCGATATTGGGATAATCACGCAGCGCATCGCCCTTGAAGTGATCGGCGATATAGCGCGCCACGGTGGCGGAGCAGTTCACGCTGGTCACGACGCCAAGATAGTTGCGCGTGCCGGCCTTGCCAGTCTCGCGCATGTAGCCCTGGAAGGTGGCGCGCTCGGCCTCGGGGAAATAGGCGGTCGGCCGCATATCGGCGCCGAAGGCATAGTCGCGGCTGAAATCGCCCATCACCAGATTGTGGCTGTGCACATGCTCGCCGGGCTCGATGGGCGCGGCGGCAAAGCCGATGATCTGATTGTATTTGCGCACCGCCTCACCCTGGCCGATCGGCGCCGTGGCCACCTTGTGGCCGGCGGGGATGACACTGCGGCAGGTGACGTTGCCGCCTTCGACGCTGGCCCCGGGCAGCAGCTCGGCGCGCGCCACGACGACATTGTCATGTTCATTGAGGCGGATGACCGCCGAAACCCGTTCCAGCATGGGGCGTCTCCTTGATTGGGTACAGTCTAGCGCAGCAGGCCGCGCCGGGCGAGATTGCGCATCAGTGCCCCGGTGCCAAATGTCCAGGGCGGCAGGCGGTCGCAGAGATCAACCTTGTTCACCAGCCCGCCGAGTTTGGGCGAGCGGATGGTGACGATATCGCCGGGCTTGTGGGTGAAGCCCATGCCCGGTGCACCGCGATCCTGGATCGGCGCGAACATCGTGCCGGTGAACAGCATGGCGCCATCGGGATACTGGTGCGACGAGCCGAAGGTCTGGGCCGCCAGATCGAGCGGGTCGCGGCTGATCTTCGACATCAGCGAGCTGGCTTCGAGGCGGAAATTGTCCTGCCCGGCGATCACCAGGCTCACCTCGGCCTTGCGCACATCATCCAGGCTGAAGCCTGCATCGAACAGGCGGATGAACGGCCCGATGGCGCAGGAGGCATTGTTGTCCTTGGCGCGGCCGAGCAGCAACGCGCTGCGGCCCTCCACATCGCGCAGGTTGACGTCGTTGCCGAGCGCGGCGCCGACGATCTGGCCGCGGCTGTCGATGGCCAGCACCACCTCGGGCTCCGGGTTGTTCCAGGTTGACTCCGGGTGGATGCCGACGGACGCGCCGGTGCCGACCGATGCCATCGGCTGGCATTTGGTGAAGACCTCGGCATCCGGGCCGATGCCGACTTCCAGATACTGCGACCAGGCACCGCGCTTCATCAGAGTCTCGCGCAGCCGCATCGCCTCGGGCGAACCGGGCTTGATGCGGGAAATCTCACCGCCGAGCGCCGTCGCGATCTCGGCGCGCACCGCTTCGGCGCGGCTGGCATCGCCACGGATCTGCTCCTCGATCACACGCTCGATCAGGCTGTCGGCAAAGGTGACGCCGGCAGCCTTCACCGCCTGCAGGTCGCAGGGCGCCAGCAGATAAGGTGCCTGCATCGCCGGCGTGTTCGCCAGAATACTTTTCAGCGTGCCAATCACCGGCGCGGTCCTGGCAGCAGCCTGCACGGCCGTGGCAGCATCCGTCCGATCCAGCAGGTCGCTCATCGTGGCGGCCAGGCTGCTGATATCGACCAGGTCATCACCGCGCAGGGCGACAATGGCCGGCCCGCCGGGCTGACCCGCCAGCCAGACGCGGCCGACCATGGTGGCGCGATCGTGATCTTCGGGCAGGCAGGCGGCAATCAGGGTCTCAAGCATGTGAAGAATCCGGGTTGAAGCTGGTGTCGATTCCCGGTCATCTAAACATTGTCGCCGCGGCGAGGCGAGCCGCCCGTGCCATGTGGCACTGCACAAGATGCTGTTTTATGGTGTTTTATTGGCACGCCCTGCGGGACGGGGGGCATCGCGCCGGTCTCTTGCAGCCGGCCGGAATGCGGGATAGTCGCTAGGGTATGATCGACAAGCTGGAATTCCTGCTGGCGCTCGCCCGCGAGAAAAACTTTGGCAAGGCCGCCGAGCAGTGCGGCGTCAGCCAGCCGACCCTGTCGGCTGGCATCAAGCAGCTGGAAGACACGCTGGGCGTCATGCTGGTGCAGCGCAGCTCGCGCTTTCTCGGCCTGACTGCCGAGGGCGAACGGGTACTGGACTGGGCGCGCCGTATCGTGGGCGATACGCGCGCCATGCGGCAGGAGGTGGTCGCGCTGCGCCACGGCCTGACCGGTCATCTGAAGATCGCCGCCATCCCCACTGCGCTGGCCATGGTTTCGGCGTTGACCACACCCTATCGCGCCAAGCAT
>NZ_CALRUC010000032.1:0-37477 GCF_943371255.1 Ferrovibrio terrae | reverse complement strand
TTCGAAACCGACCAGAGCAGCGGCGATGCGCCGACCTATACCCATGCCGCCCGCTTCATGCCCGGCCTCGCCCGGGCCGTGGCGGATGCCGACTGATTTTTTATCTAGAATGACTACTCACGTATGACTCACGCGGAATGTGCGATTGCATTGTCAATCTGTGACGGCAAGATACACCTGGGGATAGGCAGGGGCGTCTTATGGCTGACAATAAAGAAGCGGCAGTCGCATGGTGGGCTGAGCTGATCCGGATCGTGCCGGGTACTCTGTGGCCGCTCATTGTTATCGGGATACTGATTTTTTATCGTCAACCCATCATTCGGACACTGGGACGGCTTAAGGCGTTCGAAGGTCTGGGCATTAAGCTGCAGCTGGCAGAAGAAGAGATAAAAAAGGCGGCAGAAGAGAAGTCGCAGCCGTTCTCCAGTAAAATTCAGAACCGCTTGCTGAATCGTCTCTCACTGGTCGGACACTCATTCAAAAATGCGAGAATCCTGTGGGTCGATGATCACCCGGAAAACAACATGCATGAAATTGAGGCTTTGAAAAGCCTGGGTGTATCTGTGGACTTGGTACAATCAAGCAAGGATGCCGTCAGAGAATTAAGCGCTGCTAGCCTGGGTTATGATCTGATTCTCTCAGACATGAACCGGAATGGTATTCCCGGTGAAGGGATTGCATTTGCGCGTAAGCTCTCCGCTTCGTCGCCATTGCTGATCATTTATTGCGGCCCCCAGGATGCACA
This sequence comes from Ferrovibrio terrae, assembly GCF_943371255.1. Lineage (GTDB taxonomy): Bacteria > Pseudomonadota > Alphaproteobacteria > Ferrovibrionales > Ferrovibrionaceae > Ferrovibrio > Ferrovibrio terrae_B. Next base: position 36,732 of record NZ_CALRUC010000032.1, on the reverse strand, counting down.
GAAAGAAATACCACGATCTGTCTTCGGGATCACTGAGAAGCCCGTGGAACTGCTGCACTTGGTGGCAGATGCACTTGAGCGCCGGAGGCTTTGACCATGTATGTGCAATGGTGTGTCAAGGGAATTAGTGGTGGAGTCGATGGGATTAACGATAGCGATGCTCAAGACATGCTCTGGCGTGGTGGTATTCAATGCAGTTGGTGGCGTCGCGTTGGTAAAATAACTCCGTTGGGAATTCGGCAGAAATTGACGCAAGCCAATCTGTCTTTGCATGTGAATAATTATGCAGTGATTCGACATGACACGCCTTTCATCTCCCTCGCAGCAGGATGTATGGAGCGGGATTCTGGGTTACAGACAAATCATCTGCATGGCGCATTGGAAACAGCGCTAGACTTTGCGACTGATGGCGGCCTGCACAATGGCTATATTTTCTACTGCTGGACGATTGTCGGATTGCACCGGGCAGCTGGAGTAGAAGGCGTTAGTGAGCGGGTTGGAGAATTGAACGTTTACCGCAGTTATTCCGCCTATCAGACTGAAGGAGAGGTTACGGCCAAGGTCTATATTCCATGCAACCAAATTGAACGTTTTGAGAAGTGGAGTGGGGACGGGAAAGGCTTGGTCAGCTTTGTAAGTGGATGCTCCAATCCGGGGTTCGATCCGCCCGAACAACTCTCCAATATTCGGAGTCACTTCTGATGGCGATCATAGAAACTCTTGGGTTAGATAAAGAGACTGTAGTTCGCATCAGCTTGTTTCATGAGCACGTTGCGAGACACCTGATCGAAATACCTCAAATTGATGATGGCAGGCCGCAAGTGCAGTGGCATTTGCGGGTTGCCACGTCGTATCTGAAAGCGGCGCGTACTGCATTCCTCTACGATTTCGAGCGTGCCGAAAGGTTAGTCATCAGAGCCGTTAACCATTTTCTGGAGGCCGAAATTCCTTTCGGCTTATTCTTAGCTTCTGCATATACGAAGCACAGGAGTCCGTCTGAACTTCTGTTTCGGAGTGATGCCGGAATGTGGTTGGGAAAAATCGTCAACCATATGCGCGAATTGGAGCAGATCGGTAAGGAAGAGACGAGGAAGATGGAGGGACGTGATCCGAGTACGCCTTCCCCGATCCCCTTCCCACTGCAGTACCAGGTACAACGGCTATATCTCGGTCTAGCGATGGCTGGTTATCGTGAGGTATGCACTGAGTATGCGCAGGATTTACGCATACTCCTAGCCCATCTGCTTCCTTATGGCGCCCTACCGATAGGTCCGCAAAGTCTTCCGCTCGACGTGTATCTCGCATGGTTGCGTATTTTGCTTGTCAACCATACAGGCAGCGCAGAGGTGCAGTCCTATACGGATACGATCATGATTGAAGAGGGGCCTGCTGAAGCCGAAGAAGTGATTCGGAGGCTGGAGCCTATGGCCTTGGCTTATGCCCGAAACGTGACTACGGCGCGGAGCAATTCCTATTTGTGGAAGTCATTGCGTGCACCAGTCGATCTAATCGATCTCGACTACTGCGGCATTACCAATTTCGTTATGCGAATGGGTTTTGAGCCAGGAGTGATACAGAAGCTAGCCATGCAACGCGACTGGCCAATGGAAGCCCGTTCGGTTCTCGATCTCGCCACAGACTGGGTGCCGCGGCGAGACCAAGAGCCGGGTAATACACTGGATTTCAGTTAAGCATCACGCCGCCGCCAGCAGTCGCTTGCGATCCTCCACCACACGGTCGGCCAGCTTGCCGGCCAACTCCTGCAGGTGGTCGAATTTTGCACTGAAGCTGCCGACACCCAGGGTCATCGAGCGCAGTTCGATGGCCAGGTCGTGCATCTCGGCTTCGGGCAGATAGCAGTCGATCTCGTCCCAGCCCGGCCAGTCGGCACGCGCGCTGATGCCCAGGATATGGCCGCGTCGCGACGACACGATGGCATGCACCTTCGCGGTATATTCGGTCGGCACCGTGAAGGTGACGGCCTGGATCGGCTCCAGCAGCACCGGCCCGCATTTGCTCAGGCCCTCGCTCATCGCCAGGCCGCCGCAGGTGCGGAAGGCCTGATCCGATGAATCCACCGCGTGATACTGCCCGTCGACCAGCGTCACGCTCACATCCACCACCGGGAAGCCGAGCGGCCCGCGCACCAGCGAGTCCTGTATGCCCTCATCCACCGCGGGGATGAAGTTTTTCGGGATCGCGCCGCCGACCACGCGGTTGACGAAGTGATAGCCGCCGCCGCGCGGCTGCGGTGCGATCTCCACCTTGATATCGGCGAACTGGCCATGGCCGCCGGACTGCCGCTTGAAGCGGGCATGCTGGTGGGTGCCGTGCCGGATGGTTTCCTTGTAGGCGGTCTGCGGTGCGCTGCTGTGCACCCCGACATTGAAGCGGCTCTGCAGCTTGTCGATGCTGAGCTTGAGGTGAATTTCGCCCTGGCCCTTCAGCCGCAACTCGCCGCCGCCCTGTTCCACCACCAGGCTGGGGTCTTCCTCCTGCAGCTTGTGCAGCGCGGTGGTCAGCTTCACCTCGTCCTTGCGGTCGGTCGGGTGCAGCGACACGGCATGCACCGGCGCTGCCGCCACCGGCCAGTCGGCAATCGGCCGGCCATGGCCGGTGCCATTCAGATACTGGCCGGTGTTGATCTCTTCCAGCCGGCTCAGCCCGACGATATCGCCGGGTCCGGCCTGCGCGGCCTTTTCCGATTGTCCGCCCATCAGGCGATAGAGTCCGCCCAGCCGCTTGCCGCCCAGCTGCGCATTCTCCGCCACACTGCCGCGCCATAGTCGCGCCAGGCTCAGCTTGCCGGTATGGGCCTGGTGCAGCGTCTTGAACACCGTGGCGCCGAGATCGCCGCCATCCGCGTCGACATCCAGCCGTAACGCGGTCTCGTCATGATGCGGGGCCTCGTGGCGCAGCGCCTTCCACAGCCGCAGCACGCCATTGCCATGGTCGGCCGAACCGAAGAACACCGGCACGATCAGGTCTTCGGCCAGATCCTTGCTCAGGCGGCTGTAGATGTCCTTGGGTGCCGGCACGCGGTCTTCCAGCAGCTGTTCCAGCAGCGCATCGTCGAAATCGGCGATGGTCTCCAGCAATTGTTGCCGCGCTTCGGTTTCGCGCGGCCGTATGCTGTCGGGCATCTCGATCAGGTCGGATGTGGTGTTGTCGCGCCAGCGATAGGCGCGCTCCGACACCAGGTCGACATAGCCGGTGATCGCGGCATCGCCGTCGCGGATCGGCACCTCGCGCAGCACCAGCGGCTTGGCCGACACCTGCTGCAATGCGGCCAGCAGGTCGCGCATGCGGATGCTGGTCTTGTCCAGCTTGTTGACGAACAGCACATGCGGGATGCGGCGCTCGTCGAGGAAGCGCAGCAGTGGCGCCAGTGTCACCGCGCGCGCCGGATCGGGTTCGGCCACCACGATGGCGATATCGGCCACCATCAGCGCGCTCAAGGCTTCCTGCGCCAGTTCCACCGAACCGGGGCAGTCGAGGAAGATCCAGGGATCGTCGAGGAAGGTGCAATGCGCCAGGTTGGGCTCGATGGTCATCTGCCGGCTGCGCGCTTCGGGCGCCGCATCGCCGACCGAGGTGCCGGCGGGCACCGAGCCCTTGCGCGGGATGGCGCCAGCGACGAACAGCAGGGCTTCCAGCAGGGTGGTCTTGCCGGCCGTGTATGGGCCGACGATGGCTGCGACCCTGGGCGAGGTTTTAGAGGTGTTGGGCATGGTCGGTCTCCTCTGTTGCGGCACGGGAATGCAGCAAGCCTGGCGGCGGATGGGACCGGTTCTGCTGCCGGTCTCAGACGGACGGAACAGCGTTTAACCCTGCCAAGAGGATTCCACAGAACCCGCTCTGGCGATAGCGGATTCGCCGCGGGCTGTGGCCGGCGGTCTTGTTATTTTAGGAATCGCTAATACATGTGTGAAAACGGCGACAGGCCGGCCCCATGGTCCGTCGCGCAGGAGTTATCATGAGCGATCAGCTTCTTATCCCATGCCCGCAGTGCAGCACCGTGAACCGGGTGGCGCCCGCGCGTCGCGCCGATGGCGGAAAATGCGGAAAATGCGGCCAGCCGCTATTCGCCGGCCGGCCGGTGACGCTGACGGCGGCGAATTTCGACCGCCATGCGGCGGCGGCCGGCCTGCCGCTGCTGGTGGATTTCTGGGCCGCCTGGTGCGGGCCCTGCCGCATGATGGCGCCGGTGATTGACCAGGCCGCCGCGGCCTTCGAGCCGCATCTGCGCGTGGGCAAGCTCGACACCGAGGCCGAGCAGGCGCTGGCGGCGCGCTTCAATATCCGCTCGATCCCGACCCTGGCGCTGTTCCGCGATGGCCGCGAGCTGGCCCGTATCGCCGGCGCCATGCCGCTGGCGCAGCTGCAGCGCTGGGTCGAACAGAGTCTGGCTGCACGCCCGTAAGACCATGGCGAGTCGCAAGGAATCTGTGTTTCCCGCCGCAGTTTCATACTAAAGTCGAAGGCCTGATTCGGCGGGGGGACGTACCGGGGGGTGCGCTTCGCCGTGCAGTGCCCAAGGGGCAGACGGGGAGCCACTCATGCTTGAGCGCTATTTCAAACTTGCCGAACACGGCACCACGGTAAAGGTCGAGCTGCTCGCCGGCCTCACCACCTTCCTCACCATGGCCTACATCATCTTCGTCAACCCGATGATCATGTCCAAGGCCGGCATGGACCAGGGCGCCGCCTTCGTCGCCACCTGTCTCGGCGCGGCGCTGGCCAGCGCGCTGATGGGCCTGTGGGCGAAGTATCCGGTCGCGCTCGCGCCGGGCATGGGCCTGAACGCCTACTTCACCTACGGCGTGGTGCTCGGCATGGGCCACACCTGGCAGGTCGGCCTCGGCGCCGTGTTCCTGTCGGGCGTGATCTTCCTGATCATTTCGGTGCTGCCGATCCGCGAGAAAATCGTCAACGCCATCCCGATGTCGCAGAAGATGGCGATTGGTGCCGGCATCGGCCTGTTCCTCGCCATCATCGCCTTGCAAAACGCCGGCCTGGTGGTGGCGCATCCGGCCACCATCGTCACGCTCGGCAAGATCGGCACGCCGACCGCGCTGCTGGCCTGCCTCGGCTTCGTGCTGATCATGGCGCTGGACTACCGCAAGGTGCCGGGCGCCATCATGATCGCCATCCTCGCCATCACCGTGATCGGCATTGCCATGGGACTGGCCAAGTTCAACGGCATCTTCTCGGCGCCGCCGAGCCTGGCGCCGACCTTCCTGCAGATGGACATCATGGGCGCGCTTTCGGTCGGCCTGATCTCCATCGTCTTCGCCTTCTTCATGGTCGACCTGTTCGACAATACCGGCACGCTGATCTCGATCGCGCCGCGTGCGGGCATGATGGACAGCGAAGGCCGCCTGAAGCGGATCGGCCCGGCCTTCATCACCGACTCGCTCGCCACCATGGTGGGTGCCGCGCTCGGCACCTCCACGGTGACCAGCTATATCGAGTCCGCCGCCGGCATCCGCGCCGGTGGCCGCACCGGACTCACGGCGGTGGTGGTGGCGGTGCTGTTCCTGCTGTCCATCTTCATCGCGCCGCTGGCGACCAGCATCCCGGCCTTTGCCACCGCGCCGGCGCTGTTCTTCGTCGCCTGCGTGATGTGTTCCAGCCTGGTCAAGATCGACTGGGAGGATGTCACCGAATATGCGCCCGCCGTGGTCACCATGGTGGCGATGCCGCTGACGTTTTCGATCGCCACCGGCATTGCGCTCGGCTTCATCGCCTATGTGGTCGGCAAGATCCTGTCCGGCCGCGCCAAGGATGTGCATCCGGTGATGGGCATCCTGGCCATCCTGTTCGTCATCAAGCTGGCGGTGGCATAAGACACTGCGCCGCAGCCAATACCGGATGGGCGGCTCGAAAGGGCCGCCCATTTTTTTGCTTATGCCAGCAGGTCGGCGCTCTCAGGGTGGCGCCGCATCCAGGCGGCAGCATAGCTGCACAGCGGCACCAGCTTTTCATTCTGGCTGCGCGCCAGTTCGACGATGCCCTGCATCAGCCGGCCGGCGGCGCCGCTGCCGCGCAAACTGACCGGCGCTTCCACATGCAGGATGCTGACCACGCCGTCCTGGCGGCGGTAGCGCGCGAACACGGTCTGGCCCGCGACGGGCAGTTCATACTGGCTGCGGGCCATATTGTCGGTGACGATCTCGCTCATGTCCCTAATCTGGGAAAGACGGGCGCGCCGGGCAAGCCCTTATTTCCGTACAGCCAGGCCGAGCAGGATGCCGCCCACCAGCACCACCACGCCGATGATCTCGGCCCGCGACGGTTTTTCGCGGAAGACGAAATACGACATCAGGAAGGTGAAAATCATCTCGCTCATGCCCAGCATGCGCACATAGGCCGCCGTCATCAGCGCCATGGCGGTGAACCAGCCGGCCGACCCCGCCGCCGAAGCCATGCCCACCACCAGCCCGGGCCGCCAGGCGGCGATCACCCGGCGCAGTTCGCCCGGTTCGCGCCATAGTAAATAGGCCAGCATGAGCCCGATCTGCAGCATGATCGCATGCACCAGCGTGGTGGCGGCGGCCAGCGGCAGGAAGGCTTCATCGAGCGACAGCGATGCGGCGCGGAAACCGATGGCGGACACGGCGAACAGCGCGCCCGAGCCGATGCCGATCAGCGCCGATTTTTCCATCCAGCCGAACAGGAAGGCGCGCGCCGCATTGTCGCTGCCCTTCAGCGAGATCAGCAGCACGCCGATGGTGCCGATCACGATGGCGGCGACGCCGGACGCGCTCACCGGCTCGGCCAGGATCAGCATGCCGAAGGCGGCGGCCTGCAGAGCTTCGGTCTTGGAATAGGCCGTCGCCACCACGAAGTTGCGCATCGAGAGCGCGAGAATCAGCAGGTTGGTGGCGAGGATCTGCGCCACGCCGCCCATGGCGGTCCAGGCGTAGAACTCCAGATGCGTGCCGGGCAGCGGCCTGGCGGTGAAATACAGGCAGGCGGCGAGATAGACCACGGCCAGCGGCAGGCCATAGGCAAAGCGCACGAAGCTGGCGCCATTGGTGCTCAGCCGGCCCTTCAGCTGCTTCTGCAGGCCGGTGCGCACGGTCTGGCAGGCGGCAGCCCAGATGGTGATCGGTATCCATGCCCATTCCATGGCGCAGGCGTAGCCGCTGCGCGCCGGCCGGGCAAATGAAAAGACTTCCGCCTGGCCTTGAGCGGAATTCCCCGCCGGCCGGTATGCCATCTGGGATGGTGCGCCAGGCGCGGCCAATCGCCGGCATTTCAGCACAAAGGCCCTTTGCCCGGCCGCGCGTGCCACTTAGTCTGGAACCAGCCCTCAGGCAACAGGAGCCCGTCATGACCCCGGACCGGAGCGAAACCCCGCCGCATCACACGCCCACCGATCTTTCCGACCGTATCGCGCTGATCGTGGTGAAGACGATGCGCTTTTTCGCCGATGCCTTTTTCGCCCGCCGCTATGGCCATCGCGCCGTGGTGCTGGAAACCGTGGCCGCCGTGCCGGGCATGGTCGGCGGCATGCTGGTGCATCTGAAAAGCCTGCGCCGCATGAGCGACGATCGCGGCTGGATTCACACCCTGCTGGAGGAGGCCGAGAACGAGCGCATGCATCTGATGGTCTTTGTCGCCATCGCCAAGCCCAATGCGCTGGAGCGCCTGCTGGTGCTGCTGGTGCAGGGCGGGTTCTTCAACACCTTTTTCCTGCTCTACCTGCTGGCGCCGAAAACCGCCCACCGCATCGTCGGCTATCTGGAGGAGGAGGCGGTGGTCAGCTACACCCATTATCTGGCGGAGATCGACGCCGGCCGGCATCCCAATGTCGCCGCGCCGCAGATCGCCATCGATTACTGGAAGCTGCCGGCCACGGCCACCCTGCGCGACGTGGTGCTGGCCACCCGCACGGACGAGGGCAAGCACCGCGACGTCAATCACCGCTTCGCCGATATCCTGGCCGGCGAACGGCCCGGCGCGAAGCCCGCAGAGGCCTAGCGCCGGCCGCGCCTCATTCGATCGAGGCGCCGGTGTCCTTCACCACCTTGGCCCATTTGTCGATCTCGGCCGCGATGAAGCCGGCATAGGCCTCGGGCGTGCCGCCGCCCGGGATATAGCCGCCGGCGGCATAGCGTTCCTTGATCGGCGCTTCGGCCAGCGTGGCATTCATCGCCTTGTTGATCTGCGCGACGATCTCGGCCGGCGTCTTGGCCGGTGCCGACAGGCCCATCCAGCCAATCGCCGAGAAACCGGGGAAGCCAGATTCCGCCACCGTCGGCGCATCGGGATACAGCGGATTGCGCGCCGGGCTGGTCACCGCCAGCACCTTCAGCTTGCCGCTGCGCACATGCGGCAGCGCGATATCCACATTGATCATCACCGCATTGACCTGGCCGCCGATCACATCGGTGATCGCCGGTGCGGCGCCGCGATAGGGCACATGCTGCAGCTTGATGCCGGCGGTATGCTGCAGCATCGCCATCGCCAGATGGCCCGACGAGCCGCTGCCGGGGCTGGCGCAGGCGATCTGGTCGGGCTTGGATTTCACCAGCGCGATGAAGTCCTTGAAACTCTGCGCCGGGAAATCGGCCGAGACCAGCAGCGCATTGGGCACCGAGCCCATCTGGCCGATATGCACGAAGTCCTTGCGCGAGTCATAGGTCATCTGGCTGTACAGCGCATGGTTCATCGCATTCTGCCCGTTGCCCGACAGCAGCAGCGTGTAGCCGTCCGGCGCGGCGCGCGCCACCGCATTGGCGCCGATATTGCCATTGGCGCCGGCACGGTTCTCCACCACGAAGGGCTTGCCGAAACTCTGGCTGAAGCTCTGCGCGAACAGCCGCGCCAGCACATCGTTGCTGCCGCCGGCGGGGAACGGCACCACGATGGTCACCGGCCGCTCCGGCCAGCTGGCGGCAAAGGCGAGCCGCGGTGCCAGCGCGGCGCCGCCGAGTGCGGCCAGCGCGGTGACGACGGTGCGTCGGGTGATCTTGGTCATGACGGGTTCCTCCGGTTTTTTATGGATAGGCGGTTACGGCGTGCAGCGCCATGTCGCGGTCAGCCAGGGCGCCAGGCGTTCGGGGTCGAGATCCAGCCCGGTGCCGGGTGCATCCGGCACCGCCATCATGCCGTCGCGGCCCACGGTCATCTCGCCGGCCACGGTCAGCAGCGGATTGGGCGTGGCATCGATTTCCATATAGGGGTAGGGCGCGGGCCCGCCGCCGCGCCGCGCCGGCAGCAGGGCCGCCATCTGCAGGGCGGCGCGCTGGTTGACGATGGTGCCGAACACATGCGGCATCACCGGCAGGTCCCAGGCCGCCGCCAGCGCGGCGACGCGCTGGAAGCCGCTATAGCCGCCGCACACCGTCAGGTCGGGCTGCAGGATCGAAAAGGTGCCGGCCACCAGGAAGTCGCGGAAGGCGGCCAGGCTGGCCAGGGCTTCGCCGCCGGAAATCGCGGTGGGCACGGCGGCGGCCACGGCGGCCGTGCCGGCGATATCCTCGGGCAGCACCGGTTCCTCGATCCACAACAGCTCGGCATCCTGCATGCGGCGCGCAGACTCGATGGCGGCGCGCGCCGTGTAGCCCTGGTTGATATCGACCATCAGGCCGATCTCGGGGCCGACATGCCGGCGCAGGCCGTTGGCCATCGCGCCATCGGCGCGCGGATCGAAGCCGGCGCGTGGCTTGATGGCGCGGAAGCCGCGCTTCAGATAGGCATCCGTGTCGTGCAGATACTGCCCATAGGGATCGCTGCCCTCGGCAATGAACGGCCCGCTGGCATAGGCAAAGACCTGATCGCGCAACCGACCGCCCAGCATCGCGGCCACGCTGGTCTGCTGCGCTTGGGCCGCGATATCGTGCAGCGCCATGTCGATTGCGGAAATCGCCATCATGGCAACGCCGCGCCGGTCATAGCCGATGCCAGCCATCATGCGGTCCCACAGCCGGCCATAGTGCAGCGGCGATTCCCCCAGCACCATGCCGGCCAGCCGCGCCTGCACCAGTGCGCCGGCGGCATGCGGCGATGCAAACACCTCGCCCCAGCCGCTGATCCCGGCATCGGTGATCACCTGCAGCAGCAGGAAATCGCGGCGGCGGATGAAGGTGCGGGCATTGCCGATCGCCGGCATGGGCGAAAAGCCGAGCTGATAGCCGCGAATCTCGACAACCTTCACTGCGTCCTCCCGGACCTGCTTTTTATCGGGCTCGTATTGTCGCGGCCGGGGTCATATATTCAAATGCCGATTTGACCTGAGATCATGTCCTGGAATTATGAACCATGTTGCTGAGCCTGCGCGAGATGCCATGCTGTTGAGCCTGCGGGAAATGGATGTGTTTCGCCGTGTCATGGAACTGGGCAGCGTCACCGCGGCTGCCGCGGCGCTCAACATCACCCAGCCCGCCGTCAGCCGCCTGCTGCAGCATGCCGAACAGCGGCTCGGCTTCGCGCTGTTCGTGCGGCAGAAGAAACGCCTGCTGCCCACGGCAGAGGCGCATGCGCTGTTCCCTGAAACCATCGCGGCCTTTGCCGCCATCGACGCCGCCCAGCGTCTGGCCGGCGGATTGCGCACCGGGCAGTCGGGCACGCTGACGCTGGCGGCGATTCCCGCCTTGGCCAATGCCCTGCTGCCCAAAGCCGTGCAGCGCTTTCGCGCCGCGCGGCCCGATGTCTCTGTGGTGATCCAGGCGCTGACCGCGCATGAGATCGCCAACCGCGTGGCCGATTACCGCGCCGATCTCGGCGTCATCATCGGGCCGATTGCCAGTGCGGGCGTGATCGTCGGCGATCTCTGCGCGACCAAACTGGGCTGCGTGCTGCCGCGCCGGCATGCGCTGGCGAAAAAGGCCGTGCTGCATCCGGCCGATCTCACGGCTGCGCCGCTGATCTGCCTCAGCCGCCATCTGCCGCTCGGCAACCAGACCAGCCGGCTGTTCGCCGATGCCAATGTGCCGCTGCGCGTCGCGGTCGAGGTGACGCAATCGGCCACCGCGCTGGCGCTGGTGCGCGCCGGCGCCGGCATCGCCCTGCTGGATGGCTTCGCCTTCGGCGGTGTGCAGGGCAGCGATCTGGTGATCCGTCCGCTGAAGCCCGAAGCCGAAAGCGTGGCGCGCATCCTGCAGGCGCGCGACCGGCCGCTGTCGCGCCTGGCGCAGGAATTTCTCAAGACCCTGCAGCAGGTGGCCTCGGAAATGAATTTCACCGTGCCGGCGGCCGGGCGGCGGCGCAGCCGATAACGGACCCGAAGCCCAGGCTCAGTGGCGGTGCCGGTGGTGGATATCGGGGAAATGCGGATGGCGGTGGATCATCGGGGCGTGGCGGTGCAGATGCACATGCGGTTCCCCCGGCGGATCGGCCGGCGCATGGTCATGCTGGTGGTGGATATCATGGCTATGGGCGTGTTCATGGATGCGCTCTTTATGATGATGGTCATGTTCATGACGCTCGGCCAGATGCAGATACAGGCCGATGCCCATCAGCCCGGCGGCGATGCCTAACTGCGGCGTCATCGCATCGCCAAAGGCGAACACGGCCACGGCTGCCCCCATGAAAGGCGCCAGCGAGAAATACGCACCTGTGCGTGCCGCGCCCAGATGCCGCAGGCCATGGATGAACAGCACCAGGCTGATGCCATAGCCCACAAGCCCGATGGTCATCGCCTGGGCGATCCGCCATCCGTCCGGCAGGGCGCTGCCGACAGACAGGGCCAGCCCGACATTGACGATCCCGGCCACCAGCCCCTTGATCGTGGCGATCTGTACGGGATCGGCCGCGGACAGTTTGCGGGTCAGGTTGTTGTCGATGCCCCAGCACAGGCAGGCGGCGGCGATGGCCAGCGACCCGCGGTTCAGGCCGTCAATGCCGCCCTGCCACGACAGGATCATGGCCCCCAGCAGGATGGCTGCCGCGCCGATTCCGATCCGCAGATCGACATTCTCGCGATACACCAGCCATGCGATGCCCAGGGTCGCCAGCCCTTCCAGATTCAGCAGCAGGGCGGCCGAGGCAGCCGGGGTATAGGTCAGGCCCACCATCAGCAGCAGCGGCCCGGCCACGCCGCCAAACAGGACGATGGCGGCAAGCCAGCCGAGATCGCCACGGCGCAACGGCGCCTCGCCCGGCTGGCCGGCGCGGATCGCAGTGACAAGGCGCAGTGCCCCAAGACCGATCCCGACGCCAAGATAGAGCAGCCCGGCCATCAGCCATGGCGAAACCTCGCCCAGCAGTGCCTTGGCAAAAGGCGTGCTGCCGCCAAACAGCACGGCCGATCCCAGCGCGGCAGCAACACCAGTACGGGTTCGGGCGAAGATGCGCATGCGACGAGCCCCTGTGGCCGTCAGAGATACTTGGTGATGTCCTTGAACGCGCGGACAGCGCTTTGCCGTTGGCGTGGCGCGGCATCCGTCGCCTGCTCCAGGCAGTGATCGATGTGATCCTGAATCAGCGTCTTCTTGGCCTGGGCGATGGCCTTCTCCACGGCATGAAGCTGCTGCGCGATGTCGAGGCAGGAACGGCCGCCCTCGATCATCGCCGTGATGCTGCGCAGATGGCCCTCGGCGCGCTTCAGCCGCTTCGCGATGGCGGGATGGCTGCTGTGCAGATGTTGCTCGCTCATGCCCGATATGGTATCCCCCCGGGGAGGATATGACAAGCGAGAGAGCACAGTCTGTGACCGGTATGAAATCCTGGCGACTGATGGGCCTGATCGGGGCGCTGCTGGCAGCGCTATTCTGGGTCTCGCCCGTGTTCGCGCATGCCGTGGCAGAGGGTGACAAGGGCTATATTCAGGAGGTCACCGGCATCCACCTGCTGCCTTTCGCCTATCTGGGCGCCAAGCATATGGTCACCGGCTACGACCACATCCTGTTCCTGCTCGGCGTCATCTTCTTCCTGTACCGGATGAAGCATATCGCCCTCTATGTCAGCCTGTTCGCGCTGGGTCATTCCACCACGATGCTGCTGGGCGTGTATTTCTCCATCGGCATTGACAGCTACCTGATCGACGCGATCATCGGCCTGTCGGTCGTCTACAAGGCGCTGGACAATCTGGGCGCCTTCCAGCGCTGGTTCGGCTTTCAGCCGGATACCAGGCTGGCCACGCTGGTCTTCGGCTTTTTTCACGGCTTCGGTCTGGCGAGCAAGATCATCGATTACGAGATTTCACCCGATGGCCTGCTGCCGAACCTGATCGCCTTCAATATCGGCGTCGAGATCGGCCAGATTCTGGCGCTGGCCGCCATTCTGGTTGCCATGGGCTACTGGCGACGCACGCCAAGTTTCGTCCGCCATGCCTATACCGCGAATGTCGTGCTGATGACGGCCGGCTTCGTGCTGATCGGCTATCAGTTGACCGGCTATTTCATTTCCTGAGCCCGCAGAAGGACTCCCGCCATGTACAACACCGACCTGCCGACCCGCGCCGAATTGCCGACAACGCAGCAGCTGATCCGCTCCACCGTCATCGCCATCGTCGCGGCAGCGGCCATTCTGGTCACGCTTGTGCTGCCTGCCGAATACGGCATCGACCCGACCGGCATCGGCCGCGCGCTCGGCCTGGCGGAGATGGGCGAGATCAAGCAGCAGCTGGCGAAGGAAGCTGAGGAAGATCGCCGCCGCGATCAGGAAATTTTGCTGGATCGCAAGTCCGGCATCGGCACGCTGCTCGGGCGTCTGTTGATCTCCTCGGCCGTCGCGCAGACGGCGGCGGCTGTGCCCCGCAGCGACGAGATGACGATCACGCTGAAGCCGGGCCAGGGCGCGGAGATCAAGCTGGCGATGAAGCAGGGTGCTAAGGCCAGCTACAGCTGGACTGCGACCGGCGACGTGAATTACGACCTGCACGCCGACGGCGGCGGCAAGGAAACCAGTTACAAGAAAGGTCGCGGCACGGCCAGGGATGAAGGCAGTTTCACCGCCGCCTTCGATGGTCAGCATGGCTGGTTCTGGCGCAACCGCACCAACAAGGATGTCAGCGTCACCCTCCGCGCCACGGGCGACTACGCTGCCATGAAGCGGGTGATGTAGGGGGTATCCCGCGAGGGGGGCTTGAAATCCGAATTAATGTTCCTAAGTTGTTCTAATTTGACGGATTTTACTGGATTTCCGGCAAAACCCCGCGACTGCCAGCGAACCCGAACGAACCCCAACGAACCTGAACGAACCTGAACGAACCCGAACGAACCTCAACGAACCTCAACGGACCTCAACGAACCTGAACGAACCCGAACGAACCCGAACGGACCTCAACGGACCTCAACGAACCCAAACCGACCCGAACCGGCGGCCGGCCCTTGTTCCCGGCGGTGCGGGCGGTTACCCAAGGCGCATGACATTGTCTTCTGTAGTGATCGCGGTGGATGGCCCGGTGGCTGCCGGCAAGGGCACCCTGGCCCGGCGGCTGGCCGACAAATACGGCTATGCCTATCTCGATACCGGCTCGCTCTACCGCGCCGTCGGCGCCAAGGTGCGGCGCGCGGGCGGCGACCCGGCCGACCCGGATTTTTCTGCCAAGATGGCGGAATCGCTGGAGGAATCAGATCTGTCTGCGCCCGACCTGCGCTCGGAAGCGGTCGGCCTTGCCGCCTCGAAAGTGGCCGCCATTCCCGGTGTGCGCGCGGCGCTCCTGGACTACCAGCGCCGCTTTGCCGCCACCCCGCCCGGCGGCCGGCCCGGCGCGGTGCTGGACGGCCGCGATATCGGCACGGTGGTCTGCCCCGATGCGCCGGTGAAGCTGTTTGTCACCGCGCGCGACGAGGTGCGGGCCGAGCGGCGGTATAAGGAATTGATTGATAAGGGAGAAACCGTCACTTTCGAGCGCGTGCTGGCCGATCTGCGCCGGCGCGACGAGCAGGACAAGGCGCGCAGTGCCGCGCCGCTGCGGCCAGCAAGCGATGCCCACTTGCTGGATACCTCGGATTTGGCTATAGAAGCCGCCGTTGCTGCGGCTGTGGATATCGTCACGGCAACCCTGAAACCCTGACGCCGGTTTCAGGCCCATAAACCAACCCTCCGGTCGTTTGCGTCGCGCCGGATGCCTGCATGCCCCTCGGCCGCTGATGAATAGCGCCGGCAGGCCACCAACCCCGGGGTTCCTAGGAGACTATATGGCCAAGCGCCCTGCCGTTAAGGCTGCGGAAGAGTATTCCGCGGACAACGAGAATTTTGCCGCCCTGCTCGAAGAGTCCTTCACCTCGTCTTCCGCCATGGAAGGCTCGGTCGTCAAGGGCATCGTCGTGGCGATCGAGAATGACTTCGCCCTCATCGATGTGGGTCTGAAGTGCGAAGGCCGCGTGCCGGTCAAGGAATTTGCTGGTCCCGGCCGTGCGGCCGAGATCAAGGTCGGTGACGTTGTCGAGGTCTTCCTCGACCGCATCGAAAACGCGATGGGCGAAGCGGTCATCAGCCGCGACAAGGCCCGCCGCGAAGAAGCCTGGGAAAAGCTGGAGCAGAGCTTCACCGCCAACCAGCGCGTCGAAGGTGTGATCTTCGGTAAGGTCAAGGGCGGTTTCACCGTCGACCTGTCGGGTGCCGTCGCCTTCCTGCCGGGCAGCCAGGTGGACGTGCGTCCGGTGCGCGACATCGGTCCGCTCATGGGCCAGCCGACCGCCTTCCAGATCCTGAAGATGGACCGTCGCCGCGGCAACATCGTTGTCTCGCGTCGCGCCGTGCTCGAAGAGAGCCGCGCCGAAGCCCGCAGCGAACTGGTGTCCAACCTCAAGGAAGGCCAGATCCTCGACGGCGTGGTCAAGAACATCACCGATTACGGTGCGTTCGTTGATCTGGGCGGCGTCGACGGCCTGCTGCATGTCACCGACATCGCCTGGCGTCGCGTGAACCATCCCTCCGAAGTTCTGTCGATCGGCCAGACCGTCAAGGTTCAGGTCATCCGCGTGAACCCGGAAACCCAGCGCATCAGCCTCGGCATGAAGCAGCTGGAAGCCGATCCGTGGGAGGGCGTGAAGTCCAAGTATCCGGTCACCGCCCGCTTCATGGGTCGCGTCACCAACATCACCGACTACGGCGCCTTCGTGGAGCTGGAGCCGGGTGTGGAAGGTCTCGTCCACGTCTCCGAAATGAGCTGGACCAAGAAGAACGTCCATCCGGGCAAGATCGTTTCGACCTCGCAGGAAGTCGAAGTGATGGTGCTGGAAGTCGATCCGGCCAAGCGCCGCATCAGCCTGGGCCTGAAGCAGTGCATGTCGAATCCGTGGGATGCCTTCGCCGAGAAGCATCCGGTCGGTTCGAACATCGAAGGCGAGATCAAGAACATCACCGAATTCGGTCTGTTCATCGGTCTCGATGGCGGCGTCGACGGCATGGTCCATCTGTCGGATCTCGACTGGAACAAGCCGGGCGAGGCGGCCATCACCGAATACACCAAGGGCCAGGTGGTGCAGGCGCAGGTTCTCGACATCGACGTCGAGAAGGAGCGCATCAGCCTCGGCATCAAGCAGCTGGCGAACGATCCGTTCCAGTCGCTCGGTGACCTGAAGAAGGGCAGCGTCGTCACCTGCACGGTGACCGCGGTCGATCCGAAGGGCATCACCATCGCCGTCGGCGACGGTGTGCAGGGCTATATCCGCCGCACCGAGCTGAGCCGCGATCGCGACGAACAGCGCCCCGACCGCTTCTCGGTCGGCGACAAGCTGGACGCCAAGATCGTCACCATCGACGGCAAGGCGCGCAAGCTGACCCTGTCGGTCAAGGCGCTGGAAATGGAAGAAGACCGCAAGGCGATGGAACAGTTCGGTTCCACCGACTCGGGCGCGTCGCTCGGCGACATCCTGGGTGCCGCCATGCGCAAGAAGAAGGACGACGAGGCCGGCCAGTAAGCCGCGTCATCTTTCTGAATTATGACAGGCCCCGGCGGAGCGATTCGCCGGGGCTTTTTTTGTTGCCGTTTTCCAAGGCCTGTGTCCGAATATCGCCATGCTGCTGAGTCGTGTTTGGAGTCTTGTTGTGCTGGTGGCCGCGCTGCAGGCCGCCGCGTGTGTTGCGATGGCGCAGCCGATGCGCTGCCCGCAGCGCATCGCCTTCGTCGACAACGACCCCGCCACCCGCCGCCAGGCCGACGAGATGAAGGCGATCTACGCCCGCATCGGCTGTCCCGGCGTTGCTTTCGTCGGCCTGCCGGGCCGGCGCGGCGTGGTCGCCTTCAACAGCGGCGAGGTGCAGGGCGAGCTGATGCGCCTGCCCGGTGTCGAACCGGAATACACCCGCGCCTTCGTGCGGGTGCGCAGCCCGGTGGTGCATGTCGTCGGCCGGCTATGGGCCCGCGATGAAGCGCAGGCCGCGAGCGGCGCCTTCGGTTTCGTGCTCGGCGTGATCTGGCAGGAGCAGTATGGCCATGCCCATGGCGGCACCGGCTATCACGGCCAGACGGAATTGATGCGCGCCTATGCCACCGGCCTGATCGACCGCTTCCTGGCGGAAGACCCGGCGGTGGCGGCGGCGGTGAAGGATGGCCGGCTGCCGGCCCGGCCGGCCCATGCCGGGCCGCCGCTGGTCTCGACCTCGCTGCATCACTATCTGGGGGTGGAATATGCCGCCGCCGCCGCCGCCGTCGCCACCGAACTGGAACGGCAAGGCCTGGATGCCGCCGGCCCGGCGATCCAGTAGACGGAAGCGCTACCGTCGCTGCTCCGCCATGCTAGACTGCGTGCCAGTCGTAGCCGGAGGGGTGGTATGATTCGGCGTTTGAAATGGATGCTGCTGCTGGTCGCCGTGACGCTGGCGAGCAGTGCTGTCTGGGCGCAGGGCAAACAGGCGGCCGTGGTCGAGGATCTGACCGGCAAGGTCAGCGGCGTCGATGTCTTCGACTTCCTCAATGCGGGACAGACCATCACTCTGCCGGCCGGGGCCAAGCTGGTGCTGGGCTATATGCAGTCCTGCATGCGCGAAACCATCACCGGGGCCGGCAGTGTCGTTATCGGCGACACCGGCTCGAAGGTGACCGGTGCCAAGCTGCAGCAGGAACAGCTGAAATGCGCCGGTGCCAACCAGCTCGCGCTCGGCCAGGCCGGCAAGAGCGCCGCCATGGTGTTCCGTGGCCAGCCGGGCAGCGGCCGCAAGAAGGCCGAAGTGCCTGAGCCCTCTGCCGTGCTGATGTATACCGCGCCGGCCTTTGCCGTGGCGCAGCCGGGCCAGCTCACCATCGAGCGCCTCGATGTGGCCGAAACCGTGCAGGTGTTCCAGGTCAGCGGCAAGCTGTTCGATTACGGCAAGACCGGCAAGAAGCTGGATGCCGGCGGGTATTACCGCGTCGAGCTGAACGGCAAATCCACCGTGTTCCAGATTTCGCTGGATGCCGGCGAAGGTGCCGGCCCGCTGCTGCTGCGTCTGGTCCGCTTCTAGGCGGCCATGGCCCCGGCGAAACTCCGCGACCTCGCTGTTGTCGCCGTCATTGCTGCCGTCGCGGCGGTCGGGTTTGCGGGTGGTCCGGCCGCGGCATGGCTGCGTGGCCCCTCGCTCGATCTGCTGATGCCGCTGCGGCACTGGCTGCTGCCGGCGCCGGCACAGCCCAGCCATGTCGCCGTTGTCGCCATCGACGAAGAGACCTATCGCCGTCCGCCTTTCAATGAAACGCCGCAGGCGACCTGGCTGCCGCTGCTGGCGCCTGTGGTCAATGCCGTGGCGGGCGAGGCGGCGGTGGTTGGTTTTGATGTGGTCTACTCCACTTCGCTCGACACGATCCAGCGCGGCTTCGAGCGCGACTTCCTGATCGCCCTGCGCAATGCCGCACGCGCCGGCAGGCTGGTGCTCGGCAAGGTACAGCATTCAGCCTTTCCGATCCTGCCGCATGCGGCGCAGCAGGTCGCCGTCGGCGGTGCCGCCAATATCCGCCCGCTCAATGTGTTTGAAGACGATGATGGCGTGATCCGTCGCGTGCCGCTGGTCTTTGCCAATGCAGATGGCACAGGCGAGGCCGGCTTCGCCGCCGAACTGGCGCAGCGTGCCGCCGGCGGAACCGGCGCCGTGGCACAGCGGGATGCGGATGGCAACCTGCTGCTGAATTTCAACACTGCGGCGGGCGCGATCCCGACCTATTCGCTGGCCGATCTGCATGCCTGCGCCCAGGCTGGCAAGACAGAGTATTTCCAGCGGCATTTCGCCGGCCGTGTCGTGATCTTCGCCACCGTACTGGATGTGGAGGATCGTCGCCTGACCTCGCGGCGCCTGGTGCAGCAGGCCGATGGCGCGGCGGCACCATCACGCTGTGTGCACCCGGTCATGCCGCTGGCGGCGGTGGCACGCGACAGCACGCCCGGCGTCTATATCCACGCCACGGCCGTCGACAACATTCTGGACGGCACCGCCCTGCGCGACTGGCCCGCTGCGGGCAGTCTTGCCGCCGCACTGGCCTTTACCGTGTTGAGCGCACTGGCTGTCTTTTACCTGCCGCTTGTAGCCGGGCTGGCAGCATCCGGTGCCGTGGCGCTGGCGCTGGCACCGGGCGCTGCGCTGTTGCTGCAGGCGGGCGGTGTGGCGCCCTGGCTTGGTATCGCTGCGGCCATGGTAACTGCTGCGGCGGCGACCGTTGCCTACCGTTTTGCCGTCGCCGACCGTGACCGGCGGCTGATCGGCAAACTGTTTTCGCTTTACCTGCCGCCGGTGGTGATCGCGCGCATGGTGGCCGGCGGACGCATGCCGGTGCTGGGTGGCGAGGAGCGCGAGGTGACCGTGCTGTTCAGCGACATCGCCGGCTTCACGGCGATCTCGGAAGCCTGCGACCCGGCCACCCTGGTGCAGGGCCTGAACACCTATTTCAGCACCATGACCGCGATCATCGAAGACCATGGCGGTTTCGTCGACAAGTATATCGGCGATGCCATCGTGGCCGTATTCGGTGCGCCGGTCGATGACGGCCGGCATGCCGATCATGCCATCCGTGCCGCGCTGAAAATGCGCGATGCCCTGCACAGCGATCCGCAACGCTTTTCCGTCGCCGGCCATGTGATGCATACCCGCATCGGGCTGAATACCGGCCGTGTCCTGATCGGCAATATCGGCTCGCCGCGCCGCTTCAACTACACCGCCATGGGCGATGCGGTGAACCTGGCCTCGCGGCTGGAAGGCGCCAACAAGGCCTATGGCACCTCGATCCTGGTCAGCGACGCGACCATGTCGGCCGCAGGCGATGCGGCCATTGTCGCCCGCATGATCGACACGGTGCGCGTGGTCGGGCGGGCCCGGCCGGTGCGGCTGTTCGAGCCACTCGCCCGCCACGGCCGCGCCGACATCAAACAGCAGGCTGCGGCGGATGCCTTCACGCGCGCCCATGCGGCACTGGCATATGGCGATCGCAACGGTGCGCGCGCGGCGCTGCAGGGACTGGACGACGACACGGCGGCGGCGTTGTTCCTCAAGCGCATCGCGGCGCTGCCCGAGGATCCGGCCCAGTGGTCGGCGGTGCGCAGCCTGACCGAGAAGTAACGGCTCAGCCGCCGTCGCCCATCAGCGTGTAAGGCGCCCAGAAGATCGGATGGCTGTAGCTGAACAGCGACTTGCCATCTTCCTGATAGCCCGGCCCATCCAGCAGGGCGACCATGGCCTGGCGCAGGGCTTCGGCACGGCTGAGCCGGGCGTCGCTGGACTGGCGGTGGAACAGGTCGGTGACCAGGTCCCTGGCCGAGGCCGAATGCACCGACCAGTTGGTCAGCAGCAGGGCGCGGGTGCCGGCGTAGAAGAAGGCGCGGCCCAGGCCCGAAGCGGCCTCGGCGCCGGCGCCAGCGCCGGTGCCGGTGTTGCAGGCCGAGAGCACAACCCAGTCGGCATCCAGCTTGAGGCCGAGAATTTCGTCCATGGTCAGCAGGCCATCGCCATCGACATCGGCCACCAGCGGTGCGGTGAGTGCCAGCGCGGGCTGGGTCAGGCCGTTCAGCTCACCGGGGATCAGGCCGTGAGTGGCAAAGGCCACCACCTTGTAGCCGTCGAGTTTGCTCTGCTTGACCAGCTTCTCGTTGGCATTCTTGCCAAGGAAGAGGGATTTGCTCAGGTCGGCCCGCATGGCACCCGCCACCGAGCGCAGCTCGTCGGCGGTATCGGGCAGGCGGGGCAACTGGCCCAGTTCGGCACTGTCGATGCCCTCGATCTGCGGCGCGTTGCGGCGCTTCAGCTTGGCGCCGCGCACCGCCACCGGATCGGCCGAGGCGATGCGCTGCGGCGCCTCGCTGGCGGCCTCCGCGGCCTGCTCGGCATTGAAGAAGGGATCGCCGAAGCCGATGAAGGGTGCGCGGCTGGCGCTGCCGGCGGGCAGGCCGCGCAGGGTTTTCAGGGCAGCGGTCGACGGCAGCTGTGTCACCGCATGGGTGCGTGCCAGCCAGGGCACGGTCTTGTAGCCGTCGAACAGCGGCGCGGCCTTCATATCGACAGTCGCCGGCGCCGTGGGCAGCAGCGACAGCGGCAGCAGGCCGAGCGCGCCATTGGTGACCACGAACAGGCTCTTCGCCGATTTCCAGCCGGCTTCCACCGGCTGCAGCAGCGTCTGGTACATCTCGTGTGCGAGCACCAGGTCGAAGGCCGGAATGTCGCCCAGTGTTTCGGCCTGGGGCTCCAGCGCGCGGCGCAGGCGATTGACCTTTTGCTCGAGGGCGGCGGCCCCGACCGGACTGGCGGCAAAGGCTACCGGCCCCTCCTTGGGCACGACCCAGACGAAGCTGTTATCCTGAGCCAGGTAGAAGGACAGCAGCGCCTCGCCCGGACGCAGCGCGCCGCGTACATCGTCGGGCGACGGCGGGCGCGGATCGATCAGGCTGGCATATTCGGGGAACTGCTTTTCGATCTGCTGCCGTGTCTTGGCGCGGGCGTCGCGCAGTTTGTCGACCTGGGTGCGTAAGCTGAGAATCGCTTTGTCGTCACGCTGCCCGGGCGGCAGCGCCAGCAGGTTGCTCAGCAGGCCGAACTGCGCGGCGATTTGCTTTAGCACGTCCTGCTCGTCGCGGATCAGGGTGGCGAGTGCTGGATCGCGCACGGCGGCGCGTGCGGCCGAAGCCGAGAGCGCGCGCTGCACGCTGCGGCCACGGGCCACATCGGCCAGCCGGAAGCTTTCGGTGCCGGCATCAAGACCGGCGGCGGCAGGCGTGCCTTGCACCTTGGCCAGCAGCACGATGTAGTTTTCAACGATGGTCTGGATATAGAAATCGCGTGACGCCGAAGTGCTCTCCTCGGTATCGGCCTGGCGCGAGCTGGACAGGATCACCGGCAGTGCGGCCCGGAATGCGGCGACGGCTTCGGTATCCTGGCCGGCGGCGGCGAGCGCAACGCCGTGCAGACCGCGCACCATTGCCGTGTCGAAATGGCGTTCGCCAAGCCGGGCAGAGGCGGCTTCCAGTACCCGACCGGCTACTTCGACGGCGCGCGCGCCCTCGCCAGTGCGAGCGAGTGCGAGGATGCGGCCGTTGGAAATGCGGCTGCCGGCACGGCTGGCATCCTGATTATTCTGGACATTGGAAAAGACCTCTTCATACAGCTTGGCCGCCTCCTGCCAGCGGCGCTGCAGGATCAGGATATTGGCCAGCGATCGCTTGGAGTTGTTAATCTGACCCGCCGTTTCGTCGATGCCGAGATCGCGGAAAATCTCCAGCGCGGTGCGCGTCAGCTTTTCCGCTTCGGCATAGCGGCCCTGCTCCACGAGCACGGTCGACAGGCTGATAACCGCCTGGCCGGTCTGGCCGAAATACTTTCCGCCACGGCGCAACAGGCTGAGCAGGGCCTGGCGGATATCCACCTCGGCTTCGACGATGCGGCCCTGGGCCAGCTTGGTTTCGCCAAGACGCAGCAGGCTGACATCATTGCCGTTTTCCATGCCGCCGGCCGGCGGCTTTTCCGGCCAGTTCTTCATCTTCTCGATTGCATCGCGGGTATTGGCAATGCTGCTGGTGAAATGTGCTTCCGCCTCGGTGTAGCGGCCCCGCGCCAGGGCGATGGCGGCCTTGGACAGGTCGATATCAGCCTGCCAGCTGGTCAGGAACATGAAGGCATTTCCGCGTCCGCTGCTCAATTCGCGATGCACGCCTTCCGCATAGCCGACATATTTCTCGGCCTGTTCGAGCCGGCCGAGGTCGATGGAGGCCTGCACGGCAGAGCGGTAAGCGTTGATCACACGTCCACGCGCCCGTGACTTCTCGATCAGGTCGATCTGCCGGGTATAGATATCCAGCATTTCCTGAATATGGCCAAGATTGCGCAACATCGCGCCGACCAGCTGCATGATGCGGTAGCTGTCGTCGCCCACCTCATCGGCCAGCCTTGCCGCCAGCGTTGCATCGCGCAGGGCGCTTTCCGGGCGGCCCAGCTGCGCGGCGGCCTGCGCACGTTCGTAGAGGAAGCGGCTGCGCTGGCGGGCATCCAGGTTCGGCGGTTCCTGGATTTCGGCCTGGGCGATCAGGCGGGCGCGCCGGGCAGGATCGGGTTTTTCCTGATCCAGGATGGCGACGATGTCAGCAATGCTGCGCGGCGGCGCGGCCAATGCCGGCGTGGCGGTCTGCGCCACGGGCTGTGCGGCCAGCGGGACGACCGGCGCCGCCGTCCAGACCAGACCCAGCAAGAGTCCCGAAATGATTTTCTGCATGGCCATCTCCACCCTCAGCCATGACGGTAGCATATTCCTGCCACGAAAACCGTCAACGCAGCGTGGCGGCCGCGCTTTCATCGACTGCATGCGGAGGATGTATTTTTAGACCTTCGCGCCCGCCAGAGGGTCGAAATACAGCGCAACCTTCTTGGCCATCTGCGTATCGAGGCAGCGGTATTTCATCGCCACGAAACCGTCTTCGGTGTAGCGCACCACATCCCCTTCGGCATCAAAGGTGATCTGCAGCTTCGGATTCTTGATCTTGACGGTCAGCTTGAGCAGTTCGCCCTGCAGGAAGGTGCCGGTGATCGGGCCGAACAGCAGACCGATGGCGCTCCAGTTCTTCAGCGGAATGCGGTTGCCTTCCAGCACGACATGGTCTTCCGGGCCGCATTGGTTGCGGGTGGATTTGCGCTGGTCCTGGCCGATGCGCTGGATCAGCGGATCGAGAATGCCGAGGAACTGTTCGCGGCGGTGATCCGAAAGTCCGGCACTGATCAGTTTCTTGCGCAGCTCCTGGGCGATCTCGCTCTTTTCCTCGGTGGAATAGGCCGGATCGACGAATTCCTTTTCCAGGTCGCGATGCTCGAACAGGTAGGCGATGTATTTGAGCAGGATTTCCTTTGGGCCTTCGCCGATGCTTTCCTCAAACAGCTTGAGGCCCTGCATCAGCTTCGGCGCCGAGAAATGGCCGGGGATCAGGCGCGCCAGTTTTTCCGCCGTCACCAGGCGAACCATGCGTTTCTCGAACAGGTCGGCGGCGCCCAGCTCGATGGCAAACTCACGATCCTTGGTCAGCAGCGCATAAACTTCGCGGGTGGCGGGAAATTCCTCGGCCGGTTCTTCCGACAGCAGCGGCACCGAGGATATCAGCAGGCGACGCACCAGCTGGATCACCGCTTCGCGTAGCGACGGCATCGTCTGCTTGGCGGCAATCTTGTTGAGGGTTTGGGCGAAATCGGTGGCATAGGCGTCGTCGTCGATGGCGTAACGGCTGTCCAGCAGGGCCATCAGCTGGATGACGCGCAGCCGCGCATCGCGGAACTTGCCCAGCAGTTCCGGCACGGCGGTCTTGGCCTGCAGGATCTCGGCCAGCGCTTCATCCAGCACCGCCGCCGCCGGAGGCTCGATGGCAGAATCGAACAAGGCGACCACGCGACCGGCCTTTTCGGTCCAGGTCTTGGTCATGTTCAGATGATGCGCCAGCGCACAATAGGCGATGCGCGTGCCATAAAGCGGATCTGATGCCGTCAGCTGGCTCAGCAGCCGGTGGGTCAGTGGCGTATGCGGCAGTTTCTTCTCGAACGCCTCGACCTGGGTGATCGCCGCCGTGGTGATGGCGTAGATCTTTTTCATCTTGTCGCGCACGGCGGTGTTGGTCGCCTGGGCCTGGGCGACCGCCGCTTTCTGCACCAGCGCCGCGCAAAGATTCTCGGCACCGTTCAGCAATTTGGCATGCCCGCTGTGATGCAGCAGCTCCAGCGGCGTCAGGATATTTTCGTCAAGATAGTCGCGGCAGACGCGGCCGATCATCGACAGCGCACGGCGCTCCGACAACGCATGGGCGTCCTGGCACAGGACAACGCCGCTACCGACTTCCGTTATTCCCGATGGTGCACTGACATTCATTTCAGGCTGCTGCCGACCCCCAGTCGCAACCACTATGACAGCAGCCTGTGGAAAAGTGAATGCGCATGTCTTTGATTCTATTAGAGATCGTCCCGAATCGCCAGCGCAGTGAAACCCCAGATTGCCCGCGGGCCGCCTGCCGCTACGTTATGCCTTGCGCTTGGGCATGCGACCGCCGGGATTGGCCGGGGCGGCGGCCGTATCCCGGGCCCTGGCCAGCGGCGACAGCGGCCGTTCGCCGAATTTGCCCAGGGTGATGAGGCGGTCATACATCACGATGGCGCCGGCGACCCCGACATTGACGCAGAAACTGGTCGGAATCTTGATCACATGGTCGCAGCGCGCCACCAGCGCCGGGCTGAGCGAGCCCATCTCCGGACCCAGCACATAAGCGGCGCGCAACGGGTGGCGGAAACTCGGCAGCTCGATGGCCTCGTCCAGCAGCTCGATGCCGACCAGCTGGCAGCCGGTCGGCAGGCTCAGCTCGGCCGGCGAGTCATAGGTGTACCAGGGCAGGTTATGCGGCGTCTTGCTGGTGTCGGAGCGGGCGGCGTTCACCGAATAGGTGGCGGCAATGGTGAAGACGAAGCTGCCGCCAAAGGCATGCGCCGTGCGGAACAGGTTGCCGGCATTCATCGGCTTGCTCAGGCCCTCGACACCGATTCCGAAAAAGCCGCGCATCGCCAGTTCCATTCCTTACGTGTATAAGACCACCGGATTCTGGACAGGAGTATACCGCCATGGGCAAGCCTTTCGCTCCCCTGCCGGCGCCCGGTGCGCGGCCCTTTATCGTTGAAGTGAAGCGCGGCACGCAAGTGGAAAGCCGCCACCCGGTGATCGCCACCATCGTCGATGGCGATGGCAAGACACTGGCAGCCTGGGGCGATCCGCAGGCCTCGATCTTCCCGCGCTCGTCCAATAAGGCGATCCAGGCCCTGCCGCTGGTGGAAAGCGGCGCCGCCGATGCGTTTTCCTTAAGCCAGAGCGAACTGGCGATGGCCTGCGCCAGCCATGGCGGCGAATTGCGCCATACCGAAACCGCCGGCGCCTGGCTCGCCCGCATCGGGCTGAAGTCCGACGATCTGGAATGCGGCGCCCACTGGCCCTATCACGAGGAGACGGCGCGGCAGATCGCCCGTGACGGCAGGGCGCCGACGCCGCTGCACAACAACTGCTCGGGCAAGCATTGCGGCATGGTCTCGGTCGCCACCCATCTGCGTGAGGATATCCGCGGCTATGTGCTGCCCGACCATCCGGTGCAGCGTCGTGTCACCGCCGCCATTGAGGATGTCTGCGGCGTGAAGATCGCGCCCGAGCATTTCGCCACCGATGGCTGCTCGATGCCCACCATGGCGATCCCGTTGCACAATCTCGCCTGGGGTTTCGCCCGCTTCGTCACCGGCACCGGCCTCGCACCCGAACGTGCGCAGGCAGCCAAACGCCTTGCCGCGGCCGTGGCGGCCGAACCCTTCTTCGTCGCCGGCACCGGCCGCTTCTGCACCGCGGTGATGCAGGCCGGCAAGGGACGCTTCATTGCCAAGACCGGCGCCGAAGGCGTCTATACCGCGGCCTCGGCTGAGCTGGGCCTCGGCATCGCGCTGAAGGTTCTGGACGGTACGGCACGCGCGGCGCAGACCGCGCTGGGTGGCCTGCTCGAGCATCTGGAACTGTTGGATGTCAGCGGTCGGGAGCAGATCCGGCCGTTGGTGGAGCAGCCGCTGAACAACTGGCGCGGCATCAACGTCGGCAGTATCGGGCTGGAACCGCCGGCCTTCTGAGTTTTAGCGCAGAGCGGCGCCCAGCGCGGCGTCGGCGGCGACCGCCTGCCGCACATCGCGGCCGGCTTTGGGCGCGATCAGGCGGGCAATCGCCAGCAGCCAGGCCATGCGGCGGCGCAATTTGCGCAGGGCGTCATGCACCTCGGTGCTGGCGCTGCCCAGCATCGTCGCCGCCAGCACCGGCAGGCGTGGCGGTCCAGGGGCATTGTCGTAGCGCGTCAGGGAATACAGGAACAGCAGCAGGTCGCGCGCCTGACGCTCGGCCAGTGTCATGCCGGGCAGGTCATGGTCCTCGAAATCCAGCAGGCCGGGCGCGCCATCCTGCCAGCTGAAATTGCGGATCTGTGCGCCGCCATGCCACAGCCCGGCGGCATGCAGGCGGCTGAGCAGCGCGCCGGCGGCCGTGATCTGGCGCCAGCAGGCGTCGGGGTCGTTGCGGCGCAGGACATTCAGCTGCGTTTCCAGCGCATCGCCGGCATCGCCCAGCACCAGCCATTCGGCCGTGCAGCCCACCACGGGTGGCACCGGAAAGCCGGCCGCCCGCAAATGGTGCATCGCCGCGGCTTCGGCGGCCAGGCCGGCGGCCCCGCCGGGATTATGCGCCGGCCGCAGCAGCGGCAGGCCGGAGCAAAAAGCGATCACCTGCTGCAGCAGCACGGACGAGCGCAGGCGCGGCCGCGCCACGGTCTTGATCCACAGCCGCTGCCCGCCATAGCTGGCCGAGAACACCCGGTTCGGCGCGGTGCGCTGCAGGCTGCGGATCAGCTCGGCAAGGCCGGCATCCAGCGCCGGCAGGGCAGGCATCTGGTTCATATGCGCGGTTTCAGCCGGCCATCACGGCCATAGCCGGCGGCGCCGGTCTGGCGCTGGCGCAGCATCTGCCGCAGCATGTCCATCATCGCGGCGGCATGCAGCTGCTCGCCGGCGATCAGCTTGGCATTTTCCTGCAGGGCGGCTTCGCAATCGGCGGCCACCGCCATCCAGCGCTCGCGCTCCACTGCACTGGCCGTGCTGCGCTGCGGCTCCAGCGCGGCCATGCTCTGCTTCAGGGTTTCGAGATACGCGCTCTTGCTTGCGGTCAGTGCCTCAAAGCTGGCGCGCTCGCCCTTGCGCAGCGCCGCAGTCTCGGCGCGCACGATCTGGGCAAAGGTGGTTCCCAGGGCGATCAGCGCGGCCAGGCTGGTCGCTGCGCTGGCGGGCGGGAAGTCACCGGCGCTCATAGCAGCTCTCAGCTGCCCTGTGCCGCGGGCGGTTCGGCTTTTTGCAGCGCATTCAAGGTCTGCTCGATCACCTCGCGGCCGAGGTCGCGGGTGATGAAGACGATGCGGCTCTGGCGGCTGTCATCGGGCCATGCCGGAATCGTGGCCGGCGGATGGAACAGGTGCTGCACGCCATGAATCACCACCGGGCGGTCAACGCCGGTGACATTCACCAGGCCCTTTACGCGCAGCAGGTTGTCGCCGCGATAGGCCGCCAGCAGATCGAGCCAGGTGGCCAGCGTGTTCCACTCGAAGGGTTCGTCGAAGGTGAGGCAGAAGGACTGGATCGAGGCATCGTGGCGATTGACGTCCAGCTTGCCATCGGTGGTTTCGAAATGCTGGTGGCCGTGATCGTCATGGTGATGGTGGTCGCCATCGTCATGATGGTCGTGGTCATGCCCGTGGTCATGGTCGTGATGATGGTGGCCGGCGCCATAGGCTTCGGCACGCAGCCAGTTCTGAACGTCAAAGCTTTTGGTGGCCGGATCGTAGAGGCCGGCATTGAACAGCTGCTTCGGCGCGATATCGCCACCGATGGCAGTGAAGACCGGCGCGCCGGGATTAAGATGCTGCAGGCGATGGCGCAGCTGCTGCACGGCCTTGGGCTCGGCCAGATCGGTCTTGGTCAGTACCAGCCGGTCGGCCACGGCAGCCTGCTTCACGGCTTCGGTATGATGGTCCAGCGTGCCGCTGCCATTCACCGCATCCACCAGCGTGACCACGCTTTCCAGGCGGCAGCGCTCGGCCACCACCGGGTCGCTCATCAGGGTGTGCAGCACCGGTGCCGGGTCGGCCAGGCCCGTCGTCTCGATCACCACGCGCTTGAACGGCTTCACCTCGCCGGAATCGCGCTTGGCGGTCAGTTCCCGGAAGGTGTTCACCAGGTCGCCCCGCACGGTGCAGCACAGGCAGCCCGAGCTGAGCAGGATGGTGTCTTCCTTGCTGGAGGCAATCAGGGCGTGATCCAGGCCGATCTCGCCGAACTCATTGACGATCACCGCCGTGTCGCCCATGTCGGCATGGCGCAGCAGGCGGTTGAGCAGGGTGCTCTTGCCCGCCCCGAGAAAGCCGGTAATCACGGATACCGGAATGCGCTTGTCGATCTGTTCGGACATCTTACGCTCCTGATGAACAGGATATTTCGGTCAGCACCGGCACGAAGTCCAGTGCGATATTCCCGGGATCACCCTAAAGCGTCCAGTATTTCAGGCCGGCCGGCAGTTTGCGGTCGCGCCACATGCCCTTGAGGTCGGCGACCAGGCCGCCGGCCTTGACCAGCCTGCCCAGTTCGGCATCGGCGAATTGGCGATAGACCTCATGCGGCACGGCGCCCAGCACGGCATCGAAGCCGGACAGCTGGTCCAGCCGCGGCGCCAGCATCAGGCCATATTCGTGCTGTGCCTCATGCGGATCGGCCAGCGGATCGTGGATCGTCACACTATGGCCGAGCCGCTTCAGATGGCCGACCAGATCGGCCACCTTGGAGTTGCGCAGGTCAGGCACATCTTCCTTGAAGGTGAGGCCGAGCAGCAGCACGGTGCCCTTGGGGGCGATCCGCGCCGATACGGCCTCGGCCACATGGGCGCTCATGCCGTCGTTGATGGCGCGGCCCGACAGGATAATGCGGGCGTGATGGCCCAGTTCCTCGGCGCGATGCGCCAGGTAATAAGGGTCGACGCCGATGCAGTGACCACCGACCAGGCCGGGCTGGAACTTGAGGAAGTTCCATTTGGTGCCGGCGGCTTCCAGCACATCGTAGGTCGAGATGTTCATCTTGCCGAAGATCATCGCGATCTCGTTGATGAAGGCGATGTTGATGTCGCGCTGGGCGTTCTCGATCACCTTGGCGGCTTCGGCGGTCTTGATCGTCGGCGCCAGATGGATGCCGCCCGAGGTGATCTTGCCGTAGATGCCTGCCAGCGTGGCCGCCACGTCGGGCGTCTGGCCGGCCACCACCTTGGTGATCTTGTCGACCGTGTGCACCTTGTCGCCGGGATTGATGCGCTCGGGCGAATAGCCGAGGAAGAAATCCTTGCCGCAGGTCAGGCCCGACATCTGCTCCAGCAGCGGACCGCAGATCTCCTCGGTCACGCCGGGATAGACGGTGCTTTCGTAGACAACGATGGCGCCGGAGGCAGCCCTGGTCTTCAGTGCCTGGCCGACTGTGCGCGAAGCCGAGCGTACGGGGCCGAGATCGGGCACGTTCCTGTCGTCCACCGGTGTCGGCACGGTGACGATGTAAATCTGCTGGCCCGGCAGGTCGGCCGGGGCGGCACTCAGCTTCAGGCTGCTGCTGCGCAGGATCTCGGGTTCGATTTCCCGGGTGCGGTCCTCGCCACGGCCCAGTTCCTCGACGCGGCTTTTGTCGATATCGAAGCCCAGAACCGGAAAATGCCGGGCCAGCGCCACGGCCAGCGGCAGGCCGACATAACCGAGGCCGATGACGGCGATGGAGGGGGGCGAAACGGGCTTGGACACGGCAGGACTTTCACGAAAAAAGCGCTAAAGGGGGGGTACTCGCCCGGCCGGTTCCTGTCAATAAAGCCGGGCCGGAAAGCTGCTGGGGCGACCAAGCGCGGCATTAAGGAATTCAGCGGCTTGACCCGCCTTCCGCCAGCCGGTAGAGCCGCCTCATGGCCCGCCGGTTGCTCATCGTCGTCCAGGAAGCCCTGTTCTTCACCACCCACCGGCTGCCCGTCGGCCGGGCGATGCAGCGCCGTGGCTGGACCGTGCATGTCGCCGCCCCGGCCGATCCGGCCATTGCCGCCCGGCTGCAGGCGGAAGGCTTTGTCTTTCATCCGATCCCGCTGACCCGCAGCCGGCAGAACCCGCTGGCCGAGTTCAGGCTGCTGCTGGTACTGCTCGGCCTGTTCCTGCGCCTGCGGCCGCAGCTCGTGCATCTGGTTTCGATCAAGCCGGTGGTCTGGGGCGGGCTGGCCGCCCGGCTGGCTGTCCTGCCGGGCGTGGTGCATGCCATCACCGGGCTGGGTTATGTGTTCATCCAGAGCGAAGACCGCGCCGATGTGCAGACCGGCCTGCTGCGTCGCCTGATCGAGCGGCTCTATCGCCTGGCGCTGGGCTACGGCCGGAGCATCGCCATTTTCCAGAACCCGGACGATCTCGCGGTTTTCGAGGCGCGCCGCCTGGTGCGCCCGGATCGCTGGGTGATGATCAAGGGCTGCGGCGTCGACATGCAGGTGTTTGCCAACCACGCCGAGCCATCGGTCGATGCCGCCAACCCGCCTGTGGTGATGTTTCCAGCCCGCCTGCTGGGCGACAAGGGCGTGCGCGAATTCGTCGCGGCGGCTGAAATCCTGCGCGCGGAAGGTGCGGTCGCGCGCTTCGTGCTGGTCGGCCGCCGCGATCCGGACAACAAGACCGATATCGGCGCCGAACAGCTGCAGCGCTGGATCGACAGTGGCGTGGTGGAATACTGGGGCTTTGCCGATGACATGCCGGCGATGCTGCCGCGCGCCCATATCATTGTGCTGCCATCCTATCGCGAGGGTCTGCCGCGCGGTTTGATCGAGGCCGCGGCCATCGGCCGCGCCATCGTCACCACCGATGCACCGGGTTGCCGCGAAGTGGTGCGGCATGAGGAAAACGGCCTGCTGGTACCGGTCGGCGATGGCAAGGCGACGGCCGATGCGATCCGCCGTCTGCTCGAAGATGTGCCGCTGCGCCATCGCCTGGCGGCGCGCAGCCGCGCCATCGCGGTGGCGGAATTTTCGGTCGAGCAGTTCGTTGCCGCCAGCCTGGCGACCTATGATCGCGTCTTGCAGATGCGGGGAGAATCGCTGTGAGTGCGTTGCTGCAGGACTGGCTGATCGCCCTTGCCATTGCACTCGCCAGCGGGCTGCTGGTCTTCGTGCTGATGCGCCCGCTGATCGGCTGGCTGCAGCGCCGCGCCGTGCTGGATATTCCCAACGACCGCTCCAGCCATACCGATGCCACCCCGCGCGGCGGCGGTGTTGCCGTCACCGCCGGCATCCTGTTCGGCTGCATTGTCTGGTCGGTCTTTGACTTCAGCGATTTTTTCGTACTGGTTCTGCTCGGCATGGCGGCGCTGGCGCTGGTGTCCTGGCTCGACGACCGCCACGGCGGCTTGCCGGTCGGCCTGCGTTTCGGTGTGCAGATGCTGGCCGTCGGAGCGGTACTGGCACTGCTGCCCGATTTCGCCACGATCACCCAGGGTGCGGTGCCGCTCTGGCTCGAACGCGTGGTGCTGTTCCTCGCCTGGCTGTGGTTCACCAACCTGTTCAACTTCATGGATGGCATCAACGGCATCACCGGCGTCGAGATGGTGACGGTGGGTGCCGGCAGTGTGCTGGTTGCGGCCTGGCAGCATCCCGATCTGGCCAATGCACCGGGCCTGGTCGTGGCCATGGCCGCGCTGGGCTTCCTGCCGTGGAACTGGGGCAAAGCGAAGGTTTTCCTCGGCGATGTCGGCAGCGTGCCGGTCGGCTATCTGCTTGGACTGCTGCTCCTGCTGCTGGCGCTGTCTGGTGCCTGGGCGGCGGCGCTGATTCTGCCGATGTATTACTGGGTTGATGCAACTTACACATTGCTGCGCCGCGGCTTGCGCGGCGAAAAGGTCTGGCAGGCCCATCGCAGCCACTTCTACCAGCAGGGCGCGCGTAAATTCGGCAGCCATGCGGCAGTCGCCCTGCGGATCGCGGCACTCAATCTGCTTTTGGTCGGCCTGGCGCTGGCCAGCCTGCAGTCATGGCAGGCGGCCATCGCCGCCACCCTGGCCGCGGTTGCCGCCACGGCGGCCGTCTGCAGGCATTTCGCCGAATCGGCGTAGCGGCTAGGATGGCCGTGACCGATCATGACCGATAAGCCCAAGTTCATCAGCCCTCGCCACCTGAACCACCGCGTCCTGCTGGTGGCGGTGCATGACATTGTCATGGCGGCGATCTCGCTGCCGCTGGCGATCTGGCTGCGGTTCTGGATTGTCGATATCGACTGGTCGCCCGAGGAAGCCTGGCTGCCGACGCTGGTTTTTGCCGGCGTGGCCGGTGTGGTGTTCCAGTATACCGGGCTCTATCGCGGCATCTGGCATTTCGCCTCCCTGCGCGACATGCTGGCGATCCTGCGTGGCAGCCTGCTGTCGCTGCTGATCTTCGTGCCGCTGCTGTTCATTTTCACCCGTCTGGCGGATTACCCGCGCAGTGCGCTGGTGATGCAGGTCTTCATCCTCATGCTGCTGCTGGCCGGGCCGCGCATCCTGTATCGCAGCTGGAAGGAAGGCAGCCTGGCTGGCGTGCTGTGGCGCGGCGAAGACAGGCGTGTGCCGGTCGTGCTGATCGGTTCCAGCCTGGCCGCCGATACCTTCATCCGCGAGATGGAGCGCGGCAATGCCGCCTATCGCGTGGTTGGCATCATTGATGATTCCACCGGCCGCCATGGCCGCGACCTGCGCGGCATCCGCGTGCTCGGCCGTCTGGCCGATCTGTCGGCCATCATCACCGGCATGGACGAGATTGATCGGCCGCGCCGCATCATCGTGGCGGATGAGCGGGTCGATGGCCGCACCATCCGTGATCTGGTCGAGATCGCGGCACCGCTGGGCATCAGCGTCGCGCGCCTGCCCCGCATGACCGAGTTCCGCAAGGAAGGCGACGCGCCGCAGGTGCAGTCGGTCGATGTCGAGGATCTGCTCGGCCGGCCGCAGCGCGTGCTCGATCGCAGTGCCGTGCTGCGGCTGATCGCCGGCCGGCGCGTGCTGGTCACCGGCGCCGGCGGCACCATCGGGTCGGAACTGGTGCGCCAGGTCGCAGCCCTCGCTCCTGCCGCCATCGTGCTGTTCGAACAGAGCGAACATGCGCTCTACCAGATCGACATGGAGCTGTCGGAACGCTATCCGGCACTGCCGCGCGTCGCCGTGCTGGGCGATGTGCGCGATCCGGACTCGGTGGAATCGGCTTTTGCCGCGCAGCGTCCGGATATTGTTTTGCATGCAGCGGCCTACAAGCATGTGCCGCTGGTGGAGGCCAATGTCGGCGAGGGCCTGCTCACCAATGTGCGCGGTACCCAGATCGTGGCGCAGGCCTGCCAGCGCCATAACGTGGCCGTCATGGTGATGATCTCGACCGACAAGGCGGTGAATCCCACCAATGTGATGGGCGCGACCAAGCGGATCGCGGAGATGATCTGTCAGAGCCTCGATCTGGAGCGCAGCACCGGCCGCGGCAATGGCACGCAGTATGTGACGGTGCGGTTCGGCAATGTGCTCGGATCTTCCGGATCGGTGGTGCCGCTATTCCAGCGCCAGCTGGGCCAGGGCGGTCCGCTGACCGTGACGCATCCGGATGTGACGCGCTTCTTCATGACCACGCGTGAGGCGGTCGAACTGATCCTGCAGGCCGCCGCCATGCCGAGTGACAGGGTGCAGGCCGAGGGCAAGATTTTCGTGCTCGACATGGGCGAGCCGGTGCGCATCCAGGATCTGGCGCGACAGATGATCCGCCTTGCCGGCCTGCAGCCCGACAAGGATATCAAGATCGCCTTCACCGGCCTGCGCCCGGGCGAGAAGCTGTATGAGGAAGTGCTGCACAGCGCCGAAACCACGGTGTCGACGCCGCAGGACGGCATCATGCTGGCGGCGCCCCGCATCGTCGACCGCGCCGAACTGGACCGCACCATCGCCAGCCTGATTGGGCATGCGCAGCAGCGCGATACCGCGGCGCTGATCGCCGGCATCGCCGCGCTGGTGCCGGAATTCCAGCATGCGCCCAATGGCCAGGGCGCGGTGCCGGCTTCGGCGGCTTAGGCCTCAGCCGCGGGCGATCAGCTCCGCCTGTTTGACGATGCCTTCGGCCTGGCGGATCGAGGCGATGTCGATCAGCTTGCCGTCCAGCGCCACGGCGCCCTGGCCTTTGGCCTGGGCCTCCTTCATCGCTTCCAGAATCCGCTTGGCCTTGGCCACTTCCGCTTCCGGCGGCGTGTAGACCTCGTTGGCAACGGCAATCTGTGCCGGGTGGATCGCCCATTTGCCTTCGCAGCCGAGGATGGCGGCGCGATTGGCCTGCGCCCTGTAGCCATCGGCATCCGAGAAATCGCCGAACGGCCCGTCGATCGGGCGCAGGCCGTTGGCGCGCGCCGCCACCACCATGCGCGAGATGGCGTAATGCCACATGTCGCCCCAGAAATAGTCGCGCGGCTTGTCGCCATCCTTGTCGGTCAGCACGCCATAGAGCGCATTCGGGCCGCCGATGGATGTCGTGCGGGCGCGCGTGCTGGCGGCATAGTCGGCAACGCCGAAATGCAGGCTTTCCATGCGTGGGCTTGCAGCCGCAATTTCGTGAATATTCTGCATGCCCAGCGCGGTTTCGATGATCGCCTCGATACCGATACGCTTCTTGAAGCCTTTTGCCGTCTCGATCTGGGTCAGCAGCATGTCGACGGCATAGATATCGGCTGCGGTGCCCACTTTCGGCACCATCACCAGGTCGACCTTGTCGCCCGCGCCCTCGATCACCTCGACCACGTCGCGATACATGTAATGGGTATCCAGCCCGTTGATGCGCACCGACATCACCTTGCGGCCCCAGTCGATGTCATGCAGGGCCTGCACGATATTCTTGCGTGCCTGCGGCTTGTCATCGGGCGCCACGGCGTCTTCGAGATCGAGGAAGATCACATCGGCGGCGGATTTCGCCGCCTTCTCGAACAGCTTCACGCTGCTGCCGGGTACCGCCAGCTCGCAGCGGTTCAGCCGGGCAGGGGCGGGGGTGATCGTCTTGAAGCTCATGACGCTGGCTCTCCCTTGTTATGTTGCAACTGCTAACTGGCCGGGAGAGGCTTGGCAAGCCTGACGTTAGGTCAGGGAATTCCTTTGGAAAACCTAGGGCTTGGCCAGAGGGTGGTGCTGGCGCACCAGGGCCTGTTTCCGGGCTTCCAGCACATGGGTGTAGATCTGCGTGGTGCTGATATCGGCATGGCCCAACATCTTCTGCACCGCGCGCAGGTCGGCGCCATGGGCCAGCAGATGGCTGGCAAAGGCATGGCGCAGCACATGCGGCGAGACCTTGGACGGGCTGATCCCGGCCGCTGCCGCGAGGTCTTTCAGCAGCTGGCCGAAGCGCTGGCGCGTCAGGTGGCCGCTGTCGCCGCGCGAGGGAAACAGCCAGGGTGAGGTCTTGCCAGTCATGAAATCGCTGCGCCAGCCGGCATAATCCTCGATGGCGAGCCGGGCAGGTTCCGACAGCGGCACCAGCCGTTCCTTGTTGCCCTTGCCGCGCACCACCAGGAAGCGGGCGTCGTCGCCAAACGGCGGCCAGCGCAGACCGACCAGTTCGCTGACGCGCAGGCCGGTGGCATAGAGCACTTCCAGCAGCGCGGTGAGCCTTGCGGATTCGGCCGGATCGTCGCGCAGGGAGCGCGCGGCGTTCAGCAGTTGATCAACTTCATTCTCGCTCAAAAGCTTGGGCAGCGGCCGCGCGCGTTTCGGCGCATCCAGCAATGCTGCCGGATCGTCCTTGCGGATATTCTCCTGCAC